>JAACSU010000007.1:410840-739812 GCA_010119145.1 Candidatus Gracilibacteria bacterium
CCTTGTTCATGAGAAATGGATACTATCAAAACTTGTTGAGTTGACTGAACTTGTTACCGAATCTATGGAAAACTATAGTTTTTCAGATGCAGGACAAGAGCTCTATGTGTTTACAAAAAATAGTTTTTGTGATTATTATATTGAAGAATTTAAACTTTCTAAGACAAGTTCTAAGCACGGTGAAACTGTTATTAGATATGCTATGGGAGTCTTGCTCAAGCTATGGCATCCATATATCCCTTTTGTATCAGAAGAACTATACAAAAAACTTTGATTCTCTGGAGATCTCATAGTTGCTCCTTGGCCTAAAGTCGAGATAGAATCTGACCAGGAAGCTATTAAAGCTCATGAATTATTTGTTGAGATTGTAAAAGAGGTACGAAAACTCAGAGCTGAGAATAATATTATGCCTAATAAAAGTATTAAGCTCAAAATCTACGCAAAAAATAAAAATGCAGAAATACTGGAACCAACTTTAAATATATTAAGTTGAATTCTAAAATCAGACGAAACTGAAATTATTGATAAAAAACTTACTGATCCAAACCTAGTCTACAGTGTTATTAAGGCTTGAGTTGAGGTATATGTTGATACAGCAAATGCTCTCGACCTTGATTCAGAGAGACTCAGACTCAAAGAGCAGATACTTGATACAAAAGAGTATATAAGTATTCTAGATAAAAAACTTCTTAACGAATCATTTGTGAGAAATGCACCGAAGAATCTGGTTCATGAAGAAATGAAGAAAAAAGAACAAGCAAAACAAAAACTTGAAAAACTTAAAGATAAATTAAAAAATATCTCATAGAATATGATAAAAAAAATTTGGATTATAATAATCCTCTTTTTTTCTTTATGGCACTCAAGCTACGCCATAAATGAAATATATATAGATTCTAAAATACAAACTTTAGAAAATCTCATAGAGTGAGAAACCATTGAATATAAAACAAATTTAATTCAGTATCTTATTTCTGAAATAAATACTCGACTTTCTCAAAATCCAAATATAAAAAATAGAGATGATATTTTGTATTTTAAATATAATTTAAAATATATGCTGAGCAACTTGTGAGAAAAAACACACTCTAATGTTATAGTCTCTCACAGCGCTCTCTCTTTGAAGTTTATAAAATGAGAAAATCACAGTTCTTTGATACAAATAAATAAAGAAGCTTTAAAAAAAACTCAAAGTGTTTTTATTTTCAGAGGTAAAGAAGATTTTTCAAGAGATGAGATGATTCAGATTGCTCTTGAAATAAAAAATATAAATCCACAAATACTCATATTTATAGATCAAGAAGGATGACAGATTCATAGGTTTGTAGATTTTCCTTCTACTGAAGAATTGCAGTCAATCTTAAATACATTTTTTGTCAAAATACGAATGCAATCAATGAGTACAGAGAGTCTTAGTACTATGAATTCTTTATTTGATACAAAAAAACTTTATTTTTATCCGAGCCTTCAAGATCTTTGAAAAACATACAATTCTATACAAGATGAAATGAGTAAAAAATATTTTCTTGAAATAGCTGCGTATATAAGAATGAATTCACTGAAGCAAGTATGAGTAAATACTTATTGACTCGTTATGGATTTAGATGACTGAAACCCAGTAATATCTTGATATGACAGAAGTTTTAGTTCAGAGATTCTTGATTTTAAAATGCTTATAAATGCTTTTATTCTCTCAAGTGAAGTACTAGAGATGAGTTTATATTGAAAGCATTTCCCATGACACGGTATATGAGATACAGATTCTCATATATGAATATTAGATATTTCATGATTTCCAAAATATACACAAAAAAATATTGATGTGTTTAGTTATTTTTTATCTACTTATTCTTCAATTCAAAGGGGAATTATGGTAGGACATATGTATGTGTGAAATAATTTCATAAATGAGTTCAATAGAACTTTAGATACAGCAAATTATATTATAACTGATGACCTTTCCATGCAGTGATATTTGCAGGCAACAGGTGTTAAAAAATCTCAGTCATTTTTTTCTACTGATACTATTATGTGAAGAAATAATATCATCAGACTTTGAAATACTTCAAGTGCTAATATAAAATAGGGTATTAAATCAATTTTAGCTTTAAAAACTCTAAAAAATCACTATACTCAGCGAAATTATTTGTTTATATTATATTCATGAAGATAGGTATTGTGTGACTTCCAAACGTTGGTAAATCGACTCTATTTAATGCGCTTACTAAAAATTATGGAGCTGATGCTCAAAATTTTCCATTTTGTACCATTGAACCTAATGTTGGACTTGTAAATGTACATGATGAAAGACTTGAGAAAATTCGAGTTGCTGTTAATGGAGCAAAAATTATTCCAGCAAGTTGTGAATTTATAGATATTGCCTGAATAGTTAAATGAGCGAGCGAAGGAGAGTGAATGGGGAATAAATTTCTAGCTAATATTCGAGAAGCTGATGCTATTCTTCAAGTAGTACGTATTTTTGAAAATGGAGATATTATCCATGTACATGGTGAAGTAAATCCCAAAAATGATATAGAAGTTATTAATGCAGAGCTTATTATTGCTGATATTGAAACTACTACAAAGAGAATCCAATCTGAATCAAAAAAAGCACGTTCTGATAAAGAACTCCTAGAAAAAGTTAAAACATTAGAACTTGCTTTAGAGTGATTAGAAGCTGGTAATCTTGTATCTTCTATGCCTTGGAGTGATGAACAAAAACTTCATTTAAGAGATTCTCATTTACTGACTAATAAACAATTTGTTTATGCATGTAATGTTTCAGAAGAAATGATGGATTCAACATCTGATGAGCTCAAAAAAATTATCTGAGTTCAAGATGCAAATACGCAAGTAGTTTCTATTTGTGCGAAACTTGAAGAGGATATGTTAGAAATGAGCCTTGAAGAAAAAAAAGAATTTCTCGATGACATGGAACTTGTTTCAACTGGACTGGATAATCTCATTAAAGCAAGTTATGACGCACTATGACTTCAATATTATTTTACTGCATGAGAACAAGAAGTGAGAGCGTGGACTGTAAAAAAATGAGCTTCTGCTCCTCAGGCAGCTTGAGTGATCCACACTGATTTTGAAAAATGATTTATCAAAGCTGACGTAGTTAAAGCAACGGATATCATTGAACATGGAGGCTGGTCAAAAGCTCGAGAAGCTTGAAAAGTAAAACTTGAAGGAAAAGACTATATCGTACAAGATGGAGATGTGATGCTCTTTAAGTTCAGTAAATAAGAAACAAAAAAAGAAGCAGCTTAGGCTGCTTCTTTTTTATTTTCTAGAATATTATTTCAATCAAATCTAATTTCTAATTCTTTTATTCAGAAGTCTACAAAGTATATTCATTCCTTTGAATCTCAATTCCTTGATGTATTATATATTACTTTTGGTCTAGCTTCATCTAGTAGCAAAATTTCCATAGCTTTATTGGCCACCCAATCCTGTAATTTGGAATTTTCTCTGATATTCCATACACCTGCATCTAGTTCTTCTTCAACATTATGTTCTATTCAGTTCATACTTTTGTAATTTTACTTATAAAGAATCATTCTGAATATTCAGAAGGAATTACTCTTACACAATTTTCAGAAATTTCTTTTTTAAAAGTAAGTTTTTCAAATTGTCTCAGTCATTTCTTAGTCTTTATATACTTATTTTGCTCTAAGTCAATATTTTCTAACTGTAATTCAGGATATTTACATAATAAATAATGAATTACTCACTCATTTTCTTCAGGTGCCATGGTACAAGTAGAATACAATAACTCTCCTCCAACTCTTAGATATGGAATGAGTGCATCACAAATTCATTTCTGTATGCTGTAGTATTTTTTTATCTGGCCGAGTGACCAGTTTTCTAAAAATTTTGTATTTGATAAACTTACAGCTCATTCTCAACTACACGGAGCATCAATGAGAATCATATCAAAATAGTTAAGTTCCTCGATGTGTTTTGCTATGTTTTTAACGTCATCATGAATGGTATTGATATTTTCATATCAAAGCTTCTCAAAGTTATGAGTCATCTTCTCATAGCGAATTTTTGATGATTCAAAAGCCCAAATTTCCGCATCTGGATATTGTTCTCGCAGTTGACCTGTTTTTCATCCTGGAGCTGCGCAAGCATCAAGTATTTTTAAGCTTTTAATTTTTCATTTTTCATTTGAAAAATACTGAACGGGAATCTGACTTGAAATTCATTGCATATATATTTTTCAAGCTTTGTAGATTTTGAGTCTCCATAAATCTGATTCTTGGACATTCTCATCAAATAAATAGCATCAAGCAGGAAACTCTAATTTTGTATATGACAAAGAAGCCTTAAAAAAAGCTTCTTCTATTTCAGTTTCAGTTGATTTTAATGCATTAAGTCTACAGCTGACACTTCGTCTTTCTTGTGAAATTGAAGTTTTCAAAAGATCGAACTCTTCTTTTGAAAAGATTTCCGCAAGTCGTAATGTAAGATTTTCAGGAATTGTGTTCATATAATTTGTCGGTAATGGATAACTCTATCATGTATAAAGATAAACCTATCATAATCAGGTCTGCTTCTTTTCCAAAGAATATCTTTAATTTTGTTAGCATAGTATTTTGTTCCACCTTCAGGATGTAACATTCTGTACACTGTTAAGAGGAGAATAATTTGCACAAAGGACTCATTTAGGATTCAACTTATTGATCAAACACTGATTTGATATACGAGCCAAAGTGATGAATTAAACATCATAGCAAGTCGAAGCTTAATTTTTTCTAAGAAAAAATATGAATAGGCTCATGACATTGAGGTAATAATCGGAATTATAGAAAATAAACCATCAAAAGTGAAATAAGCTGCAACTAAAGTAGTGAGTATAATCGCCATAAATGCTCACTTACTTCTTTTGTATCTCAGAGAAAGTGCGAAACGAAATACATAAATAATAACTGCTGCAAGTCACGCATATAATCCCATCAAGTAAAAATGAGCTCACCAAAAGAGTGAAGATATGAGTATGAGTTTTTTAACAGTCATATCATCTTTTTGAAAATAGGCTATCATCGTTGCAATCATAGCCATAAATCCGGTGATTTGCGCAAAAGGATCTCTGAGAATAAACTCAATGTATAGACTGATTAATTCTATCACAGGTACAACTTATGAAGTAATATAGTTATATTAAAACATAATTTAAAAATATAGTCAAATTATTCAAATCTATCTTTATCTCTGTAAAATACATATCTTCAGAAATTAACTCTCACAGGTGCTCTTCAAATTCTTCTTTTGAATCGATCAAGTATTTTTTCTTTTTTCTCAGCTCCAGTCATAAATTTATAAACAGAATAAATAATAGTTCATTGAACTATTATTTCATTAGTAACTCAACTCATAGAACCAGTGTTGTAATGGTAAAAAAGCCACATAAATGATACTCATGCCAACAGTAATCGAAGTCTTACCTTTTCTAAAAAGAAGAATCAATAACTTGATATTGCCGTCGCTATAAGAGGTATAATAGAAATAATCTTTCCATCAAAACTATAGAGTCCAAGTGCAATACTGACAGCTAATATTGCCATAAATACTGAAACACTCTTTTTATATTTAAGCGAGAGTATCAGTCTAATAAGTCAAATAATTCAAGCAAGCAAAGCTCAATAATTTCACATAAAAATGAAATGTAGAAGCCAAAATATGGTAGCAGCAATAAATATTTTGATGGTTTTTGTATCATCTGTCACAATAAAACCTGTGATTCATACAAACATTGCTATGAATCAAAATAATTGACCTAATGGATTTTCTAGAAATAAAGAAATCACTCCATTCAAGAGTGTTGAAATAAATTCCATAATATGTAAATATAATTTAAAATTTTCTGGAGTATAAAAATGTTTTTAAAAACTTCAATTATTTTTTATATTTTGCTTCCATTTCTCTGTTTTTTTCTGACCAATATGCTCTGACACTTTCTTTTTTAAATTTCCAAAGATAGATTCATACACAAAAAATTATCACTAACATAAAATATCACATGTATTTAATTATAAGTTCATAGTATTCTGCAAAAAATATTCAAATTACTACAAAAGTTACTGCCCAAATTACTGAGGCAATTATGTTAAAAATCCAAAATTTAGTTTTTAAAAATCACATACTTCCAGCAATAAATGGCAAAAATGCTCTTGCTTGTGGGTGAAATTTAGAGAGTATTATTCCCCAAGATCACCATGTATTCACTCATTTTTTTAGATACTTTAATTCTGTTTGCTCTATTCCTACCCACATTCAATATTTCTTAAAAAATTCTTCACCGTAGTATTTTCATAAAAAATATCAAATTGCATTAGATATTACCGATCATGCTATAGCTGATAGTAGTATTCATATAAATTGAGTTACTCAAAGTCATCCATAAAATCAACCTACTGATATTAAAACAATTTGACCAGGCATTATCGTTCCAATTATTGGAAGAGACTCAATAAGAGCTGATAAAAATGCTACGAGATAATTCCATTTTCAAAGCACTTCAATCTGAGACTTTATCCATTCTATAATAGGGAGTAATAAGTCTGGTTTAAACATTGTAACGACGAGGAAAAGTATCATAGCAGTGAGAAATCAAAGTATGATATAATGTATTATTTTTTTCATGTTTTTTTGTTATAGTTGCTTTATTATATGACTCCAATCTCTTTTACAAGTTAATTTTGTTTTCGTCGTATTTTGTGTACACTACCCACATTATTAACTTATTCATCATATATGAAGCTCGATATTATTTCATCTAGATTTGTCTACTTTACTATTTCTGGAGTTCTATTTGTTGTATCATTATTATTTATACTTTTTTGAACTCTCAATCTTTGAATAGATATGACCTGAGGTTCACAAAATGAATTTTCATATGAAACTTACAATTTAGATATAGCTAGTGCGAGTCAAATTGCACAAACCCAAAAAGATATTATTAACCAGTCATGAAATATCATGAATACGGTTAATGTGTATAAAATCACAGGTGAAAATACATTTGTAGTAGAAGCTTGAATCTCAAATACTCTCAGTGATATAGAAAGTGAAGAATATAAAATAGTGTTTCGTGATAATCTAAAAACTGAGTATGCAAAGCTCTGAGATATCACACTTTCAAGATATACAAATATATGAGCCAGTTTTTGAGATTATATTAGAAATACAGCTAAGTTAACACTTATTATAGCGATAGGAGCCATTGCACTCTATATAGCTTATACATTTTCTGGAACTGTTTGAGGTATTACATCATTGAGTTTTGCTGCAATTACTATTATTACACTCTTTCATGATGTAGTAATTGCGAGTGGTATTTATATTCTGACTTCATATTTTTTCCCACAATTTCAAATTGATACTTTTTTTGTTACGGCACTCTTAACAATCCTCGGGTATTCTATAAATGACACTATTGTTATATTTGATAGAATCAGATCAAACTTGCAAGAATTCGGTTGAAAATGAAAACAACTCTCAGAAATTATTAATCTTTCAGTGAATGAGACGATGACTCGAAGTATTTACACGAGTTTGACCATAGCTTTTGTATTGCTTTGTATTATTGTAATTTGACCAGAAAGTATTACTGGGTTCACTCTCACTATGTTATATGGAACTATCATTGGTACATTTTCTTCTATATTTATTGCTTCACCACTTCTCTACGAATTTCACAAAAAAACTATTCTTACAGTCTATGAAAAAAAAGCAGACAGAACAGATGATGACAAAATGGTGGTTTAAATAATCTTTTCATGTATGCATATATATCTACGTGCAATTCAATCATTTATAGAATTTCTTTGAAAAAAGAAATTCTATTTTATGTTATTATTTTGAGTTATAACTTCTGCTGTAGCACTTTCAGAAACTTTTATGGCTGCAAGAGTCATAGGTCTCATTGAAGAATATATTAAAAATTGAGATATAGTATCCTGAAAAATATTTAGTTACAATGTGCAATGGGGAATAGTTGTATTTGTTTCAATATGTTTACAGTACATATACAGATATCATTTTGTAGATAAAAATATTCTCGATTTTTACGTTAATAATTTACAAACTACAGCTCAAAAGGCTCTGAGTATTCCATACTGAAAATACTTGCAAAAAAAGTCTTGAGAAGTATTTAAAAAGATTGAAAAATCACGAGAGTCGTTTATGAACTTTTTCTTTTTCTTTTATCTCAATTTAGTAAAAGACTTATCATGAATCTTGATAGCTATTTTTTTCTTGTTTTACATAGATGTTACGATGGCACTTATAACAACTTCTGGTATCCCATTTGCTATTATTATTGGTATGTTTTTTAATAAAAAAACACTTAATCTACAAAATATAAATAATAAAAAAGAAGATGTTGTTTTTTGAGTGATATGAGATGCTATTACAAATTTTTCACTCCTTAAAATTCTAAATTTAGAGAAATCAATTAATACATATTTTCATAAAACTGAAGAAGAACTATTAGTGATACAATATGATATTTCAAAGAGATGGGCTATTGCAAACGTATATATATGAGCACTTATTGCGATTCTTAGAATACTGGTATTAGGTTTTTGATTTTATTTTTTCCAAAACGGGAGTATCAATTTTTCAGAGTTATTTTTATTTTTTTTACTGATCGGATGGATTTATTATCCATTGGGATGATTATTTGCTCAAATACGACAAGTTCAGCGATGGTGAGCCTGATTTACTGAATATTATGAAGAATTTGTTGATTCCTATGAAAAGGAAGATATGGATACTTGAAAAAATATAAAAATTTTGAAATGAAGCATTGAGTTTAAAAATGTATTCTTTTGATATACAGAATCTAAAAAAATATTAAAAAATATAAATCTTAAAATAGATGCTTGAACAAAAATAGCGCTCGTTTGAAATACTTGAGCAGGGAAGAGTACGATTGTAAACTTGTTACTCAGGTTTTGGGAAGTCTCTGAGTGAAGTATTATGCTTGATGATACTAACATATCAAAACTTAAGAAATCATCACTCAGGAGTCATATATGAGTGGTATCACAGGACAATAGTTTATTTAATCTTTCTATCAAAGAGAATCTCTTATTTTCAAATCCAAAGGCAACTCAAAAACAAATAAAAGAAGCCTTATTTTCAGCACAAGCAGAGTTTGTGTATGAATTAGAGAATGGAATAGATACCGTGATTTGAGAGAGATGACTGAAACTCTCTGGTTGAGAAAAACAAAGGATCTCTATAGCTCGATTATTTTTAAAAAATCCTGAGATACTTATACTTGATGAAGCGACGTCTGCCCTTGATAATGTCACGGAGAAAAAAATCGAAATAGCCTTAAAAAATCTCATGAAAGGAAAAACAAGTATTATTATTGCTCATAGACTCTCAACTATTCAACATGTTGACTCTATTTTTTTACTTGAAAATTGAAAAATTGTAGAATCTGGCAATTATAAGGAACTCATATCAAAAAAGTGAAAATTTTGGAGTCTTGCAAACCCAGAGAAACTCATTTTGTGATAAGGTTAATTTTACTATAATACTCACCATTTATAAAAATATTTCAAATCATGAATCATCTCGCAATTATAATGGACTGAAATCGTAGATGGGCTAAAGAACGTTTTATGCCTGCAATTTTTTGACATAAAGCGTGATTTGATACTGTAAAAAAAATCACGAAACACGCGAGAAATGCTTGAATTCAGTATCTTACTCTATGGGCCCTCTCTACTGAGAACTTAGTGAAAAGAGACGCTGAAGAAATTGCTGGAATAATAAAAATAATAACGTATGTTCCAAAACTTTTGCCAGAGTTTATGGAAAATTGAGTAAAAATTCAAGTTATTTGAGATATATCAAAGCTTCCTGTTGAAACACAAAAAATTCTGAGTGATACTATAGAAATAACTAAAAACAATACTGAAATATTTCTTACAATTGCTCTGGTATATGGAGGACAAAATGAAATAGTACGTGCCACAAAAAAAATTATACTCGCTTGAGTTAATCCCGATGATCTTGATGAAACTGAGTTTAGAAAATATACCGACAGCGCAATTTTACCAGCTCCTGATATGATTATTAGGACTTGATGAGATGTTAGACATTCGTGATTTCTCCTCTATGACAGTGCGTATGCTGAGTATTATTTTACCAATAAAAATTGGCCTGAATTTGATGAAGAAGAACTTTTGAAAGCACTCGCTAGCTACAATGATCGAAAACGTAATTTTTGAAAATAAAATATGAAACTTCCAAAATGGTACAATGAATATAAAAATTTGATTGAGAGCTCTATTGATAAGTATTTAGATACATATCTATCACTTCCAAGTTCGGAACCTCTTGAGCAATTTAAAGAGGTAATTAAGTATTCATGTAAATGATGAAAAAAACTTCGCTCGATTCTGGCTCTTGAGTTTTATATTACTCTCTCTTGAAGAGAGTTTTCTAGTATCAAAACAGATGAAGATATTATGAAGTTTTGTATTGCTCTGGAAATGATTCATGCATTTTCATTGGTACACGACGATATGCCATGTATGGATAATGATGAGCTACGACGTTGAGAGCTCACTGTATGGAAAAAATATAGCCAATATGAAGCAATACTTGTTGGTGATATGCTCAATACCTTGTGATTTGAGCTAATAGCTGACATTAAATCACCGTATGTATCTCAAGAACTTTCAAAATTGATTTCTCATGCTATTTGATTTTATGGTATGGTTTGATGACAAGTAGAAGATATGTATTTCGAAGAAAATATTTCAAAATTAACAGAAAACATACTGACTCAACTTCATAATAAAAAAACTGGCAAACTTATTGAAGCAAGTATCTTAGGTGGTATAATTCTTTCATGAGAAAGAGCTAATATAGATATATTTAAAGATTTTTGAAAAAAACTTGGACTCGCTTTTCAAGTCAAAGACGATTTACTTGATGTGGAGGGGACTCAAGAAGAAACTTGAAAAAGTGTTGGTTGAGAAGAGAAATGATTTGTGTATTTGACAGGTCTGGACAAAAGTCGTACACTCCTTCATAATATAATTTCAGATTGTCGAAGTATTTCTCGACATCTAGGATCAGATAAAATTGATTTTCTGGTTGATTATGTAGAACAAAGGTCTAAATAGTTTAATAAATACCGTATGAATTCAAAGATTAGTAAACTTTTTGCAGATATAGATGCAAAAAAAGAAGAAATTAAAAAAGAGTATGAAAAACTAAGGAAGAAATACGACTTCTCAGTAGAAAACGGCAGAATTAAATTTTCAAATAAAGCGAAAGAATATCAAAAATGATTTAAAGTCCCTCTCAAGGACTACGCAGTTCCTAAAAGTGTGAGACATTTTATCTCTATGCCATTTATTTATGGCATGATAATTCCTGGATTTGTATTAGATGTTTGATTATTTTTATATCAACAAACGGCTTTTAGACTTTATAAAATCCCACTTGTAAAGCGTTCAGATTATATTGTATTTGATAGAAGACATTTAAATTACTTGAATTTAATCCAAAAAGTAAACTGTCTGTATTGCTCTTATATGAATGGTTTGTTTTCATTTGCTGTTGAAGTTTGATGACGAACTGAAAAGTATTGGTGTCCAATTAAAGCTGCTAAAAGAAAAAAAGGAGGTCATGAATGGGAACAACATTTTGCTGATTATTGAGATCCAGAAGAATTTAAAAAAAATTTTAATTCAACAAAAGAATACTACAAAGCAAAAAACATAAAAAAAGAAACAGTTTAAGCTGTTTCTTTTTTTATGTTAAATATTTCTAGTGAATTTTGAAAAACTATTTTTTTAATTACATTGTCATCTTCAGGACGTATATGTTGTAACATATCGAGTACATGTATCGTAAATGCTGGTTCATTTTCTATTTTTCCTCTATGAGGGCTTGGAGTTAAGTAAGGACTATCTGTTTCTATAATAATATTTTTCAGTGGTATTCAAATTGCAGCATCTCTTGTTTTTTGTGCACTTTTAAATGTAAGGACTCATCAGAAACCAAGTTTGCATTCAGGTGCAAATTTAATGAGCTCAAGAGCATAGTCCAAATCCTCGCTGTAACAATGAAATATAAAATTTGTAAAATTTTCATTTCTTAGTATTTCAAATACATCATTCGCGGATTCTCTATTATGAATTACAATGGGGAGTCATAATTTTTTTGCGAGTGCTATATGGGCAATAAAAAACTCCTTTTGAATTTCTTTAATTTTTTTCTCTGAGATTCAAGAGTTTGTACTTAATTTTTCTAGCCAATAATAATCAAGTCACGTTTCTCAAAGAGCAACGACGTTCTGAGAATTATTTTTATAGAGTGTTTCTAGAGTTTTAATTACTTCTTCTACATTATCTATATAATCTAGCACATGAGTTGGATGTATTCAAATAACCGCAAATACTCAAGTATTTTCCTGTGCTAATGCAACATTTAATTGAGAACTTTGCATGTCGACTGAAACTGTATTGAGAAATTTTCATCACTGTGATAAAAAGTTAGCAATGACTTCATTCTGAGTTTTTTCTTTTGCAAGATACGGGTGACAATGTGTATCGTATAACATAGACTTAATTAATAGCTCACTGACTACTGAGTAAATATTTTTCTCAAACGGAATCTGTGAAATTAGTATTAATAAGATTTACTTGTGCAACTTTGTCGTTGAGTTTCGTATACAGTACTTTAAATATTTCCGTTTCAGATTCTATGTCTAAAGATGACTTAAAATTAATAATAATAGTCTCAAGTCAAGGAGTGTTATCTATAGTAGTGTAAGTGATATCTGGACTACTACTATTTGGAATTTCTATTTCTAAAATATCTGGATCATACGTCACTGTAAATGAAATTTCAGATACATCTTGCATGGCAGCAGTATTTTGAATAACTATTGAAGAATCAGTGAATGTTGCAAATAAATCAGCATTACTATTTACCAATTCGGTATCATTTGAGATTCAAATAGTACTTGCTTTCAGTAAGTCTGAATCAATATTTCACTGAAGTAGCAGATTAATTCATAGTGCAAAAAAAACACTGAGAGAAAAAATACCAAGATGCGTGATAAGTGAGTGACGCTTATATTTTTGAAATATGTCTTTCATAGATATGTACTGGAAATAATAGCTATATTGTAATATATTTTGTGTAGATTGCAAAGCAATGACAAGTTTGTGTTACATCAGGAGTCAATGGTCATCAAGTATTTGCGTAACTTTAAGTCATAATTTGGATTCAATATCGCTTCTTGACATAGCTTTAAGTCAACCAACGCTTCAAAAATTTCGAATTATTTTTTTACGAGTTACAGGTCAAATTCATGGGAGTGACTCTAAAATATTTTTTTTCATATTAGCGCTTCTTGCATCTCTATTAAACGTAATAGCAAATCTGTGAGCCTCATCACGAATAGATTGTACCAGTCTTAACTGAGGTGAGTCTTTGGAGAGTACAATACTTTTTGAAATACCAGGGAGAAAGAGTTCTTCTTCTTGTTTTGCGAGACTGACTATCTGCAATTCTCTTATTGCTTTTTCTGAAGCTTCAAAACTGAGCTCTTTAATTTCTAGACTCTTATATTTTTGCTCTAGATTATCGATAAATTCATTTTGAATTCTCACAACTGAACCAAGTTGTCACTTTCCACCATCAATGATAATAAGATCAGGAATATTTCATAATTTTATCATTTCTAAGAGTCTACGTTCAAAAATCTCTTTCATAGAACCAAAATCATCAATTTTTCATTGACTGAGATTTTTAATATGAAATTTTCTATATTTTTTGGGATTTGTTCGTCAGTTTTCAATCACACTTCTACTCGCTACCGTATGTGTTCCTGAGAGATGAGAGATATCATTACACTCGAATACAATATCTTTTTTATTTACTTGTGTATATCATAAAATATCCAGTAAATCTGACATGGTAGATTTTGTGAAGTTTTTAGCCGATAGAGACCCCAAGTATTTTTTATGAGCATAATTATATAAATTCTTGTAACAGAGTCTCAGAACATCAAATTTCCCTCATATTTTAGGAACCTCAGTCTTAATTCATTGGGTTAATCACTCTACGGCGAACGGAATAATATAGGTAGCTGTATCTGCTTCCTCAAGATGATCAATATATCTATTCTCTACAAAGGTTTTCAGTACTTCATGACTATCTTCCTCTAATGAGTTTTCAATTTCGTAGTTAAAGTATCACATTATGACACTATTACGAATCTCTATACATCAAACATAGGTATTTCCATATTTTTCGAGTATATTTATAACATCATAATTTCCATTTACAAAGTCTCTGACTATTTGCTCTTCTTGCGTTATTCTGAGTGAATCAATATCTATCTTGAGTTTTGCAGCTTCTTCAAATTTTAATTCAGCTGCATACGCAAGCATTTTACGAGTAAGTCACTCTGCTATATGATTTACATTTCCTTTTAAAAAATCCTCTATCTCTGATATTTTTTCCTTGTAGTACGTTTCTATCTCTGCGAGCGTGATATCAGGTTTTTCTCTATGGGTATTATTTTTAAATATATACTGATCAAGATTATATTGTCTTCAGACTCTGAAGAAATGGATTCCGTAACATCAATATCAATATACTTTTTTAATGATTCGTAGCAAATTGCTGACGTAAAATCCATGTGTGTAAGGCCCAAAATATTTTCAAGATTTTGTTTTAAATCTTGTTTTGATAACCTTTGGAAATTGCTCGTCTGTTATCTTGATATAATAATAATTTTTATCATCTTTGAGAAGTATATTATATTGAGGTTTGTGTTCCTTGATAAGTGATCTCTCCAGAATTAAACTCTCTGTCTCATTATTAGTGATAATAATTTTTATGTCGACAATTTGCCGAACCATAATTTTTTTTTGAACTGTTAGCTTTGTATGACTTCTAAAGTAACTATTGACTCTATCTTTAAGACGTACAGATTTACCAATATAGATTATTTCTCAAGACGTATTAAAAAACTGGTAAATACCAGGTGTTTTTGGAAGGTCTCTCAGAATATTTTCTATATACTCACTCATTATATCTTCAATATTATCTTAAGTCCAACGTATACGCTGAATCTTTGTCATCTACTTCCTCTGATTCTTCATCATACTCTTCATCAGATTGATGATGGTGTTTCAATCGAGTGTTTATGTGATCTGGTAATCAGTTATTTTGAAGATAATCTTTTACTACTCAACTGAGCGTATCCATAACGAGATCAAAATTATTATCTTGTTCTTCATCCTCAGGTGGATTTATATATTCTTCGATTACTGTGATGGCTCTGTGAGGTGCATATGCACTATAAATAGCGATTTCTTCATCACCAAATTTATGAATAATAATATCTCCTTTATTAAAAATTGTATCCCATATTCTATGTTTATCCACTTCGAGTCATTCAATACTTTCTAAATGAATACTCTGAACATTTGTTTTTAAAAGCGACCATTCCAAGTCATAAATTGCTTGCTCTGTGATAATCCAAACATCATTGTACCAATTATAGAGCTCATACACTATTTTCCAAAATACTAAAAGCAAAAGAATCTCTAAAATAAAGAAGGGGACTATGTCACGGACTCTTTCAGATTGATAATACAAAAAAGACGGAATGAGTGCTCAAAAACTGAGCCATAAAAGATATTTATCAAATACTATAAGCCAATGTTGGTGAATTATAGCTTGAATACTTTGACCATCAGGTATATGTTTTTGATAAAATTTCATATTATAAACTTATTTCTATACCAACTGGACAGTGATCACTTCATAGGACATCATCTCGAATGAATGCTCTCTCAACTTTATCAATTATACTTTTTGAAGTAAGGAAATAATCTATCCTCCAGCCGACGTTTCGAGCTCTTGCTCAAGCTCTGTAACTCCACCATGAATATCGATCGATACTATCAGGGTTTTTATATCGAAATGTATCTATAAAACCTCCATCTATAAAATTATCCATTCATTCTCTTTCTTCTCGCGTAAATCAAGCACTCATGGTATTTTGTTTGGGTCTAGCAAGGTCTATTTCTCTATGGGCTACATTGAGGTCTCCACAAATAATAACTGGCTTAGATTGTTCTAAATACTGTAAATATTGTAAAAATGCCTTATCCCATACTGAGTATCTATAATTGAGTCTCGATAAATCATCTTTTGAGTTAGGAGTGTAAACGGTTATGTAAAAATAGTTTTCAAATTCTAGGCATGATACTCTTCATTCATGATTCTCTAGGAGAGTCTCGTCAACATATTCTATGCTTTTTGTGTCATAACTTGCTTCAGGAATTCAATATATAACATTAAGAGCTTCTTGTTTTGAAAATACTGCTGTTCCAGAATATCCAGGTCTGCTTGCTGGGTTCCAGTACATATGATATCAAAGTGTCTCAAGTTCAGCGATATCCTTTTTTGTAATTTGAGAAGGATTTCCTTTAATTTCTTGAAATCAAGCAACATCTGGGTTTTCCTCTTTGAGATACTCTATAAAATTTTTTTTAAGAACAGCCCGAATTCAATTCACGTTCCATGAGATGAGTTTCATATAAAAATATTTTAAATAATAGCTCCATTGTATAAAATACTGATAAAAAGTCTATCTACTTTTCTTGTTTCTGTATCTTGATTTATTATGATTTAATCTTAGAATATGATCACTAAAATTACATAAATAATAATAAAAATATGTCAGAAAATCATGACAAAGAAGAAATACTGGAAGAAGAACTCATGCAAGAAGCTGAAGAAGTTGTTGCAGATTTAGAAGAGAGTGAAGAAGCTCAACTAGATGAAGAGATAACAGTAAGTTGAGATGATGAATTAACAAAACTTAAGGATCTTTTAGCCCGAAATCAAGCTGATTATGAGAACTTTAAAAAACGAACTCAGAGAGATAAAGAGGATATGATTTTTTTCTTAAAGTGAGATATCTTTAAAAAAATACTTCCTAGACTCGATGATCTAGAAAGAATTATTAAAAATACTCCAGAAGATCAAAAAACTCAAGCATTATTCGAATGAGTCGTTGCATTGGAAAAAACACTTAAAAAAGATATTAATTCTTTTTGAATACAAAAATTTGAGAGTAAATGATGCACTATAAATCCTGAACGACACGATGTTATGACTCAAGTTCCCTGAGAAGAGTGAATTATTATTGACGAGTTTGAATCTTGATATATGCTTTGAGATAGAGTACTGAGAGTTGCAAAAGTTGTTGCTTGAAATGGACTATAAAAAAAATCTAGCCTGAGGCTAGATTTTTTTTATGATAGGAGTATTCTCTATGGTATTGTTTGATATTTGTTCCTGAGAATTTTTTCTTTGCTCTAATTCTAGAGCTATTTTTTTATTTTCTTTTTTTACATAACTTATGTATCAATTTAAGCTATTTTGTTCAATAAGTTTTTGTATAAAATATGTGTCAGCTATATCTTCAGTAAGTGATTCTAAAGTTTTAGGTCCAATGATTCATGCATCTACTTGAGATTGTTTATCTATAATATTATTTTCTAATTGATAGTCTATAAGAGAACTTTTTGTCTTTGCTCAGAAAATTGCAGTGTCTTTATAATCAAAGTACCCTAAATTTGAAAGCACTATTTGAAATTCTCGAACTGAGCTACTTATTTCTCAGTATCACACATTAGTGATATTTTTTATAGTTTCCTGAGCATTTAATTGAGCTTCTTGTTGTAGTAATTCTAAAGATTCTTCATATTCTTGAAAAAGCTTTTGTTCCTTAAGATATATATCATATTGCCTTTTAAATTCTTTCTGAGTTTTAGGTCCGTATACACCATTTCATGCGTCATTAATATGAGAAATAACTCAGAAGTTTAATTGAAAACTTCGTACTGCTTCTATGGTTTTATCATCATATACTCATGCTGTGTAATCACTTGCAATATATCAAAGATCAGAGAGAAGCGTTTGAAGCTCTGCTACATAATTTCAAGAATTCAGTGAACTCAGAACTATTTCAAATATACTTACATTTTGTTCTACAGGTTCTAGTACACTTTGTTGAACACTTTTATTTGAAATATCATCTTTTCATACACTAATCCAATTTGGAGAAGGAACACTTGTATAATCTAGATTTACTGAACTCGTAGCGTCTACAATATTTCATGCTACTTTTCTTTTTCCCCAGTAAAGTGCTCGTTTTAATCACTCGTCACCATATCACATCCAGATATCAATTCTATCATAACTATATCATCGTTGTCCAGCTGGAACAATGGCTCCACCTCTATCTGAAACTTCACCTATACCTAATCAATCTAAGTGTATTTTTGTTCAAAATGAATATTTAGAAGGTGCAGCAAGCATACCTGAAAATACTTTTTTCCCTGAAGCACCTGCAATTCATTGACCGTTCAAGATTACTTCATCTTTGAAATTTCCTGTAAGATAATTATTTTGATCTGGAAGTGGAGAATAGTATGCGGTAACTATAAAATAATTTTGATCTACTTCTTCAGCAAATACTTGAATGACTGATCAAGTTGATTGTAAAATAAATACACTTAAAAATATACTTGTTAAAAATTTTTTCATAAAATGAGTAAGATATAATATACAAGTATCGTAGCATAAGAAACATAAAATAGTTATAAACTTTACAAAAAAAATACCCCTTCTTGATTGACAAGTGAGGTATTTTTTGAATAAAAATATATTAAAGTATTTGTTGTAGATATACAATCTTAGCTTTAAGGACAGCGTTTTTAATATCTGGAAGCACTTCATTAATTTTAGCATCGAGTCAACTGAGGATTAATTCAGCTGATTTTCATGTTCTAAGTTCTTGTTGTTGAAGTCTTTGTTTAATTATTACGAGCGCAGAACTAATTTGATTTTTTTCTGACTCTTTTAATTGATAGTTTTGAACTATACGCTCAAGTACATTATTTGGTGGATTTCAAGGATTGTTTTCATAATATTCAAACAATGTTGTTTTTGTCCTGTTTCAAAAATTACCAGCATACCAGTGATCAGCAGAATCAATCAGACCAATTTTAATTTGTAAGTCTACAAGTGCTTTTTTAACACTAGAATACTTCCCATCTATTGGACCATTGTATTCTCAGATTTGAGTCATCATTTCTTGAAAGAGGTATATATCCTCGATATTTTTAGTATCATTATTTATCACAAGGTCGCCATATTGCAATATAATTTTATAATGCTCAGATGCTTGTTTATGATTATATTTTGAAAAAAGTTCAATAGGTTCTTCTACTAAATTTGCACTTGAATATCAATACCTTTCTCTTAAAGCAACTATTGTTTTAGGACCGAAGTATCAGGCATCTTCTGAATCAATTTCTGTAATTATTCAAGATTCAAGTTGGAAGGATATAAGTTCATTTTTAATACTCTCATATTTTCCATCTATTTCTCAATTATATAAATTGACCTTTGAAAATATCTCCTGAAGCTCTTTCACATTGTCTCACTCATTTTCAGGTTCTACTCTGAGTGAAGGTTTTATATATCATATTTGTGATTCTCAAAAATTCAGTGTAATTTCAGAACTCGGGACAACGATTTTAGCTTTCACGGTTTTTCTTCACCATTTAATAGCTCTTTGAAGTCATTCGTCACCATATCACATCCAAATATCGAGTCTGTCATATCCCTGATTTCTTTGTCAGGCTTTTACAATAGCTCCTCATCTATCTTGAATAGATCCAATTCAGAATCATTCAAAATAAATTTTGGTTCCAAATGGATAGTTTTTTGGTCAAGCAAGCAATCAAGGAAATACTCCTCATCCTGATGCAGTAGTAACTCATTCTCCATTGAGTCTCACATCTCAACTATAACTTCACGTTATATAAGAATCTTGACCTGGAAGGGGAGAGTAGTAGGCAGTAGCTATAAAGTAAGTCTCTTCATTAGCAGCAGCTCAAATAGTATTTCAAAAGAAACACATTGTGGCTACGACAGCTCATAGTATGAGCTTTTTCGTGGGGCACATAGTATTTTTTTAAAGAATAAAGCCGGAAGATTATATATATGAAATATATAATGCAAGTTTTATTATATCAGACTTCACCAAAACTTCACAAATATTATATTTGACTATAATTATATTTATAAACTAGTATAAAATATTATCTCAATCTTTGAAGAGTTTCATACCTTGAATTTCTTTCTTTGTTTTATTATTTTTTCAGTTCATAAATCTAATAACTTCGTTGATATTAGACTCCGTGAGTCATATCGTAGATTTATTATTCGTTATAAAATAAATATATCTGATAATTTCTTTTTGTAGAAGTGGGGAGAGTCAAAGAAAATTCTTGATTGAAAAAAACTTTGTATCGTATTTTCATAAAAATTCTAGAACTTCACTATCTATATATTCTTTTAATACCTCAAAATAATTTAAAAGTTGAGAAATATTTTTTTGATACTCTGGATGAATGTGTTTAAAACTTGGAATAACTTCGTTTCTAATATAGTTTCGTGAATAATCATTACTATTATTGGATTCATCTTCAAAATATTTTAGATTATTTTCTTGTAAGTACTCATATATATCACCTTTTTTCACTCATATCAAAGGACGAAGCATAATTCAAGATTCAAGAGTCATATTGATAAGTCATGTGAGTTTTGTACCACGTATCATATTAAACATCATCGTTTCAATCCTATCATCTAAATGATGAGCTGTCATTACATATTTAGCAGAATGAATATGCATAAGTGCATCAAAAAATTGATACCTCTTTTCTCTCGCTAGTTCTTCAAAACCTTTGCTCGGATATAACTTCATTATTTTATCGAAGTCACAATCTGCAACTTCTACAGTGAATCATTCTTTTTTTCAGAGTTCTACAATAAACCTTTCTTCCTCTGCACATTGTACTCTTGTGTTGTGATTGAAAAATGCCACAATTATATTATCTCTAAATTTTGTATCTAGTAATTGGTACAACAAAAACATACTATCTGCTCACGTAGAACATCACAGTATTATTTTCTCATCTCATGAGTTATATTTTTCTAGAAATTTTTCTAAATCAAGTTTCAAAGCAGGGAACTGATGAAATATTTGAGATTGATTATAAAGTATAGTACAATAAAGGCAATATATATTTATAGCTGATATAATGTCTAAAGAGAAAGATTTTTTTAGAGAACTGATGAGAGTTTTTGTTTCATGATCTATGTACATACTTATGTTCATAGTTGCGATTTTTATTTTTTATAAAACTCTCGTATTATTTTTCTTTGTGTTTGCTGCAATTTTTGTACATATGAAAGAGTTTAATCAACTTACTTTTCAATGACTTTCGGATACTTCTACCCTTTGAATACGATTAGCAGAACAAGTACTTAATATTGTTACTTTTATACTAGTACTGGTAAAGTCATTTAAAATACTCGTTGAATATTCAAAAAATCAACATATTGCCATCAAAGACTTAGTAGAAATATCTATCATAGCTCTTCTCATGGAAGTAGTATTTAATTTTTGAATCCACGATATGTCTATAAATATTTTATTTGCATTGTTCTGATTAGCATTACTTATAATTTATGCTGCATTTCCATATTTTAGAGAATCGACACATAAGTAAGCCTACAATTTACCAAATACGATAACATCATCATCCTCAGCTAATTTGTTGAGGATTTTTTTGTGACATTTCTGACACTCGTGTTGTATCATCCAACCTTTATTTTTTTTGAAATCTTTTCAAACTGCTTTCATCAGTCAGTAACATTGACTGAGTCTATCTCATGGTGTATCTTGATCTAGATGTTTTGAACTTAAACATTTTGAACAATGGTTACGAGCACTTCATGACGGATGTTTAGAAACTTCTGCATGACAGTTTTCACACTGAAATGATTCATTTTTCATTATAAATCACATAATCTATCTATTATAAAATGATTCTATTTGTTTCACGAGATTATAGTCTTTATCAGTAATGGCATTTCACTCTTCATGTGTCGTAGTTGTTACTGTAACAAACTTGTAATCATGCATTGTAATATCTGGATGATGCTGACTCATTTCTGCAATTCAGGCTATGAGATTAACAAAATCAAGAGCCTGATTAAAATTTTTGAACTCAAATTCTCAAATAAGTTTGTTTTTCTGTTCTTGAAAATATTTCATAACTATTTTGTTATTATATAAAATATTACTCAGACCACAGAGAGTATCATACCAACTAGCCAGAGTCTAAATACAACCGTTTCTTCTGCCCAACCTACTGCTTCTAGGTGATGATGAAAGGGAGCAATTTTAAATACTTTTTTTCAATTTCTCAGTTTTTTACTCGTAAGTTGAATAATAACTGAAAGTGTTTCAAGTATGAAAATCATTCAAACTATAACAAGTATTGCTAGAGTATTAGTAAGCAGAGCCATAAGTCAGAGATTGGCTCAAAGCGCGAGACTTCAAACATCTCACATATAGAACTTAGCAGGTTTTATATTAAACCATAAAAATGCAACTAGTGCTCAACAGATACTGACACAGAGTGTTGAGAGGAGAAAAAGTCATTTATCAAAAGTGATATATCAATATACTCAGTATGCAAACAACAGTAATCATCCAGCCAATCCATCTAGTCAGTCACTTATATTGACACTATTGGCAGCTCAAACTATAATAAATATAAAGAGAGGAATAAACAGAAATCCTATTTCTATTCCTGGAATAAATGGTATTTTTAAAAGTATCTCTGACCAGCCAAGTTTATCATAAAACCATACTGCTCACGCTCACGCAAAAAGTATAAGCCATACCATTTTGAATTTTGCAGATATTCATTTTGTTTTCCCTATTCATCGAATGTTCATATAATCATCAACTCATCCAAGAATTCAAACTGTAAAAAGAGTAAATAAACTGAGATATGTTTCATTTTGATTAAAAAGTGAGTTATTCGTAAAACCAAGTTGTTGTAGAATAATACTCAGGAGTACCATGAAAAAAACAGTTGCAAGTATCATAGCTCATCACATAGTTGGAGTTCCTGCTTTAGATGCGTGAAGCTTGAAAAACTCAAAAGCTTTTCACATAGTAGCATTTTCACGTATTTGTTTCCCAAGTTTTAGCTTTTGCAAGAGAGTAATGTATGAGGGAGTCACTAAAAAACCTACCAAAAAAGTGGCAAGTCCAAAACCAAATATTGAAACAAGATTCGTATCCACTGTGTCAAAGTAAGTAAATATTTTGGAAGTGTAGGAAAAAATGAGCAAAAGTAAAGATTTTCCCTTTACAATAGCTTAAAAAAAAATAGTCTCAATTCTAATTAATTTTTATAAAAACTATATGATAATCTCAAAGGCTATAGTTACTGCAATGCCTGAAGAAGCAGAACTCATTATCCAAAAATATAACTTGCTTGAAACAAAAGTTATTGGAGCGATGAAGATATATGAGGGAAAAAGAAAAAATACAGAAAGTGAGGAGGAAAATTTGATTTTAGTTCTTTGTTGAGTTGGAAAAATACATACAGCATTTGCTACGACCTATCTATTTGAAAACTATCTATTTGAAAAAGTCCTTAATATTTGAGTCGTTTGAAATCTTCGACCTGATACGATACAAATCTGAGATGTTCTCATCCCAAATACTTTTATGCAACATGATGTATATATTCCAGATTTTATTGATTCTATGTCTTACCTGCGAGATCCTATTTTTACAGAATATGCAGTCTGAGAAGATTATAACTTAGAAAAATTTAATCTTCATTTACATGGTATTTGTGTAACCTGAGATCAGTTCATAGATAACAATGATTTAAAAAATGAACTTGTGGATGTTCACAGTGCCGACATAGTAGATATGGAAGCCTATAGTTTTTTAACTATAGTTAAAAATTATAATGCCCTTGATAAGACAGTAGTTATAAAATCAGTTTCTGATGGAGCTAACGGTGACGCTGCACAAGACCATGTTGCAAATTTAAAACTCGCAATGGATAATGCAATAATAATACTTGATTTTGTATTATAAATAATTATATCTACTACACTATCTCATCAAGCTAAGCATATTTCTCAAAAAATATGCTTTCTTTTTCGACTCATAGTTCGCTTAGTTTATTTTCAACTCATTCAATCATGGCCGGAGCTCCGCATAAATAAAACTCATCAAAATCTCAGATAACTTTGGGACTTAAAAAATCAGTTACATATCAAGCATGAATGATTCAATCTGCAGGATCTCTACTCACTACAGTATGATAGTAAAAAGAATCTGGATATTTTTCTTTCAGTGCTTCAAATTTATCTATATAAAACATATCTTTTTTGTATCGTACTCAAAATACAAGTTGATACTTATCTCATATTTTTTTTTCTAATCACTCTAAAATCATACTATAAAGAGGAACAAGTCCTGTTCCTGTACCTATAAATAAACGAGGAACATTATGGGCACTAAGTACAAAATGACCAACCGGTCAGACACATTTAAATTCATCTCCTACACTTGCGTCACAAAGAAGTACACTCCCTCCTCTTCATCCAGTTTCTTGTGGCCAACGTTTTATGATAAGTATGGCAGAATCTCAGATAAGTTCTAGTATCGAGTATGATCTCCCTCACACTCAAGGTAATATAAATGTAATAAATTGACCAGCTATCATTTCTTTTTTTTCTGAAAGAATATAATGAAGTTCAAATACATCATCTGTGAGAGCAATTTTTTTACTGAGAGTTGCTATCATCATTGCCATAATAATTTAGTTAGTTTTATTTCACTTAGTATATAGTAAGTGAGATAAGAATGAAATAAGTTTTCAAACTTTAATTTCACCGTAAAATTGGTATACTAGGTTTAAAATAGTTTTTTATAAATACTCATATGAAAGAAATTTTAGTAAGTGGTTCTACAGCTTTTGATACCTATTGTTTATATGATGGTCTGTTTGAGTCACATTTTCAAAATTGAGATATCAAATCTTGACTCAATATGTCACTTTTAGCTAAAAGCATGGAGAAATATCATGGATGAACGTGAGCAAATATTTGTTATAACTTAGCACTTTTAGGTGAGCATTCAGTTTTACTATCGAGTGTGGGTGAAGATTTTAAGTATTCGGATGTTATTACAGAAAAAATAAATCTTAATTATATTCATAAAACAAAAAAAGAACTTACTGCTCACAGTATTATTTTTGCAGATAGTGACGATAATAGAATGTCACTTTTCAATGCATGAGCTATGAGTGAAGCTTCAGAATCAAAAATTAGTTTCATAAAAGAAAAAATAGCATTTTGAGTGGTCTCTGCAAATCATATTCCTACTATGTTAGAGCATGCAAGAGAAATAAAATCATTATGACTTGATCTTTACGTCGATCCAGCTCAGCAGATTTCACAAATGTCGCATGATGAACTCCGAGAACTGATTGATTTAGCTGATTATTTAATAGTAAATCAATATGAATTGCTTGACTTACAATCAATAGGATGATATTTAGACGAAGATTTAGAAGAGAAGCTTACTGCATATATTGTAACATATGGAACCCAAGGGTCTCAACTTCACCAGTGAAATTCACTCATTCATATACCTGCGATATTAACAGATGATTTTTATGATTCTACTTGAGCCTGAGATGCTTACAGAGCCTGAGTATTTAAGGCAATTGTAGAGTGATATACACTTCTTGAATGATGTCAGTTATGAAGTTTACTCGCTTCTCATTGTGTAGTAGCTCCAGGTTCTCAGCAACATCATTTTAGTTTATGAGTACTTTGAGAAGAAATGAAAGACAAGTTCTCAGTAGAAATGGATCTCTATAAAAAAAGACCTTATTAAAAACAGTTTCATGACAAAAAAAATATACCTTATTGACGGAAATTCATTTATATATCGAATGTTTTTTGCCCTTCCTGAATTTGCTACCAAGGACTGAAAAATTGTAAATGCTACTTTTTGAATGGCTAAGTTTTTAACATCTCAGCTCACAAAAGAAAATCCTGATTATGTAGTATTTATAAAGGATGCAAAATGAAAAAATTTCCGTCACGATTTATATAGTGAATATAAAGCTACAAGAGAGCGAATGCCAGATTCTCTCCGTAGTCAAATAGGTGATATAGAAGAACTATTACATGTCTTAGATATGAAGGTTATAGAGATTCCATGATATGAAGCGGATGATGTTATCTGAACTCTCGCTACTGAGTTATGAAAAGATGAAGATCATGAAGTGTTTATTCTATCTGGAGATAAAGACCTCTATGCACTGGTAAATAATCAAGTAAAAGTATATGATACACAAAGAAAAAAAATATCATGACTTGATGAAACTTTTGAAAAATTTTGAGTCTCGGCAAGCTGTGTAAGAGATTATCTGGCTATTTGTGGTGATACTTCTGATAATATTCCATGAATCAGTGGAATCTGACCGAAAAAAGCTCAAGTTCTTCTCAACTATTTTTGAAGTTTAGAAAAAATATATGAGTGAATTGATGATATAGAGTCACTATTTGATTCATTTCCTGATGATGTACAAAAATTACTGAAGTGAAAAACTTTAGAGAAATTTCAACAGGGAAGAGAGCTTGCATTTCTGTCACAAAAGCTCGCTACTCTTGATTGTTCTATGGATTTATCTAACTTTGATCTTGATGAGTATCTTTTTAATGGCTTTGAAATCCAATCTCCATCACTTCAATCATTTTTTAAGGAGTATGAGTTCCATTCTCTCCTCACTCAGTGAGTAATAGAACTTCAAACCTGGAAAAATCTCTGACTTAAAGTACAAATTATATGAGATATACAATGACTCGATGAACTTGATTCTAAAATATCACAGTTTACATCAATAGTTCTAGATACAGAAACAACCAGTCTTAATGTACGTGAAGCTGAACTCGTTTGAGTGAGTTTATACCTCGATGATGCAAATATTTATTATATTAACCTCATGCATAGAGGTTCTAGAATTGATTATTATTCAGTTCAAAATTTTATAAAAAGACTCTTTGATTCAGATATTGAAATAGTGTGACATAATCTAAAATATGATCTACAGATTTTACAATTTTTTTTATCTAAAGATTCTGTGAATAATAACTTAAATGTAAGTCTATGAAATTGACAAATGACTTTAGAATTATAAAATTAGAGTTGCTAATTTATAATAAAACAATACATGAATCTAATAAAAAGAATCGGATTATTTCTTTTAACTAACATTGCAGTTATATTTCTATTTTCTATTATTATATTTTTAATAGAAAGAATATTTTGAATCAATATTTCTGCTTCCGCTGGGACTTGATATACGTGATTACTTATTTATGCAGCTATATTTGGGTTTGTAGGATCATTTTTTTCACTTGCCATATCACGATGGTCAGCAAAAAAACTCTACTCAATAACTCCAATTAAAGCTGATGAGGTCTCTTTTTTATCACCAAAAGAGCAACTTGTATATAGAACAGTTCATGATATTTCTCAAAGAGAAAATATAAAGGCTCCTCAAGTTTGAATCTATCAATCTCAGGATCCTAATGCATTTGCAACTGGAGCTACAAAAAATAGTTCACTCGTTGCCTGTTCATCAGGACTTCTACAAAGTATGACAGAAGATGAAATTGAAGCTGTGGTCGCTCATGAAATGGCTCATGTTGTAAATGGTGATATGGTTACTATGAGTTTATTACAATGAGTAATGAACACCTTTGTAATATTTTTCGCTCGAATTATAGCAAATATTATTAATGAAAGAACAGAGTGAAAACTAGGTTGAGTTGTATACTTTGCTGTGTATATTGTCTTGCAAATAGTTTTAGGTATACTTGCTTCACTTGTTGTAAATGCATTCTCTCGAAGACGAGAGTTTCATGCTGATGCAGGAAGTGCAAAATTTGTTTGAAAGGAAAAAATGATTGCAGCACTTCAAGCACTTGGACGAATGAAAGAGCTCGCTCCGTCTAATGCTGATAAGTTGGCAACTATGAAAATAAATACTAAAACTGATACTGGATTTAAAAAATTCTTTATGACTCATCCTCCAATTGAGGAAAGAATAAAAAACTTAGAAAATTTAAGAATCTCTTAATTTTAATTTTAAAAATAAACTATGAAAAAAATAGCATGTGCTCTCCTTACTCTTGGACTTTTATCTCCAATATTTACATCTGCTGCGACTGACTTAGAAATCCAAGCAGCCAATTTTCTCGCAACTAAGAATATTATAAATGACAATTCGTTAGATATAGTTCAATATAACTTAGATTCTAATATTACTCGTAGAGAAATGCTTAAAGTTATGATGAATATATCATGAAAAACTGTTGCAGATACATGTTCATGAGAATTTTCAGATATGAACGGTTCAGATTGGGGTTGTAAATATGCTGAAGCTGCTCTCACTGCTTGATTTATTGCAGAAAATAATACTTTTAGACCTAATGACCAAGTAACTCAAATCGAAGCTCTTAAAATGGTTATGCAAGCAAAATGACTAGAAAGAGATGCTGCTCAAGATTGGAGAGCAGGATATGTTTCGAAAGCTCAAAGTGAAAATATTATCAGCGGTGATATTATTTACGATACAAAAGCTAATAGAGGTTGGATATTTACTGCTTGAGCAAAAGCTGACGCTTCATTTGAATACAAAGCTAATACTTCAGTAGAGAATTCAGTTGATACTACGAATTGAAGTGATCCTGATATTTCTCCAGAGATAGAAGAGTTATTTAATTCAATTTTTGAATTATAATATGAGATTTAAAAAAATAATATTGTCTTTAATTTTCTCACAGATGTTATATCTGTGAGTTTTTTGAGCAGCTTGAGATAGTTATTATGTTATAAATAAAAATACTCAAATATGCTGAGAATTTATTCAATGAACTGCTAGCAAAAATAACTGGGTCCCTGAGTGATTTGAATCAGTAACATTGGTTGAATGATTATTCAGTAGATTTAATGCTACTCAATCATGCCAAAAATGAAATACGAGTGCTTGTTGCAAAGATCTTTGATATAGATATGCGTGAGTATCTATCGGTCAAGTAATCATCAGTGAAAACAGGAGTGCTGCTGAATACCTTGCTCAAAAAAATATTATAGTGAATCATAGTTTAGATCCTTCTAACTATTTGCTAGATGCAGATATTAGTCGTAAAGAGCTTATGAAGATTATCATTCAAGCTTCTGGGATTGAAACAAGAGATTCATGCAAGAATATTTTTAGTGATGTTGAAGATGATTGGGGATGCAAATACATAGAAACTGCCCTTTCTCAGTGAATTATTGCGTGAAATCAAGAGTTTCGTCCTAATGATTCTGTTACTCAGTCTGAAGCCTTGAAGCTAGTATTTCAGTCCCTAAATATTGAAAAAAGATATACCACAAATTCATGGCAGCAGGATTATATTTCAAGCGCATTTTATCTCTGATTTATAAACATAAAGTTTTCTGATTATAATTTAGCTGCAAAACGTTGATACATTTTCAGTGTTTTGGAGAAAGCTTTGAAGTATAAAAGTAAATAAGTTCAATATTTGACAATTATTTTTTATTGTGTTAATTTTAGATTACATTTATTTATAAGTAATCTAATAACTATGAAAAAAGATATTATGATGATCAGTGTTTTAGGATTATTTTTAGTCCAAAATACATATTCATTCACTCCAAACATTGATCAAATAAACAATGCAATGCTATTGCAAGATAAAAGTGTTATTTCATCACAAATTATGAAGCTGGATTCAAAAGAACTTTCAAAAAAGTATGCTAATAATCAAGAAGAATATTTAGAATATATTCAAGAATTTGTAGAAAAAACTAAACTATGAGAGCTTATAACTCGAAGAGAAACTATGAAAATAGTTATGAATCTTGGCTGAAAAAAAATAAATACAGTTTGTAGAGGTAATTTCAAAGACGTCACGTCAGATGATTGGGGGTGTAAATATGTAGAATCTGCACTTGATGCTGGTATGATATCAAAAGCAGATACTTTCAGACCAAATGATACAACTTCTAAAATTGAAGCTCTAAAACTGGTACTAAAATCTAAAGGGATTCAAAAATTTGTAGAAACTGATAATTGGAAGAGAGACTATGTTGAAACTGCATTTCAATATGGAATCATAAAAACAGAGTTTTATGATTATGACGCAACACCAAATAGAGCTTGGATTTTTGATATAGCTGCAGCTACTATTAAACAAGAAGGTAAAATTAAAACAAGAATGAACGAAAAACTTATGAGTGATGAAGCATTATAATCACTTAATAGGCTTAAAAGCTGCAGATATGCAGCTTTTTTGGTCGGGATGAGAGGATTCGAACCTCTGTCCTTCTTGAGATTATCATATGTGATAACTAAAGACGCTCTACCAATCTGAGCTACATTCCGAAAATTGAATCTTATTTATATTTTTTTTGACAATAAAATCAAGTTCTATACTATAGAAGTAGTTTATAGATGTTATTTATCGCTAGAAAAGCTCTCTTGGAAAAGAGTTTATGAAAAATAATGACTATGAGTAAAGTAAAGCATTTGGGTGGAACCGTCTATAATCCTAGACCCCAAAGATATTTAGAAATAAGTATCTTTGGGGATTTTTATTGAAAAATATAATCTAATAATTATCAAATGACAACAAAAGTGGAAATGACAACAAAAGTGGAAATGAAAGACATAGTAAATCTTTGTCAAAATAGATGATTTGTGTACCCTGGAAGTGAAATTTATGGATGACTTGCAAATTCATGGGATTATGGACCATATGGTTCTCTTCTCAAAGAAAATATCAAAAATCTTTGGCTTAAAGAATTTGTCCAAAAAAGAATGGATACTATGTTACTTGATGCCTCACTCATCATGAATCCTAAAGTTTGGGAAGCTAGTTGACACGTCGGTTGATTTGCAGATCCACTGATGGATTGTAAATGATGTAAAACTCGTCACAGAGCAGATAAACTCGTTGACGCGAAACTAAAAGACGGAACTCCTGAACCATCATGATATGCGTGAGATAAAACTGAATCAGCTAGATTAAAAGAAATAATTGATGAATTAGATATTACATGTCCTGAGTGTGGAGAAAAAAACTTCTCAGAAATTAAAAAATTTAATTTGATGCTTAAAACTTTTCTTGGTGTTACAGAAGATGGAGCAGCTCAAGCTTATCTCAGACCAGAAACGGCTCAGGGGCAATTTGTTGATTTTGTAAATGTAGCAAGAAGCTCTCGAAGAAAACTACCTTTTGGTATTGCCCAAGTAGGGAAGAGTTTTAGAAATGAAATCACACCTGGAAACTTCATATTTAGAACGCGAGAATTTGAGCAAATGGAGATGGAATACTTTGTAACACCGTGAGAAGATGATGCAGCATTTGCAGAATGGAAAGCGGAATCAAATAGGTACCTAACTGAAGTAATCTGACTGAAAGCTGAAAATGTTAAGTTTGTTCAAATAAAACAAGAAGAACTTCCACATTATTCAAAAGAAGCTGGAGATTTTGAGTATAACTATCCGTTTGGTTGGTGAGAAATAGAAACACTGGCTAATAGAACAGACTATGATCTCAAGGCTCATATGACAGCTTCAGGACAAAACCTCAGTTATTTTGATGCTGTTAATAATAAAAGATTTCTTCCGTTTGTTATAGAGCCAGCAATGGGTCTTGGTCGAATTACTCTTGCAGCACTTTGTGACGCGTATACTGTTGAAGAAGAGAGAACATATCTTAAGTTAGAACCAAGAGTTGCTCCAATTAAGGTCTGAGTTCTTCCAGTTGTTAAAAAGCTTTGAGATTTAGGGAAAGAAATATATAAGCAATTATCCGAAGAGTTTGTATGTGAATATGATGATGTGGGTTCAGTAGGGAAGAGATATGCTCGAATGGACGAAATAGGGACTCCATTTTGCGTAACTATTGATTCTACTAATTATGATGAATGAAATGTTACTGTAAGACACAGAGACTCAATGGAACAGGAAATAGTAAAAATATCTGAACTGAATAAATATATAATTGAGAGATTGAAATAATAAAAAAAGACTGTTATTACAGTCTTTTTTTATTTTATAACTCAATTATTTCTTCTTTCTGAGATATATCCTCTCATTCTCAATTTCAACTTAGTTCAACTTGAGTATCTTTCATGGTATATCAAATATAGGGAAGTACTATATATGGAAAAAATATTATTCAGAGAGTCATAAGAGCTCAATGTCCTGTATTTTTAGAGATAGAATGAAGATTTTTTACAATACAATACACCAGATATAGTATTGCAATTAAAACTGATAATCAGAAAGTAGGTATTGCGAGAACAAAAGATATAAGTAGAAAAAGTATTGGGTACAATAGATAACTTAAAAAAGAGTTGTTTCCTGCTTTAAAATACATATATATTTGAATTACAGGAATAAAAGAAAGCCATGAGTTTTCATTTCAAAGTTTCTTGTTAATTTGATACAGTCCGTATCAAATTAGGAGAAAAGATAAAAGTGAAAAGACATTTGATATATAGCTTGCTTGTCACATCATAGGTATGTATTGTTCAAAAGCAGGATACATTGATTGCATTCAATATGAGTCAAATACTTTTTCCATTCACATTCCATTTCAAGCACCACTCCCACTTTGAACCATTTGCATTACTTGATTGAAATCCATATTTTGTTCCGGCATAAGTATTAAATTAGGTGAAATACTATTAAAATTTACTTTCTACTCTATTCATAGTAATATAGAACAAGTTAAAATCAATAATTTAATTAATATGATTCAAGAAAATAATACATTTTTAGGAAGGTTTGAATCAAGTTTCAATATCATGAAAACTAATGTAGCACTATTTGTTGCTCCAGTATTTTTATTTCAATTAATATTTCATGTACTACTCCCACTTTTTTTCACGACTTTCTTTATGAGCTATGTGGATATATGATCCTGAGAACTGGGAGCTATAGATCAAAAAAACTCATTTTACATCAGTTTTGCTCTGACTTTAGGATTATTCTTTTTTATTTTATATGTTTCAATATTAGTACCACTTAATATTTATTTGATATATATTACAAAAAACTTAATTCATAAAAAAACTGTGAATTTTAAGGAAAGTTTTATATTTTCTATTAAAAATATTTGAAACATTTTTAATACATATTGGTATATTTTTGCTTATACATTACTCATACCTTCGTTACTTTTTATAACATGAGGGATATTGTTTGTATGCACTCTTTTATTTCCGTCTATAGACTACATAGGAGTTATTAAAAATATTTCATATTTGTTTATAGGACTAAGTGTAATAATTGGATTATATTTTCTAATATATAGAGGTATCAGATCAACTTTTTGATTATACAATGCTATAGATAAAAATATTTATTCAAAAGACAATTTTAAAGAATCCCTCAAGTATACGAAAAATAAATGGTGATGTATATTCAAAAATTTATTTTTACTTTCAATGCTCATTTCGCTCATAAGCTGAGTAGTTCAATCCTTTATAAAAGTTCTTCTTCCTGTGCAAAGTGACTACTCAATATTTTTGTCTGGAGAATATAAAAATCCTGAGATATTAATTCAATACATACAACAGTCGACTCATTTTTCAATCATATCATTTTTAAAAAAAATACTTGAAACGTGAGTTTCAAGTATAGCATTTTCTCTAACAATAATTTTTATGTATTTATTATTTGTTTATCTGAAGCAGGAGTTAGATAATAGAGCTCAGACAGATGATTTATAGTGAATTATTGCCAATCTATAACATAAGACATAAGAATATCTCTGAAAATACTAAATAAAAATATTCTTTCTTCAATGACAGTTGTAGGACTATTAATGGAATCATACTCTTTGAGTTTCACATCAATTTTATCTATAAACTTCTGAAAGATTCTAATTTTAAGATTGGGATTGAGTGCAGAAAATGAAGCTTGTTGTACAAAAATATCTAATTTAGATTCAACTTGATTTGTAAGTTTTTCTTGTATTTGTAATCTGCGTAAATCAGAATTTTTTTGAACTTTTTCTTCTAATTGAACTACTCTTTGCTCTTTTTGAATATTTTTTTCATATATTTCATCACCTACAGTCTTACTTTTTTCAAGTAATACTAGTTCATTCTCAACATATTTTTTGTACTCTTCTAATTTAGCAAATTGAATATAATTGAGAAGTGCTATATAAAAATTTTGCTTGAGAATAAGTTGTTCTTTTCGAAGAGTTTTTATATCTTGACCTAATCAAATTGAATTTGCAACTCTAAATTCGAAATTTGAGTTAGAATTAGTATAATTTTTTATAAATGATTCAAGTACTTTTTTATCTCATTGACTAAGATCTTTTTTAACTATAGTTCATAAAGATTCATTTCAAATAAGAAATGTTTCCCATTTAAATGCGAGGTTATTTTTTTCTTGTTCAAGTGTACTAATATTTTCTTGCATCTCTTTCAGAGTTTCGGTATCTTTTATTTCTTCTCAAATAAGTTCTCCACTTGCTCAAAAAACACTCATAGTAAGACTATAAGTTATAACAAAAAGGATAATTTTTGCTGATTTTACGAACAATGGAAATTGCATATTTATATAAAAATTAAAGAGTTCATAAAATAAATAGTTTTGTAAGGCTTAACCATCAATGAGAGAACTCTTTAACTCATTGAGTATACTAAAAAATGAATAAGTAGCGAACTGTTAATGTGAAAATTGAGTGAAGGACTAAAACGTGATCATAATGCTAAATCACACTCAAGTATCGGAATCTATTTTGTAATCCCAGTTATGAGCTTCACAAATTTTTTTAACTATTGAGAGTCATACACCAATTCATCTAGATTTTGCATTTCAAGTTTTTTCAGTTTTACCTTGATAAAATTTCTCAGTTATAAATGGAATTTCTCGTTTAGAAATACCGTTTCAATTATCAGAAAACTTTATGGATTGTGAATCAAGCTCTATACAGAGAGTAGAGTCAACTCATGCATACTTAATGAAATTTCAAATGAGATTATAAGCGAGTTGGATAAAGAGACTCTCATCAAGAAATATCTCTATATTTCTTGATCCATTAAGTATAATCGTTTGATTCTTTTCTTGGAGATAGACTTCTTGTGTTTCCTTCACTTGATTCAGTAAATCTAGGGGATTTACTGAATTTTTACTAAGTTCCAGTTGAGCATTTTCAAATTTTTCATATTCCATAATTTGATTTACCAACTCAATGAGTCGAGTCATTTCAGAAGTAATGGCTCATAAATTAGCTTCTGTAAGCTCAATGACACCATCAGAGATTCATTCTAGGTAACATTGTATTGAGGTTATCGGTGTTTTGAGTTCGTGAGAAATATCAGCTAAAAGTCTATTTCTTATATTTTCTTGATAAGAAAGTCTTTTGTTAAGGTTATTAATTGATTGAATCAAAAGTCAGATTTCGTCTTTTTTATCGTAATGGATTTCAGAATTTGTATATCAATATTTCATTGATTGTATTTCTCGGGTTGCTTTTTGGATAGGAGAAATTATTTTCTTTGTAAAATACCATATAATTATTGCTAAAAAACTCAGTATCAAAAAATTTATAATTACCAGTGAAAATAATAATCTTTGAACAAAATTGGATTCTGGACTATCAGGATCACGAAGGAGTGTAACAATTTTTTCTAAATTATTTTCTGGAATAATTTCCTCAATATACTTTGGAGTCACTCAACTTTTTACTAGGTAATCCACTACTATGTTGATATTCTCATCTTTAGCTAAAGGAATAACTCAATTATTTATATCGAGCAACTCAAAAAACTCGATTTCTACATCTGAAAATATAGTATCGACATCTTCAAGAGTTTGTCTTTCAATAATATTATTAATAAACTCTATAGTTACATCTTGTCTTGATTCAATTTTTTCTGACAAATAGAGCCGTATAAAATAACTATAAAGACCGTAAAAAGTAGCTATGTTTAATATAGCTATACTTACTACACTCACGATAAGCATAATGACGAACTTTTTTGAAAGTGACATGTATTATTATATATTTAATCGGTATCATTTCCCACGAATTGTGACTATTGTATCTTTTGAACCAAGCTTCTTTCTCAAATTTTTTATATGTGTATCTATAGTTCTGTCATACATGTAGTTTTCATATCATATTACTTCCTTCATAAGAACATCTCGACTTATCATATTTCATTGCGCTGAAACAATTTTCACGAGTATATCATATTCATTTTTAGTAAGTGATATAACTTCACCCAGTACCCTTACTTCGTTTTTTTGAGTATCAATTTCTATATCATTAAATTTAAGTATATGAGGGCTTTCTGAAAGCTCTTCTTGTTTTTTTTCATTACTTCTTCTGAGTATAGAATTAATTCTAGCTAAAAGCTCTCTTGGAGAAAATGGTTTTGCAATATAGTCATCTGCACCAGATTCAAGCCCATCAATCCTATCTCATTCTCATCCTCTTGCAGTAAGCATTATAATTGGAACATCTGATTTAATACGTACTTGTTTACATACTTCTATCCCATCAATAACAGGTAAATTAATATCTAAAATCACTAAATTAGGATTCTCTTTGCCTATGAATTCACTTGCACCATCTCAAGATTCAAATGTGACTACTCAAAAGTCAGAATTTTCTAAATAGAGCTTCAAGGAATTAAGAATCCCTTGGTCATCCTCGATTATACAAATCTTTTTCATTGTTTATTGCAAAAAATATTACTCTATATTTTAAATATTTTTATAATTATTGCAAGGAGCTCTTTTAGTAGATTAAGTGAAGAATGTCACAAAATTACATTAGTTCATCTCATTTATTTATAAAAATAATGATTTCTCAAGTATCATCCCTTTTTATGGAAAGGGGAGTATATGATTCTAGTTTTATTTTTAAGTGTCAATTTAATGAAGTATTGTTTCCATTAATTATATCAATTAAGACTCTTAAATCGTTTTTTTCAAGAATGAGACTTTCGGTGATTGTTTTCTCTCACACTTTTAATCTATAAGTATGTAATCAAGTAGCTCTCTCGACACTAAATATATAGTTCACTCAATTATGTGAAACTACAAATTGTAGATTATTTTTTTGAGTGATTGCTTCTTTGGTTAACTCTGGGGTTAATTTATCTAGCATATCTTTTTGTTTTTTTTCTAAATCTTCTTCACTTGGTTTACTCTTTTTAGAGACTCCGATAACTTTCTTTCTAGCTTTATTTCTATTGCTTGATTCCTGAGATCCTCAGATAGAAAAACCTTTTCTTGATGTATATACTAATTTTCACTTCGGAAATATATCTACAAGTCTATTTCCAAACTGTACATCTCATTTCTTAGGTCTAAATACTTCTGGATATGATTGAATGATTCAATATAAAACTCTTTTTGTTCCACTATTAATTGTTACAATATCTCCTCATATTTTTCAATGATATATCTTATGTTTTCCATTTTTTGATGTATTATTTATTATAATTTCAACTCATCAAAGAACTAAATATATTTGGTTGTTATCGTAGTCTAATATTTCAGGTCAACTTTGCAGTTTCTGTTCTTCATCAGGAGTAGATTGTAGAGAATACTTGAGAGTATCCATACTTTGAAGCATAAGTAATCAGTTTACTTGCGATAAAGTTTTTTTAATAATATCAATTGATTCCGGATATAATGTATCAAGTGTCTCAATATTATGAGATAAAACTCAAATAAATTCTATATGTTTCTCAATATTTACACGCGACTTAACATCGTGCATTAATTGAGTTAAAGCAGATGCTAAGGAGTTTAAATCTGTAATTCATATTTGTTCTAGTTGATGTATTTGATTTCATGTTGATGTCTTTCAATTCATATAGTTATCTTTATATACTTATTTTAAATCCAAATTTTGCTACATATTCTATTTTAAATCAATCAGAAAAACATATGAGCTTTTTTCAAGCACGAACATCATTCACTGTTGATTTATAGTAATTCGGAAAATTTTTAATAACTCATTTGAGAACGCGCATAGTTCAAATCGTAAACTCAAATTCACTATCTCATATTTTTCCTAAGTACAATTTTCTTTTTCATTCAAACTGTGTGCTTGAAGATATTATTTTAACTCCACATATTTCTTTTTCAAATAGATAGTCATTTTCTGAATCTGATTCAATATCGTTTCAATTTTGTATTTCAAGAACTGAATCAAGAAATTTTTGGAGATTATTTTTTAAAAATATTCTGATAATTCATTCTTCTCTTTTTAATGAAAAAGGAGTATATTGCTCTAGTTTACTTTTAATGTGTTTACTTACAATGGTAGATTTTTCTCATAGTATATCAATCATACTCCGCAAATCATCACTGGATAATATTATCTCTTTACTTACTATTTTTCATCAAATAACAAAAGCATATTTTTCATGTCATTCTATTTTTTGTAAGTATAGCTCAGATTCTATTCAATCAATCATTATATTACATCTCTGGATGTCTGAGTTATCAGGTTCATTTGTAAAAACTTCTTTTGGACTTTCATCAATTGAACTTGTTTCTATACATTGGCGTGATAAAATTTTAACTCAAAATCAATGTTTAAAATGAAATGTTCATTCGGGGAATATTTTTGCTAATTCATTTCTATGTTCAGAATCATTTCCTCGAGGTTTAAAAAAATTAGGATGTTCATCTATGATTCATTGAAGTATTCGCATCATTCTAGATGTAATTACAACTGATTTTCAATTTATAGTTCATATGTATTTTACTTTTCGTCATCTTCAATCTATATCTGTAAGCTTAATCTCGATTCATTCTAGATAAAAACTTGATGGAACACAAGTTGGAGAAATTTTAATTTTCTGAGAAATATTTACTCATAAAATAAGAGGAAAAGACTTGTTTATATTTCTTACTCTCTCAATTAAATCTTTATTTAAATCTCATATTTCAAAAATAGAATTTACAATATCCTTGAATATCTCAATATTTTTTGATGATACAGTTGAATTATTATTAATGTTTCATTCTAAATCATTTATTGCTCAAATGAATGAATTTATATCTCATAATCATTGTGTATTTTCTTCTATTTCCATATATCTAAGTAGCAAAATATTTAATATATTATAAATATATATTTAAAAATACAAAATAAAAAAGTCTAGTATTATGACTAAACTTGTTTACTTTTAATATATTTATTTTAAACTTTTAAATAGTTCTATGCTCTTTAGTTCTTCCCAACTCACGTCGTCTCTTCCAAAATGTCAGTACGTTGCAGTTTTTTGAAATATAGGTTTTTTTAAGTCTAAAAATTTTATGATTCATCGTTGTGAGAGATCGAAATTCTTTCTAATGCAAGTGATAATACTTTCTTCAGATGCAACTCATCAAGTTATATCAACATATATACTTACTGGTTCTACGACTCAAATTGCATAGGCAAGTTGTATTTCACAGATATCTCAGAGTCCAGCAGCCACTATATTTTTTGCCAGATAACGAGCCATATACGCAGCAGATCTATCTACTTTTGAAGGATCTTTTCCTGAGAATGCACCTCATCCATGTCGACCAATTCAACCGTACGTATCTATAATTATTTTTCTTCAAGTTAATCCTGCATCTCACTTTGGTCAACCAATTACAAACTTTCCAGTTGGATTAATATGAAATACAGTATTTTCATCTATAAGGTCTCATAGTTCATGTTTAATCACTTCTTTTTCAATTCAAGCTCTGAGTTCTGGCATATCTACACTTGATTTGTGCTGATTAGATACAACAACCGTGGCTACTCTGAGTAATTTTCAGTCTTCATATTCACAACTTACTTGAGTTTTCCCATCTGGTTGTAAGTAAGGAAGTGTTCATTGCTTTCTTACAACTTCTAATCTTCTTGCTAGTTTATGAGCTAGATAAATAGGAGTAGGCATATACGCTTCATTTTCATTGCTAGCATACCCAAACATAATTCATTGGTCTCCAGCTCATCCAGTATCTACTCATTGAGCTATATCTGGTGATTGAGAATTTATAAGGATTTGTACCGAAACATCATTAGCTGAAAAACCAGCCTCTAAACTTGTATATCCAATATCAGCTACAACTTTTCGAGCAATATCTTGAAAATTAACCCATGCGTTTGTGGTTATTTCTCAAGAAACTATAATCGTTCATGTAGTAACAAGACATTCACATGCAACTCTTGATTCAGGATCTTCCGCAAGACATGCATCAAGTATAGCATCACTAATTTGATCACATATTTTATCAGGATGACCGCAGGTTACAGATTCTGCACTTATGAAGTGTTTCATATAATATATATTTATATAAATAAAATATACATTCCAGTTTTTTGATATAAAAAAAGTTTTTCTCAATATAAAGAGAAAAACTTTTTGTTTAAAATTTTTATTTTATATCTTTCCCAAATAGGGGAGGAAGTAGCACCTTTATTTTCTTTGACAAAAATCAGGTTGCTGGAGCAATCAATGAGCCTCTACTCTCATGCTCTCTCTGGATATGTGATGATATAGTATATAAAAGTCCAAATTTGTAAAATTTATTTTTTCTTAGTCCTCTTTCTTTCAAGTATTTTGACTAATTTAAGTAATCATAACTCAACTAAAACTCTTTTAAGTCTTATATAAAATTGATATTCGATACTCCCCACTATAAAATCAATACTTGTATCAGGTGAATTAATCATATGTAATAATACATTGAACATTCGTTCGCTTATATATACATCTATTCAAGAAATAAGTAAATGTTTCTTTTGTACAAATTTACTTTCTACATTGATTTTTTTAGTTCATCTATCTATTATTTGGATATATCAAGCAAAATGAATAGAGTTTCAAGCTTGCATTACATCAAATCAAGCATTGTTAACAATATCTATGAGTTGAGTTTTTACGAATGCTAATTCATTCTTAACATCATCTTCTAGTTCCTCTAAAAGTCAGGGTTTAGTCAAACTCTGCAGTAAAGCAATTCTCGTTTGAATATCTCTTATTATTTGAATTCATTTTCAATCTATATTGTCTTGAGATCGTTCAAGAATTTCTCTACTAGATAGAATAACTCAATCAATGTATGTAATCGACTCGGTATCGATAAGTTTTTCTATCATTAAATCAGTAATTTTTTCATTTGTCACATTTGAACTACTTCAAACTATATATTCTCATTTTCTCTTTACTTTTTCATTCATTAGATTCTTGCTATTTTTTATTTTTATGTATTTATAATATTTTTAGTTATTTATGCAATATTTTAGTTGAAAAAACTTGCATTCACTTTATTTCTCTCTATAATCCCGCTCGTAACAAATTTTTTGTTCTTTATTAATAACGAAAGAAGTATGTCATTTGCTCCTAAGAAAAAAACATCAAAACACAGAAGTAGACAACGAACTACAAACTGGATTAAATTATCAGCGAAAAAACTATGGGACAGAGTTTCTCTTAATGCTGAAGGAAATGGTCTTTCTCATTTTGCAGACGAAAATGGAATGTACAAAGGTCGACAAGTAGTCGCAGTTAAAAAATCTAAACAAAAAGTAACTCGAATATAATGTGTTATTCAAAAATCTCATAAATTACAATATTTTATTGAGATTTTTTTGTTCTTTAAATCATTGAGTTTCTCAATTTGAGTTTCATTTTTACTTGCAGTAAATATACAACCTATGCAGCACGCTTCGCGAAAAAAAACTCGAAAATTTCTCCTTCAAAAACTATACGCAAGAATTTATTGAGAATTCTCTGAAAGTGACTTTCTTGAATCATATTTTGAATGAATCATGGAATATAAAGCTGATGATGCATACTTGAATGAAATGTTTCAGATTATAGTTTCAAAACAAGACTCTATTCTCGGTATTATCAAAAAATATGCTCCTAAATTTGATCTGGATACTATGCTGAAGACTAATATTTTAGCGATGAGTATAGCAATTGCTGAAATGTTATATTTGACAGAAGAAATTCCTGCAAAAGTATCAATTAATGAAGCAATAGATTTATCAAAATATTTTTGAGACAACTTAAGTAAAAATATAGTAAATGGAATCTTGAACTCTTTTTTTAATGATATTGAACTTTACAGCAATGTAGAGCAATTACATAAAGAAAAATTCAACTTTTTCCAGTCATAATAAGTCTTTACAAACGTACAAAAAATAATATTCTATATCAAGAATATTATTTTTTTTAAATAGAGAAATTGGTCATTACAAAAAAAGCCGTAGATTCAGAAGTTTGCTCTATTAAAGTAGGACAACTTCTAGAAAAATTAAACATTCCGCATACAAATATATCACTTTTCATATTGGCATTCATTCATAGATCTATAGTGAACGAGCGAAATGATTATGCACCTGAGCATAACGAAAGACTTGAGTTTCTCTGAGATGCTATTTTAGAACTAGTTATCACAGAGCAGTTATATAATGATTTTCCAAGCACTCAAGAATGAGAGCTTACAGATATGAGATCTGCACTCGTTCGATGAAGAAACTTAGCTGAAATAGCTAAAAATCTTAATTTTCAAGAGTATCTCATTTTATGAAAATGAGAAGAAAAATCCTGATGAAGAGAAAACGATTATATACTAGCTAATACTGTTGAATCATTTCTTGGTGCACTCTATCTAGATTCTGGTTTTGAGCTAGCTCGAGATTTTATCAAAAAACATATATATAGTACATTATGAAATCTTCAAAAAAATAAGTTGTTTAAAGATTTTAAAACACTTCTTCAGGAGTATACTCAAGCAACCGTAGATATTACACCTCATTATGAGGTATTAGAGGATATTTGACCTGATCATGACAAGACCTATACTGTCTGAGTGTATATATGATCGAAGCATATTTGAATCTGAAAATGAAGTAGTAAGAAAAAAGCTCAAGAAGCTGCTGCTGAAAACGCCTATCAACAATTTAATATTTAAACTAAACAAATGATAACAATTCTCCTTGCTCTTATAATATTTCTTCAATTTATAGAATATATCGTTATTTTTGATATCATTTTATCTTGGCTCTCGCTCGTGGGATTGAAATTTCGACCAAAATTTATGGCAGACATACTCAATCCGATTTACTCCTGAGTGCAAAAATATATTCCAACAAGATTTTGAGCCTTTGATTTTACTCCAATAATTATAATTTTACTTCTTGCATTTATCAGAGGACTTATAGTTATGAGTGTTCCTGAAGTACAAGTTACTCTTAATCAATTACTCAATCAATAATGACTAAATCTGTCGATTATAAGCTATTTTTTACAGTTCTTGCTCTTGTAGTTTTTTGAATGATTATGATAAGCTCTGTTTCTGTTTATGGATCATTTCGTGTTACTAGTTCTATGGCTAGTGCTGGACTCATCGAATCAGCGTACAATCACTTTTATGTAATTAGAAACATTACTCATGTTATTATTTCCTTCGCTTTAATTGGTGTACTTGTTAAAATACCTTATAAATACTATGAAATATATTCGAAACAAATATTTGGATTTTCGTTATTTTTATTAGTACTTGTACTTATTATCTGACAAAGTTATAAGTGAGCCACGTGATGGATTTCTATTCCTTGAGTCCCTTTTACTATACAACCTACGGAGTTTCTTAAGTTTTCTGTGATAATTTATCTTGCAGCATTTTTCAAACAATATAAAAAATATCTCCATACATTTTATGAGTGATTCGTTCCTTTTGCACTCGTTCTCTGAGTTATACTCATATTAGTGTGAGCTCAACCAGATTTTTGAACAATTCTTGTTGTAGTTCCCGTTACATTCATGATGTTTTTTATTGCAGGTGCCAATGTTAGATATTTATTATTATTGCTGGTACTTTGAATTAGTTTTGCGGTTTGAATATATCTTGCATGAGATTATGATCCAGTGACTGGTAAAAATGAAAATACACTTTGATATATTACTCAGAGAATGGATAACTTCCTTGCTGATAATCAAGACGCTATTAATAACAAAACTATTAACTATCAGACTGAACAAGCCCTTATTGCTATTTGAAGTGGTTGATTTGCAGGTCTATGATTTGGGCAATCTATACAAAAATTTTGATACCTCCCAGAAGTTCAGTGAGATTTTATATTTTCTGTAATTGTTGAAGAACTTGGATTTGTTTGAGCACTCGTACTATTATGACTCTATCTGTATATATGATATCGATGACTCCTTATCTCTCGATATTCTAAAGATCCATTTGCGCAATATGCAGCATTTTGAATAACGACTTGGATACTATTACAAGCGTGTATAAATATTTGAGTAAACCTCAATATTGTTCCACTTACTTGAATCACACTTCCATTTATTAGTTACGGATGATCTTCACTCTTATCACTATCACTTTGACTCGCAGTACTTCTCTCAATTTCTAGAGATATAGACCCAGATGAGTACAATAAAAAGCATAAAAGAACAAAACAATTCTCACTAAGAAAATTTCTATGAGTATAACTCCAGCTATGCAGCAATACTACGATATAAAAAATGCAAACCCAGATTGTATTATATTTTTTAGGATGTGAGATTTCTACGAACTTTTTGAAGAAGATGCTACTCTTGCTCATAAAATACTTTGAATCACACTCACAAGTAGAAATAAAAATGCTGAAAATCCTATATTACTTGCTTGATTTCCGTATCATGCAAAAGAAAAATATCTTCCAAGTTTTATCAAAGCGTGATATAAAGTTGCAATAGTCGAGCAAGTCTGAAACCCAAAAGAAAAATGAATAGTAGAAAGAAGAGTAAGCAGAATCATAACCCCAGCAACTCTAGCTCTAGAGTCTGATGATTATGAAAATCTTACTCAACAACAAATCAGTGTTTCACTTGTTTTTAAAGATGATTTATTTGCAATGAGCATCATGAATTTTTCAGAACATACTTGGACCTGTAGTGAGTTTGATAACTTTGATGATTGTGCTAACGAACTCTATAAAATTTGACCTAATGAAGTTATACTTGAAAAAGATGCAATAAATAACAATAAGATTTTAGACATTTTACAAAAAAAATACGGACTCAATATATTTTATTATTACTTTCATGATAATTCATACTCACTTTTAAAAAATAAATTTGGAGTCCTTAATCTTGAGTCTTTTTGAATTGAAAAGAAGGACCTCGTCCAAAAATCATGTGCGATACTCCTTAAATATGTAAGTGAGAACCAACAATCTGATCTTCCATTTTTAAAACATCTTGTGTTCAAGAATTATAGTTGATATATGGAACTTGATGAATCAACTATTCGTAGTCTAGACTTAGTTTACAATATCGCTACAAAATCTTCTAAAAAATGAACGTTACTCTGAGTTTTAGATGAAACAAAAACTCCAATGTGAAGACGATTTATGCGAGAACAAATACTTAGACCTCTTCAAGATATTGATACAATTAAAGAACGACAATCGTTTATAGCAGAGTTCAAAAAAAATCAGATACTACTTGATCAAGTGAGAAATGAATTGAAGTATATAGCAGATATAGATGCTATACTCACTCGTCTTTCAATTCAAAGAGCTGGTCCAAGAGATCTCATCTCACTTAAGAAGAGTCTAATAGCTGTTCGTAATGTAACAGATATAATACGAAAATCTGAAAATTCACTTTTAAAAAAACTTATTTAATATGCTGTATTTATTCCATTGAAATTCTCGATTTCTTATACAAAAGGAAGCACAAAAATGGAAACAAGCGTTTACTCAAAAATTTGGTGCTGAAAATGTGACACATATAAGTTCACTTTGAGATTATTCTTTAGCTGAAATACAAGAAACTTTAGTATGAAGAAGTTTATTTTCAGAAAAAAGACTTGTTATAATTGATGGATTTCCTTTTACTACATCTAAAACAATATCTAACGGTGAATGAGTCGAAGAAACTATCTTGCAGAGCCTTAGTCACGTTCCCGATGAAGTTATAATAGTTTTCACCTCTGATTCGCCTGATAAACGCTTGAGCTCATTCAAGCAAATACAAAAATTAGCTGAAGTAAAGGAGTTTACACTTGCTTCAGAATCTGACGTACTTACTAAACTTCATTCTGAGTACTGAAATAGAATAGATAATGCTGCTCTTTCACTCCTTCTCAAATTAAAATGATGAGATTATCAAAAAACAAATTCAGAAATTCAAAAATTGCTTATTACTATTAAACACATAGGTGTTTGAGAAATTAATACCATAATTATTCCAGAATTTGAGGAGTCCATTTTTCAGTTTGTTGACGCTATTTTAGAAAAAGATTCTCAAAAGATATTTCTATATTTACAAAATCTCACTGAGTTTACTAGTATTTATCAACTTTATCAGTCACTCATTGCTAATTTACGTGTATTTTTATATATAGAACATTTAAAACATCAAAAAATTCCAGTTCAAAAAATTGGAGATATTTTGAAACTTTGAAATAGAAAGTTTCTTATACAAAAACGTCATAATTCCGATGTAAAGAGTATAACTTATTTGTTTAATGAGCTTTTAGATTTTGACTCACATATGAAAAGAGGGAAGCTTATAAGTTCAGACGAACAAGATCTTTATAAAGAAATAGAAAAAATATGTATTAAATTTTTAAATTTTTAATTATTCTATTTCTCCAAGTCCAGGTCTTTTGAGTAAATCTGCAGAAAATTTTTGTCTGAGTTCTAAAATAGTTTCTTGCGTTTGAGAGTATGATTCAGTTGTTACAAGTCTTTTTCTATATTCTTTCACTCCAGGGAAGCTTTTTATATATTGAACGAGATGTTTTCTAATTTCAAGAGATCATTTTTTTTCTCATTTAGTTGCGACGAGTTTATCTGCATGAAAATCCATTGCCTCAAGCATTTCTCAAAGAGTTGGATAATAGATTCCATCTTTGAATCAATTTACGTGATCCTTCCAAGTATCAGTTTCAAAATGTTTTTTTCATAAAAATGCCCATGGATTTCAAAAACTTCTTCTTCATATCATAAATCCATTGAGATTTTGAGCTTTTTTCATCCCATCATCATAGTTTTCTACATCACCATTTCATATGACTGGTATATCAACATGTTTTTGTAATTCATATATATTAGTGAAGTCAGCATTACCAGTATAAGCTTGTTTCGCAGTTCTTCCATGAATGGTTACAAGTTTTGCACCTGATTTCTGAAGTCACTGTGCAAATGCAATAAGATCTTGATTTCCATCAAAACTGAGCCTTGTTTTAACAGAAATTGGTAAATGTGTCGCTTCGTCTAGTGCTTTTACTATGTCAAAAGCTGTTTGTTCATTAATGAGCAAACTTGAACCATGTCAGCTTCGAACCACTTTTTTTGCAGGGCAACCCATGTTTACATCTATTCCAGCTATGTTATACTTAGGGTCTGATATTATTTTTGCTGCTTTTGCAAATACTTCAGGGTCTTTACCAAATATTTGAATGATAAGTGGATCCTCAATAGTTTGATGCGGAAGAACACTATCTGCTAAAAATTTAGAATGTATAAGTCAGTCAGCACTATAAAACTCACTTATACAGTATACGTGTGGAGCAACTCTTTTCATCGATTGTCTGTAGGCACTGTCACCATATCCATCCATAGGTGCGAGAAAACAGAGTTTCTCATGTATTTGTAATTGGTCTTGCCAGAAGCTTTTTGACATAGTATTATTTAATTTTATTTGCAGCATTATAGCTATAAATATATTTTTGCTAGTTTTTTTTACGTCTTGTCAAACTCAAATATTTGAAATATAAACTATATGTATGCTAAGATATATATAGATACACCTAATATTAATAGTACAAAATGAATATTACAGACATCATGGCAAATAAAACGATTCAAAGAGATATTTTAAAATCAAAATTGGCACTCCCAAAAAGATCTAAAATTCTTGTGTGAGTTTGCTTTTCTAATCAGTCAATTACTTCTCATGTGCTAGATTGACTCGAAATATTACCTGCTAACTTTGTAGTATTTGGAGAGAATAAACTCAATAAAGATTATAAAAATATTTCATTTGTAGAATCGATAGATGATATTAATATAAATTCACTCGATTGATTCCTATGAGCCTGTGATACTATGAAGCTCGAAGAGCTTATGAAAGCCTGAGTAGTGCCACTCGTAAATGAAAAATGTTATTTATGAAGTATACTTCAAGAGTTTCATCCAGGGAGAGCAGAGTGAAATGCATATATTTATGAAAAAGATTCCTCATGGTCAGCCTATTATGCACTTATTCGTTATTTAGAAAATCATAAATTTCCCTATGATAATAGAAATTTAGTAAAAAATGTATTATGAGTGTAATAGCTCTATATAGAAAAAATTAGCTGACTAGCTATTTTTTTTTGACTTAAAAATCAAAGCTTATAAAGTAGTGTATGAATTAATATACAAAAAATATACACACATGGCAAAAAATCTCGTTATAGTCGAATCACCAGCTAAATGAAAAACAATTGAAAAGTTCTTATGAAAAGATTATCAAGTAGTAGCCTCTATGGGACATATTCGAGACCTTCCTCAAAAAAGTCTTTGAATCGATATTGAAAATAATTTTACCCCAGAGTATTGAATATCTGAAGATAAAGAAAAAACAGTCAATAATCTAAAAAAACTCGCAAAATGAGCAGAAACTGTTTGGATAGCAACGGATGAGGATAGAGAATGAGAAGCAATTGGTTGGCATTTATGTCAGGCTCTAGATCTAGATCCAAAAGTGACTCAAAGAATTGTATTTCATGAGATTACTAAAACTGCAATACTCAAGGCAGTTGAAAATCCGAGAACTATAGATATTGATCTCGTAGATGCGCAACAAGCTCGAAGACTCCTAGATAGACTCGTTTGATATAAAGTATCACCAGTTTTATGGAAAAAAATTAGAAAATGACTCTCTGCTTGAAGAGTTCAATCAGTGGCAGTGAAACTTATAGTTGAAAAAGAAAGAGAGATTCTTGCATTCAACCCGGTAGAGAGTTGGAAAATAACAGTTCAACTTAACTTTAGCTGAAGTATTTTTTCAGCTGTATTTGCAAAAATAGACTGAAAAGTAAAAAAACTTAAATCGAAAGAAGATGTTCAAAAAATTCTGGCTACACTTATAGATACAATCAGCTCTATCAAAGAAACTAAGAATAAAAAAGATATGACAGAACTTTCTCATGACAGTGAGTTAGAGTTTACACTACAAGAAAGTATAAAGAAAGACTCCAAGAGATCTCCAGGTGCTCCTTTTACCACGTCTACGCTTCAACAAGAATGAGCTCGAAAATTTGGGTTTGGAGTAAAACAAACCATGATGGTAGCTCAAAAGCTCTATGAAGGTATAGACCTTTGAAATGGAGAAAGACAAGGGCTCATCACTTATATGAGAACTGATAGTATGAATCTATCAGAACTTGCACTCACACAGGCAAAAGAAGTCATAACATCATCATTTTGAAAACAGTATCACAAAAAGAGAGCTTACACAACGAAGTCAGCAGGAGCACAAGAAGCTCATGAAGCAATTAGACCTACGGATTTATCTATTACTCCAGAGAGTCTCAAATGAGATCTCGATGCACAGCAACTTAAACTCTATACACTCATTTGGAAACGTACACTTGCGAGTCAAATGGAGGATGCAATTGTTGAGGTAACAAGCTATCATTTTTCTCCAAATAAAGCATCAAATCAAACTTGGACGAGTAAAGGTGAAGTAATAAAATTTGATGGATTTATGACACTTTATATTGAAGGGACTGATGATGAAGAAGAAGTCGAAGAATCTGGTATGCTTCCAGCTATAAGTGAAGGCGAGATAGCTCTTTCAAAGAATATCACTGGAACTCAAACATTCTCTCGACCACCAGCTCGATTTACTGAAGCCAGTCTTGTAAAAAAACTCGAAGCAGAATGAATTGGTCGGCCTTCTACCTACGCACCAACAATATCTACCATTATTGATAGAGGCTATGTTGAAAAACTTGATAAAAAATATCTGCATCCAACTGAAACAGCTTTTACTGTTACAGATTTTCTTCAAGAGTATTTCACTCAAATGATGGAATACAGTTTTACAAAGTCAGTAGAGGAAGAATTTGATACTATAGCAGAAGGTAAGGTAAAATTTCAAACTATGCTTTCTAAGTTTTGGGAATGAACTCTCAAAAAAAGCATTGAAGAAGCATGAGAAAAAGCTGAAAAAGTCGTAGAACTTGTTGGTAAAAAATGTCCTCTATGTGAAAATGAACTTGTGTTCAAATTTTCAAAAGCTTGAAAATTTATAGGATGTTCAAATTATCCAGAATGTAAACATATAGAACAACCTAAAGAGGAAAGAGATATGCTCGATTGACTCAGAGCAAAATACGAATGAAAACCTTGTCCAGACGGAATAGAGGGGACTGTAGTTGTAAAAGTCTGAAGATTCGGTCCATTTCTCGCGAGTAGTGAGTATCCAAAAATAAAGTGGATAGGGAAGATTAAATCTGAAAAAGATGAGCTTCTCGAGTCTATTCTTGCTAAAAAAGGATTACTCGTAGATGAGGAAACTTGAGAAGAGATGGTAGTGAAATGATCGAGACGATGACCATTTCTCGCAGCCAAGAACTATCCCGATGTCAAAATAGCAAAAAATATTCCAAAAGATGTGTGGGAAGAACTCAATGCACTGATGGCAGCAGCTGATGAGAAAGAGGAAACTGAAGTGTAAATGAATGAAATAAAAACAGAAGAATTCTAATCCTTCTGTTTTTTTTATTCAGCTGCTATATCTTGATACATATTTTCAATGTTGTTTCAAATTACGCTTACTTGTTTTTCTCTCCTTTGTTCTAACATAATAGTCTCAGAAAGTGTTTTATTAGTGACGTCTCGAACAAGCTGAGTAAGTGAATCAAAAAAATGATATTGACCGTCAGCATAGTTTATTGACTCAGAATTATCAAGAATATTAGTAAGTACTAAATTTTCATTGTTTTTGAAAGCTTTAAAATGTTGAATTCATTTATTTCATTTGATAGTATAGTTTCAATCAAAATAGTTATTTTCTATTCATGTTCAATGCTCATTGCTTAGTACAAGTCATTGATAATTAAGTACTGTTTTCATATAAGCATCAATATCTCATAGAGAAATTTTTTCAACATTTTCTCACATGATAGTTTCCGCTAAAACTGTGTTTTTTTTAAGTGTTTTTCTTTTTCTAGATTCTATTCATTTTTGAATATTATTTTTTCTATTTTTACTATATTTTATACTTCTTTTAACTTTTCTCTTAATAATTCAAATTGGTAATTGTGCTATTTTTCAAAGAAGGAGCATTATAAGTATTCAAGGAGCTACAAAATTATTTGCAGTCATTTCTGGTTGCTCTATTCTTTGTTCAATATCTGACTTATTATTTACATATCGAAACAGGGTCTTGAAGTAGGTATTATCTTGAGATTGGTACTCTCAAAGAGTTGGAAGTATTGAGTCATCTATATTTTTACTACTTAAAAATCAACGTGTATGTTCACTTTTCAAAAAATCAAAGATAAGAGAACTGTAGTTCTCTGGAAATTCAGTGAGTGTGGCTAGTATTTTTTTAATATCTATAACTTCTTTGTATTCAGGATACTCTGAGAGCATTTGTTGATAAATAACTATATTTTTTCTAAATTGCCCTCTTCAATATTCTATTTGATCGAGAAATCATGATCACTTATCTACTTCAGGATACTGCGTTTTTCTGTATCCAGGATATATGATATCAAGGGTAGTAATAATTCTTTGAATATAGTTTTCTGTTATTGCTAGCAGTTGTGTCCCTTCTCACATATTGTTTGCAAGCATAGAAGTTTGAGCAAAACGAATTCGCATATTATCATCGAGGTTTTCAATACTTCATCATGAAAGAGATATTTGTGTTGCGATATTTTCGAAATGCTCTTGAATTTTGTAGTTCATCATTTCAAGAGATAAAATTTTTCCTATGATATTACTATGAGTTCCATCATCTAATCGTAGTAGTTCTTTTATTTTTTCGAAAATTTTTCTCCCATGAGATGACGAATCCTCAGTGTTTAGTAATTCTTGAATTTCTTGTAGCACTTTTAAATCAGCTTCCACTATATCAGGATAGTGAGAAGATATAGATTCAATAAATCAAGAATATTCACTATCTTTATTTGTAATGCTAGCTACTATTTCTTTTAAATATTTTCAAGGCCATATACTTTCATAATTTGGTCACAGTAAATTAAAAAATCGTAGTTGATAATCTCAATATGAACTTATTGTTGGAATATCTCTCGGAAGTCACAATTCTTCAAAGAAATCTGAAAATCAGTTTTCTTTGAGTAATGTATTGAGTTCTTGAGTGTATCCATATTGCTGAACATAGTAAAGGATATTTTTAATTCATCGTCTTGATGTGATAGTATTGTCCCAAATCATCCAAACTATTTGTTTATATGCCTCACTACAATCGTTGCATTTTTGTATATAGGATTCACTTGCTAATATGTATGACAAGAGATATTGCATCGTAGGATTTGTACTTGTCTGCTCTATGAGTTGAGTATCTAAACTTAATTCTCAATTTTTATCTAGTAAGACAAACCCTTCATCATAGATATTCATTGATAAAATCTCTAGTGAGACAATTTGTTTATCAACAGATAATAATATTGCTTCTCAAGCAGGAATATTTCAAGATGCAATTTCATCTGAAAATATATTCTTAAGTAAAGCATTTTTTTGAATTCTGTCAAAATCTCAGAGTTTACGAGCGAGTTCAGGATTTGTATAACTTAACTGATATTGAAGTTGATACAATAGGCTTGCTGTGGTATCACCTGGGAAAAATTGTACTTGAAAAAATGGAAGTTTCTGCAATTCTCATGATTCACAAAATACTTGTAAACTATTATAATAATCAATTTTTTTCTGGGAAATATACTCTCTATAGACTTCAGGTATATTATCAGATTTAAATAAATACATAGGTGCATTAATCTTTGTAGAACCTGGATTCCACTCTGCTCAGCCGTTTGTTTGATATCAGTACATTTGGTACGCAAGCGATTGGAGTTTGTATTCACTTTGTACTCAATATTTTTCTTCTTCACTGAGTCTGTTATAGTCTTTGTCTCAATATAATTTTTCTGATATTAAGCTATAGAATACATCAGTAACTTTATCATTTTCTCCGAGATAAAATGTTTCTTCTGGCACTATTTTTTTAAGTATTTCTCAGTATTTTCCTGAGTATCATAAATTGAGAATATATTCTGGAGTTTCAAGTATCTCTGTTGGATAAAATACTTCTAGAGAGAGCACTGCCCAAAATGGCATGAGTCTCATATTCATATTTTCTTTGATATCTTCATCTTCTGAAGTATTAACATGAAAACCATCAAACACAATACTTCCTCAGAACTGAATCATATCAGTTGAATTAATTCATATTGTCGGGTTTTCAAACTCTCAAGCTATATCTATTTTTTCTCAGTTTATATATAATTCAATGAATTGTGTGTAATTTTTTAAGTTATTTTGTATGACTTTAAATGAATTTGGTGTCAAAGAATTCCACATACCTCATAAATCTTGAGAGACATACGTAAGGTAATCAAGTACTGAAACTCACTCTTGAAATGTATCAATTTTTCTGCCTCATAAAAATGGCTTAAATTCCTGAGCTTGAAATGGATCATTTACTGACTCTCAAACATATGAAAATACATGAGAATTTGGATTTGCTCCGTTTTGAAAAGAGTTGATATCTGGTATTGCGTTGGTATACAGAAAGAATGCTGGTATTTTAGAACCGGCAACTCCATTTTCTTGTAAATACTTTTGCATTTCTATGAGATATTCTCAGTACGCTTCTCTGGATTCAGATTTTATAGGTATAGATCACTTACTGAGTCTATTGACGAACATTCACCGAGCATCAAAAAGTTGCGTATATCATACTTTTGTATATCACTGTGTAAATTTCCATGCGTCCATTCATTCAGTGAGGAGCCATTCAAGTACTTCTATTGGTAAATTTTTATCCAATCAGATGGCATATCTATCAGATCATCGGCTGAGATTTGCACATATAACAAGTTTTTGTAATTCTATATCTACAATCCTTGGTCAAAGTGCTCTGGGAGAATCCTGATACTCTAAAAGCATGGCATCGTTAAATGCTTGAAGTCATATTCACACTGGTAGGCTTGGGAAAAGTTGGAATCAAAATCTTTCTAAAATTTTATCATGTTCTCAATTATCCCAAAGTTCAATGATTTCTGCATAATCACGCTCTTTTTGTATTTTTTCTCTATGCAGTGCAATAGTAGCCAAGTCTTGTTCATTTGAACTTGGGACTAAAAAAGTTTCTCATAATTTGAGTTGATTTATATTTCTTTCTGGATAGAGATATTGCCATACAAGAATAATATCAGCATAGGGAACTCCTATTTTATTTGATATTCACGAAAGAGTATCTCATCAAACAACAGTATAAGGTACTGTTAGTTTTGAAAAATCTATTGGCCCTATATCACAGTACATAATTGTGTTCAAACTTTGTTGAGTTTGAGCTACAGCATTATCGGCTTGAAAAGATAGTCACAGTGATATTGCTCACACCTTAAGTGCTTTGAACAGTGATTCTTTTGGTGATAACTCTATTCCATCAGAATTGAGCTGCGACATATATGAGGATTATTTATGTATAATATAGTATATGATATATATAATATTATCTTAGTCAATACTTAGTAAATTTTAATATACCCCAATACAAAACTCATGAAATGATTCAAAAAAAGTGACCAACAAAACTGATTCAAGGGGCAAATCCTATAACAATATTAAGTACCATAGCAGTAATTCATCACTTGTATTCAGGATTATTTTTACTCCATAGTTGAAGTGTATAAAAACTTAGTAGTGCCATTGCAAATCAACTGATTCAAATGGTAACTCAATCTGACAGAAATGTAACTGCAATTCATGTTGTTATAGCAGAAAATATAAAGAACAAGATCATCTTATTTCTGCCTAGTATCACTTCTACTATATTTCCAAAATAATATATAAAAACACTATTAAATAACAGATGCATCCATCAACCATGAAGAAACTGAGATGTAAATAGTGTTATAAACCAAAATATATAATTTCAATTGTCGATGTAATAGTTACTGAGTCAGAGAGTAGGAATTATATTTAAAACTAAGCTCATTCAAGTAAACAGTATACTTACAGCAATCAGTACATTTGAGACTGTAAATTTATTTTGTTGTATCATGAGTTTTTAGATAAAAATATAGATAGATTCACACGAGTATCATAGGGATACTTAACAGACTTCCTTGAGTTAGAAATCCAAAATAATATCAAATTTGTGGATCAGGTACCCTGAAAAAAAGTTCTACTATAGTTCTAAATGTTCCATACAAGATGAGAAATAGTGCAGCTAGCTTGCCGTCAAATCAGATTTTTTGAGCCACAAGTTTCAAAATTACAAAAATTACGAGTCATTCTAAAAATGCTTCTAATAGAGGAGAAGGGAAATATGATCATGAACTTATTTGTACAGCGAGTGGTCCTGTATAGGGAAATCATAGTAACTCTTTGTTGAGATAATTTCATATTCGTCCAAAAAAAAGTCAAACAGGTATAATCAGTGCTATATCATCAGCTAATTTCCAAAAATTAACGTTTTTAAGTTTTGCAAAGACTACGAGAGCAATTACTACTCAAAGGAATCAACCGTGAAAGCTCATTCCTCATTCCCAAACTCTCAGTATATTACTTGGTTCACTTATGTATTTTCACAGATCGTAGAAGAGAATATATCCAATTCTACCTCAGAGTAACACTCAAGCAAATATATAAAGAAACAATGATTCACGTTGTGACTCAGTATATCGTCATGTTTTTTTAAGTGCCCATATTCAGTACAAAAATCAGATTATATACATCAGACCATAGTATGTAGGAGCAAGAGTAAACCCAAATATATCAAGTTCAAAAATTTTCATAGAAAGTTAATAAGAATATATTAATGATATTTGACAATAGTATTTAATTGTGTTTTAATATATTTACAGAAATAAATTATGTACACATATAACAAATAGTCAATACATGTATATTCTGTAAACTTCTCTTATTTTAACCAATTAAGGAAGTCGGTCAAAGGATAGTACAAAATACTCATGTATTGAATATAATATTTCTAAAAACCTTGTATGAATACTCAAATACAAAAAATGTTAAGTTACATCGTTTTAGTCCTGTTATTTTGAAATTTAGTGCCAGTTACTACACAGGCAGCAGAATCAGAAATAATATATCCACTAAAACAGATGTCTAAATTAGAGTGTAGATTCGAAGAATTTGGAACTTTGGATTCAGATTGTAAACAAGATTTTCTTGTTCTCAATACTGGAGACTACCAAAAATACGCAACTGCTGGAGGATGATATAATGATTTTACACGTATTTATACTGTACTATGGGGGTCAAGTTATAAATACTGATGGGATGTATGAAGTGGATGACACCAAGGGACAGATATAGCCACAGCAAAATGAACTCCGGTGTATAATATTGCTGATGGTATAGTTATAGAAGCGTGAAAGGACCTCGCTTGGGGAAACTATATCTCTATCGAGCATACAATACGATGAAAAAAAGTTGTGTCTAATTATGCTCATCTCTCTAAAATCCTCATTAAAAAATGAGATTCTCTCAGAGTTTGAGAAAAAATTTGAGAGGTGTGAAGTACATGAAACTCTACAGGGAATCATCTACATTTCCAAATAGACTTAGAAACACCATTTCATCCATATTATTATGATTATGGTGATTGCCCGTATTCATATTATCAAATTACTGAAAAAGGTGTATGTTTCAACGTGTTAGCAAAAAATACACTTGATCCACTTGCATTTTTAGAAAGTAATGGAGCTATATTAGATAAAATTAGTACAACGGTATCTAAAAATACAAATAAAAATAAGACTCCAACTTCAAGTGATACATTTAAAAACAACACGAACTATATTTTTAATGTAACAGTATATTATGAATATGGAAACGAAGGAGACGTGAGAGAAGTACAAAGAGTTATGAAAGAACTTTGATATTATGATTGAGATATAAATTGACAGTATAAAGATGTTGAATCTTCAATTATTAAATATCAACTTGAGACCAATGTTATTAGCTCTCGAAGTGATGATGGAGCAGGTTGGTTTGGTCCAAAAACTCGTGCTCAAGCAAAACTTGATTATTCTAGTCTTGCGTACCAAGAAAATAAATCTGATGCTTCCGATAATGATACTGTAGTAGAAAATAATACGAGTGAAGTAGTTACACAAACTATTTCTCGAGAAAAACTTCTTACAAGAGAAGAAATTGAGGCCAGAGAAGTGAAAGAATTTTTAGAATCATTTCAATTAAACTTTATTAGTCCTATCTCTCAAATTTCTCAAAATGAGAACAAAGTCACTACTCTTGAAATATTAGATAGAAGAGGAAAGGCATTTAAGTGAAATACTCCAGGGAATATTAGTTTTGAATATGATGAAACAAAAGTTCAAGTGTTTCCAAAAAGTTTTTATAACTTTACAAATGGTACGAGAGATATAACAATAACTGGTCTCTCAGCAGGTCACACTAGTATAGATATAAAAGTATGAGAACGAGTCGTTAAAACCCTCTCTGTATCAGTGACTGGTGCTGGACAATTGCCTGAAGTAAAGAGTGCGAAGCTCTATATCAAGGATCAGGTGGTACTAGGTGAAAGTACTCCATGAATTGTCCTCATGAAAGATCAATACGGAAACAATATGCTCAAGGCAGATTATAAGTGAAACTTCACCATTAATTCTGACACATCATGAGACATACAATACTGTATTAAACGAGGAGAGATAAAAGATATCTTTCAAATCTATAAACGTAGATGTTATGATGAAGAATTTACAGACTCTCTTAAATTTTCTTATAGTGATACTATCGGATGACTTCTCTTATTTGAATACAGAAGTCTGAGTCAAACAAAGTCACAACTCAGTGTTAAAAATCTAAATGCAACTCTCGCATTTAGTGATATAAAAGTAAATACACCAATTGGACTTGCTCAAAGTCATCCATATTATGACTCAGTTATAACGATGATAGAATCTGGTATTGCTACCTGACTCAATAAATGATACTTTCTAGAGGATAGAGACCTCAAAGAATATGACGCAGTGATGTGGATAAGAAATAGTATAAAGAATAACAGCACACTCAGACCACTTCTCAAAGACTTAGCTGCAGAGCCAGCATCAAATACTACTACTATAAACAGAGAAGAGTTTCTAGAACTCACTCATAAGTATCTCTGAACAAATATTATATCAAGTACAGGGAAGCAGTATAGAGATTTAGAGGCTGTCACTCAAAGCAAAGTTGCGAATCTCTTAGGTGCTCAGTACCAATGGAAGGATCAATTTTGAGAAAATTATTTCCAACCAGATAAAACTCTCAGCAGGGGAGAGGCGAGTTACTTTTTGCAAGCTGCTCTCAGTGCACAGTGACAACTTACCGTAGCCAGAAACTAATACACTTTATTTATAATTAATTTTTGAAACATGAAAAATACACAAATACAAACTATGAATTTGGCTCCAGAAGTTTCTGAAGCACTATGACAATACAACAAGAGTATTAATGCTGCACTTGAGGCAGTGCAAAAACTAGAATCTATTGCTATCACAGCTCGTCTTGCGAAGATGTTTGGATCACAGGATTCTCAAACTGCTCAAGTAATCAGACAAGATTATCTCGTAGCTGCATAAATTATTACAATATAAAAAAAGAGATTTGCAAAAGTCTCTTTTTTTATTAGTTTTATATATACATATTTATAAGAATATTATTTGAATATCTTAAATACAATAGTTACTGAGCCACAAAAAGAAATCTTGGATTTTAGGGTGAATTGAATGAAATCTGAGACTGCTCTTGAAATTATTTGAATTGTGTATGGATATCCGAATTTATCGATATCTCCTATTTTAATATATCAAATTATGGTAAAAAATAATACATTATACAGTGATATTTCCCCTGAAATTTTACAAAAAATACCAGCATATTTATTACAAGAAATTTGTATGCAAGTATGATTGATATTTTTGGAAGGGAACGATGAAGAAAAAAAAATAACTGGCCAAGAATGGTGATGTATTTTATTAAATGAAATTTCTTCACTCGAGACTGTAAATACTAAAGTATCTTCCAGAAGTAGTACATTATTTTTGAAATATAAGAGTGAGATTAAGAAAATAATAGAAAACCCTACAAAAATATTACTCAGCTCTCTAAAAAGTATTCTAAAAAATGATTTAAATAACTCCTATAACTTATGACTTATTTGTGAAATAGTGAGACATTCAAAGTGAAATCAAGAAATATTACAACTTTTAAAACGACATTGAATAGAAACATTTAAAAAAATGGACTGAGATTTTGGCTGAGAAAATTGACTCGTATTAAATATTAATTGATACATGTATGTTGAATTTTTCTGAGCTATTATTTTAAAGAATAAATTACACTCAACAAATTGAAAACAATATTATTGACCATTTGAAAGATCAGATTGAATCACGTTACTCTTAGAACTTCATGGAGATACCTATTCATTTTTAAGACTTGAACTTGCTGATAACTCTCAAACGGCAGAAAAACATGATTATGGGCTCGTTGAATGAAATTTTTGATATGACATAGTCAATTTTAGCAAGTGAGAATATCATCAATTAAATGGTATTGTACCAAATAAAATGCAAGGAGGAATTATTAGATTATTTCTCAATCTCTCACCACTTACATATATCGATTATGATGGAGATGAATTTTCTGAACTAAAGGTTGTTTGAAATAAAGACAGGATTAATAATTAAAATAATAATGACACAAGACAAGCAATTAAGTGAATTAAATCAACGAGAACTAGAAGAAAGAGATGAAAATATATCAATTCTTTTTCAGCAAGAAAAAACTCTTGCGAATATGCTTCAAGTTCTAGAAGTGAATCAGTCAGATGATACAGTATTTTTAGATGGAGTTATGAATGTATTTCTTGGTAGGGTCATTTCTTGAGAACAATATTTTACCTTAAAAAAATATATAGATACGATTGATTTTACTGATAAGTGTCGTAATTTTATTTCTCAAAGTGCACAATGATATAAGAGTAAATCTTTTAGTGACAAAGATATTTGAGATATGATGCTCGATACACAAGAACATTTTGAGTGAATATTACAAAAATATAAAATCTTTGAGCATTTAGATGATGTTGATGCATTGAATTCACAGTATAGATTAACATTGAAAAGTGAGCAGTTTTGAACTATTCTTGTTCCAAATGATAACAATACAATTTATCTCATAAATAAAGGACTTCTCTATACCTGCGATGAGCAATTACTTTGCAATGGTGAAGCTTTGTATCTTTTTATTTTATATGACCAAATTGTTATATTAAATTGAAAAACTCTTCAGCTATTTTCTATTCCATGAGTGTATAGATGAAGCTTTGAATCAAACTGATTGAATTGGATTAATGCGTCGCAAGGAAATAAAGAATCAATTACTATTTTAGAATCAAGAGATCATTTTGAAATATTGAAATACACACAGCGAAATTGATGAGAAATTACTCGTTTCCAAGATATTTACTGAGATATAGATTGAAATATAGTGTGAGTAGTTGTGTTTTGAATTGAGTTCTACATTGCAAATGAGTGAAATATAGAATCATGAAAAGAAACAAATACTCAAGTTCGAAAAAAATACTATGAAAACTTAGCAGATTCAAATTGAGAAATTATATTTACATGTTATGGAGAGATTTTAGATGTTACTCAGACATCATTTGATACATTTATTTTATACGAACAAGAATATTATGATCAAGATTCTGATACTGGAACGACTCATATAAGAAGCGTGTACTCACTTAATGAACAAGATATAGTTCTTGAGCTTCAATGATGAAAAAAATGAAAATATGTAATTGTGAAAGAAAATGATAACTATATCATTTTAAATCATACTTTGCAGTGAGATTATATCATGGATTTGAAATCATGATTTAGTGCATCAGAAGTCCATGAGTTATCACTTGATAAGAATAGTGAATATACCATGATATCTTTTACACATCCAGATTCTTGAGAAAAAGTGTACATATGTACAAATTATTCCTCGAGTTCATTTCTAAAAAACCCAGAAACTTGAGTGTCTGAAGATTTAGAGTTTCATTTTAGATACCATTAAACTCCCTTGAATTGGGAGTTTTTTTGTATATACTGAGTATCATACTATTACTGCATTACACAAGATACCGTGGCAAGACGAAAAAAATGACTGCTTTCTCAAATTCCCGAAGATTATAAAACAACAGCATTTGCGCTCGTTTTTTTATTTTTATGAGTGATAGCATTTCTATGAGACACAAATTCACTTATATGAAAATACCTCTTTGGATTTTTAATCCAAGCTTTCTGAAGTCTCTATATATGGATATTTTCTCCTGTTCTGATTATCCTTGCGGTGTTTTTATTCAAGGAGAAAAATCTACATTTTAATAGCTATAGAGCCACGTGATTATTATTTTATTTTACCTCGCTTACAACACTCATAGGTTGGTACAATATAAACTATCAAGCTATTTTAAATCTCTATCCAGTATTAGAAAGTATACTTTGAAGACTTCCACTCTTATTTAGTTTCTTGATATTATTTTTCGTTTCTCTCTTTATATTATTTCGATATTCTATCGTACACCACGCGCTTGATACCGCAAAAGTACTTCCAACCTTTAGCGATTTCAAAGATAGCTACGCTTCAGAAAAAAAACTCACTAAAGCACAAAGAGAAGCTCGATGATCAGTTGCAAAATCAAAAAGACTCTCAGTAGAAGAAAAGAAAATATCAAAAGAATCATCAAGTCTTGAAAAACAACTTGAAGAACTCAGAAGAGAAAAAGAGCAACTTGCTCGGATGAAACAACCCAAACAACTCCAACTTGAAAAACAGAAAAATAGAAAAGTATCTGTCTCAGGAGGGAATAGTGGTGGAGCAATTTCCTCACTCTTTGGAAGTAAAAAAGAAATCAATCCTGCCTGAAAAACTGAAATCCCTGTGAAGACATTTAGTAATTGGCAACTTCCTAGTCTAGATCTTTTGACAAAACGAGGCACAGATATTCCAGTAGACGAACATGAAATAAGAACGAAAGAAATAGAAATACAAGAAAGTCTCCTACAATTTGGGATACAAGTAACGATGGATTGATACAAGGTTGGTCCAACCGTAATACAATATCGACTTAAACCGAGTAAATGAGTGAAGCTTCAAAGTATCGTAAATCTCAAAAAAGATCTCACACTTGCCCTTCACGCGAAAAATATTCGTATTCAAGCACCCATCCCAGGTCTCTGAGTAGTTGGTATTGAGGTTCCAAATGAAGAGCGACAAACTATAGGACTCCACGAGTTACTTTCTGATCCATGATTCCAAAATAAAAAACTCGATATTCCAATAGCCATATGAAAAGACGTCTCAGGAAATCTTGTGTTTGGTGATCTCACGAAGATGCCGCATCTCCTTGTAGCTGGACAAACAGCTTCTGGAAAATCTGTAGGGATGAATGGTTTTTTGATATCTATGCTCTATAAGTTTTCACCATCTGAGCTCAAGCTTATCATGGTCGATCCAAAGCGTGTGGAGCTCTCAGTTTATAACGGTATTCCTCATCTTCTGACTCCAGTTATTACCAATCCTGAAAAGGCACTTAATTCACTTAAGTGGTGTGTAGCAGAGATGTTACGTCGATATGATATGGCAACCAAAGTAAATGCTCGTAATCTCAAGGAATATAACGCAAAAGTAACAAAACAAGAACGACTTCCATATATTGTCATCGTTATTGATGAACTTGCTGATCTCATGATGTCTGGTCAGAAAAAAGAAGTAGAGTGAAATATCGCTCGTATAGCGCAAATGGCCAGAGCAGTCGGTATGCACTTAATTGTAGCAACGCAACGTCCATCGGTCGATGTTATTACTGGTCTTATCAAAGCGAATATACCATCTAGAATAGCATTTACGGTTGCTTCTCAAATCGATTCTAGAACGGTTCTTGATAAGATGGGGGCAGAGGACTTACTTGGACGTTGAGATATGCTCTATTTCCCAACAGGGAATCTATCTGCTGAGCGTGTTCAAGGTATGCTGGTAGAAACTGATGAAATAGAAGCAGTCGTGAATCAGCTCAAATTGACCGTGGATCCAGATATGCTCAAAAATATGCAAGATCCAGAAATAGCAGACGGGAAATCATCTACAGCAGGTTCTATCATGGAGTGATACCAATGAGACCAAGATGAATCTCCAGAAATTATAGAAAAAGCGATTCAAGTAGTCAAAGAATCTAAAAAGGGAAGTACTTCTCTCATCCAACGCAAGCTTGGTCTTGGGTATGCGAGAGCAGCCAAGGTTCTTGATATCCTCGAGGAGCTCTGAGTTGTTTGACCTGCCAATGGGAGTAAGCCAAGAGATGTGTATGTTGATTAGTTTTTAGAGCCAGAAATGGTTAATCTAGATAGAAGCAATTTACTTTTTTAGAGTAGTAAAAAATATAAGAATTCATAATATATATAAATAAATTAAATTATTAAAAAAATAAATATGACAAAAAAATCACAAGATGAAATAACTTCGATAAATGAAGAAAATAAAGATTTATGAGTTGAAAATGAAGTGAAAGAAGAAGAAAAAGAAAAAAAAGCCATTCCAGTAAAACAACATCTCAGGTTTAATCATCCAGCTAATAATACAAAATTTTGACCAGGAAATAAATTTGGATGAGCAACAGGAAAACGAATGGGAAGAGCAGCTCAAAGAGGAAGATAGTAATAAATAGTATATAAATAGAATTTATAATGCCTAGATTTAATTGAAATAAGCCGAGTTTTGATAATGCAAATATAAACCACTGCATCATACGTGCAGCAAATAGTAATACTATTCCTTATACTGATTTAAAAAAACAATGAGTAACAAATAAACCAAGCTATTTTAATGAGGGCTGAGATCTGAGTGACGCGTATATAAAATGTAAGGTTGAATTAATTCTTGGATTTGTACAATTAGCTCAAAATCATTCTTCGCATCTTCCAGATATACACATAAATTCTAAAATGTTACGAGATGTGAGTGCAAAAAATGACGAAGAGTTGAGATCGGATATAGCTACTGCAAATGCTTCTCAAGTAATGACTAATCCGCATTTTTATATAATATTAATTGATCAAATTACCTCTAGAGTGTTATTAAGTCTTTGAAATCCAGATTTAGGGTAAATAATCTTGATTGCTTTTAAGATGTAGTATATAATTAAGTTCTTATATATTATATATTTTATATGGCTCAAATTCTGAAATTCACTCCTAAAACAGATGTTTCCTGTGTTTTGATTGAAAATCCATGCCAAAAACTATCTCGTAGTATCAAATGAGAAGTTATTGATATAAATAGTATTTTAACTCCTGATTTTGATTCAGAAGCTATGAGAATTAAGGTTTCAAATATAGATACGATACTTATTGATAATCGAGGATCCTATTTTGATAAAGATTTATCAGTTGAGGAACGTGATGGTATTTTAAAAATCATAAACTTAAAAGATACTGAATTACGAGATATTATCATGAGATTTAGAGATTCAGAGGTATTAAGATTGCCATTTTATTACCAACAAATAGTAGAAGAATATATTTTTAGATGAGAACAAAAGTACCATTTATAAAGTATTTTTCTATTTCTTATTGTATCCTTAAGGAGTGTTAATAATATAAGTGTCTCTTTTTACCATATAAATACAAAACTATGTTTTACGAAATTGCAGTAACTCACACAACTAGTAGACTCAAAGCTCTAGATTTATTTCTCAAGGCTATGAAGAAACAAGCTCATAAAAAGGGTATGACAGATGCTGAAGTATTAGCTCTTAAACTTGCTCCAGATATGTTGGATTTTGCAAAACAAATTCAAATCGCTACCGATAATGCAAAGGCTTGTATTATGAGACTGACGCAAAAAGAAGCAATGACTTTAGAAGACAACGAAACGACAATTGATGAGCTTCTCACAAGAGTTGAAAAAACAATTAATTATGTAAATAGTGCAACTCCTGATGATTTTATCGGGGCTCAAGAGAGAAACATAGAGATGGATTATTTCAAAGATATGCATTTCACCTCTGCTGGATACATGATGGGATTTTATCTTCCAAACTTATACTTTCATACAACAACAGCATATAATATATGTAGAAATCATGGATTTGAGATTGGAAAAAAAGAATACATAGGAGAACTTCCTCTTATTCCTAATAAATAATATATAAAAAATACCACAAATTGTGGTATTTTTTTACGTGTTTCATACAACAATACATTACTATATAATAAATTTAAAACCTTATAGTATGTATATGAAAGCCTCAAAATTATGACTCTGAATCGGAACTGCAGCTCTTACAGGTATTGGAGCTTGGGTTTGACTGAGCTATTATGCTATAAAAGATATTGAATCCCCTGAATACAATCTCATAGAGAAGAAAGGGAAATATGAAATCAGAGAATACAAAGAGTACATAGTTGCTGAAACTACTGTCTCATGAACACATAAAGATGCAATGAACAATGGCTTTAGAACTCTTGCAACGTATATATTTTGAGGAAATACAAGTAATGATTCCATCGCGATGACAAGTCCAGTTATGGAAATGAAGTCAGAAAAAATATCAATGACAAGCCCCGTTATGAATACAAAGTCTTGAGATGAGCATCTTATACAGTTTACTATGCCAAGCAGCTATACACTTGCATCTCTTCCAATTCCTGATAGTGATGAAGTAAATCTGAGAACTATACCAAGAAGAACAGTCGCAGTTTTGAGATATTCATGATATAACTCAGCAAAAATAATAGAAAAGAAAAAAAGGCAGCTGCTTTCATTTTTAGAACTCAAGGATGTTGAATATAATGGTCCTGTAACTTCAGCTTGATACAATCCACCTCTGAGTTTTCCACTCATGAGAAGAAATGAAGTCATGGTAGAGATTTCACTATAATTGCATTTAAATTTCGATTAATTTCAGCATTCTCTTATTTTCAAAACCTATTACACTATTCATACAAGTTTATTGTATAATATACTTAAATAATTTAATAAAAGTTAAGCATGTTAGCCTTTGTGTTCTATATTCTGATTTGAGTCATAGTATCAATAATGCTATGGATTACTATATCCATAATCAGTATACTTAATATTGAAGAACCTGAATATACTGTTGTAGAAAATGATTGAAAATTTGAAATTCGTGATTATGCACCATATATTTTTGCTCAAGTAGAAGTTACAGGACCAAGAGAGCAAGCAATCTGAATCTGATTTTGAAAACTCGCTTCTTATATATTTTGAGATAATAAAACACTCAAAAGAAATCCAAATTATCAACATTCTCGCGTTAATGCAGAGATTACGAGTGAAAGCATAAAAATGACTGCACCTTTTATTGATATTAAAACAGGGAATTGAACTCATATTGTTCAGTTTATAATGCCGAGAAAGTATTCAATTAAAAATCTCCCAGTTCCTTCTAACTCTGATATAAAAATATTAGAGAATCCGATGACAAGAAGAGCAGTATTAAAATACGGTTGAATAACAAACTCAAATATTATAGATAGTAAAACAAGAAAATTAGAAGTCATTCTTTGAAATAATAAAATACCTAAAACTGGAGATATATATTCTGCACAATACAATCCACCAATGACCTTTCCTCTTTTAAAAAGAAATGAGATTATGGTAGATATATGATAAATTATCAGTATACTTACTGTGTCACTTAATTTTTTAAACAATTCGCTATGAGATATTTTGCTTTTGTCCTGAAGGTTATGCTTATAATAATTGGACTCGTGATGATGTATAGTTTTCCTGAAGTATCAAATCCTCCATTTATGAGTTGATTAGCATTCTTCATTATAGGTTTATACCTAGCTCTTGATGGAATATATGGACGAGAGTTCTCTGGTTGTATATTTAGTAAACAAGTAGAACTTCCTAAAAAGAAATGATTTTTTAGCTAATTTGTTCATAAAATAAAAACCCAATTTTGGGTTTTTATTTTTTATAGATATACTTTTTTATATTTAGTACCTAAAACGAGTGACGTGAATAATAAAAAATTACTGAGAAACATAGTTGTCATTGCTCTATTACTCATATCAATATTTGTGATCTTTTGAATTTGATACGTGTATTCTGGACTCAAATATGTTCCACCACATTATCACGCTAATTTTGCAATTTATATTCAGTGAGTAAAAATTGATTTATCTGCTGATGAATTTATGGAAGATGTAGCAGCATGTTCACTTAGTTGAGTAGTATATCCACAGTCTCGTGTACATATGCATAATAATGATGATGACAGTATACATATTCATGCTTATGGAGTGTCTTGGGAACATTTTTTTAATAATATTTGATACAATATATGATCAGATTTTATCTACTGAGAATCCGTAGGTCTACTTCAAAATAATGAAAATAACTCACTTCAATTTGTTTTGAACTGAGAAAAACTTGATTTTCCAGTGTTTAATCTTATAAATTCAGAAGATACACTATTGGTGTATTACTGAAACGAAGATACACAAAACCTGAATCAAGCTTATAACTCTATAGATCAAGATGCTGTAGAATATAATGCAAAATATGACCCAGGAAGTTGTGGATGAACAAATGAGAACTCAATCACTGTATTAGTGACTGATTTACTCAAAAGTTTTAGCTCTGAGTGACATAAACATTAGTTTCTTAGATATTTCTTACCTGAACTAGCTAAACTCTAAACGTAAACATATATTTTATTTTTTATTTTACATCAATGAAAAAAATTATCGCACTACTCTGACTCGTACTCATTCTTGCATCTTGTGCAGGGGGATCAAACTCAAACGATATTATTAATCCTGAATCAGAGTTTCTCTATTTCTACGGAGCAAGTTGTCCTCACTGTCAAGAACTGAATGGACTCGTAGAAGATGAAGATTTATTCTCAAAAATATCTGTTGAAAAAAGAGAAGTTTATTTTAATAGTACAAATCAAGAGCTCTTTACTGAAACAGTAAAAGCACTTTGAATAAACCAATCTGAAGTAGGTGTTCCTTTCGTGTTACAAAGATCTACTGGAGAATTTGCTGTATGAGTTCAGCCAGCATTAGCGCTTTTTCATTCTAGTCCTGAATATACTGGAGAAAGCAATGAGTGAGTAAATGAATCAAATGCTGATGAAGTTGACGACGTTGATCAAGATTTGGCTGATGAAATCATAAATGAAATTATTCCTCAAGAAGTTCAGGATGAAATATCTGGGTCTGGGGAAGTAATTATAGAGGAAGAAAATGCTAATTCTAATTAACATATCAATTTTATAAAAAAAGGATTTATTAAAATCCTTTTTTTATTTATACTTACATCAATATTAAACAGATACTCACTATGAAGAAAGATAAATTTCAAGCAGTCAAAACATCTCACAAAAAGAAACAAGGTGTCTGACATCAAGCAAAGGCTCAAAAAGTTCGAAAAAAACGTCCTGCTCCTTATGTAATGCATGATAAATATTTTCAACAAGCTAAACGAGAAGGCTATAGAGCACGAAGTGTGTATAAACTCAAGGAAATTCAAGAGCATTTTGAGCTTATTACTCCAAATATGAATATTTGTGATATAGGAGCTGCTCCTTGAAGTTTTATACAGTATATTAAGAGAATCATCCAAGATACTGGGAATATCGTATGAATCGATCTTAAACCTATAGATAAATATTCTCAAACAAATATTAATACTTTAGTGCACGATATTTTTGAATTTGATACACTCAGACCCAAAATTAATGAGTTAATTTGAGATGGAAATACGTTTGATCTCATCACAAGTGATATTGCACCTAATACAACCGGAAGAAAAGATATTGATCAATATGCGAGTGTTGAACTGAATATCGAGATACTTAAGTTTGCAGATGAGTATTTAAAAAAATGATGAAATCTCTTGCTTAAGGTTTTCAAATGAGAAGATTTTAGAGACTTAACTCAAGAAATTCAAAAGAGATACAATAGTTTTACAGAGTATAAGCCATTCGCATGTCGAGATAGAAGTTTTGAAGAATATGTTATTTGTTTTTGAAAAAAATAAAAAATGCCTTGAATCTTAGATATTACACTTATATTTTTGTGATTAGCAGCTGGAATAGCTTCATTTTTAAACTGATGAGATTCACTTCATAAGTTATTTTTAGGACTCATCATTTGATTTATGATGTACCTTATCGTATCTTACCAACTTGAAATAACTAATTATCTTTCTCCCGCAGTTTGGAATGGATACCAGAGATTTCTTGCAAATAATACAACTTGAGTTCTCTCTGCTATACTACTGAGTATTCCAGTTCTTGGGCTGTTTTTTATGCTCAATAATAAGTTTCAGATTCATACAAGTTACAAAAGTATTTCACATATATTATTATGAATACTCCTTCCCGTGTTTTTAATCTGAATTTTAGCAAATTTAGCAGAAGCTAGTTTCCTTACTGATAGTGCGTTTTGGAGAAAAATTTTTGATTTTTTTGAACAAAGTATGTTGTATCGAGTATTTGAAAAACTTCCTTGGGTTATTTTTTTATTACTATGATTTTTAATATTTTACAAGTCATTGTTTCTACTACTTGTTGCATTTTTTGAATGGATTTGGAAGGTTCTCATACCTCAATTTTATAGATGATGGAACGAAAGTAGAAAACATCCAAAAGATGATACAATTGAAGAGTTCAGAGCATGATGAAACGAATATGAGGATTAAGGTTCATATTATTTCTTTGGACTCATTTTTATTGGAACTGTTTCATTTTTAATTATCATCTCACTCGTTGGAAATGCCATTTCAATTCATGACTGTTCAAATATTTTTTTAATTTCAAAATTAATCTCTTGTTTTTGATGATTAAATTCAATCAGACTTCACACGAGTGAAAAATAAGTCACCTTTATATCCAATGAAAATGAATTAAATGTATCAAAAGTTACACGTATATCATCGCTAATTTCTCGTTTTTCTTGATATCTTTTTAGGAGTGATTCTATTACATCTACTCACTCTTTCACTTTTTCTAGACTTGTCGAGTACACAACTCAAATAATAAAATCCACTCTTCTACTTTCTCGAACTGACATATTTGCAATAGAACTCGTAATAATGTTTTCATTTGGCATCATCACTTGATGACCAGCTCTATCTGTGAGTGTTACGTATGACAGCCCGATATCTCTCACTGTTCACTCTTGACCATTAATACTTACATAATCTCAAATTTGAAAAGGTTTATTAAGAATAATAGTTACAGCTCCAAATATATTTGTAATACTTTTTTGAGCTGCAAGAGCTATAGCAAGTCCTCAAATTCAAGCTCAAGCCAATAAAGCATTGAGATTATATCAAAAGTTTCAAAGTATATATGCGATTCAAACAAACCAAATTAATATGAATATAACTTTATTTCAAAACTTCAGTACTGAAGCACTTGATGATTTTTCATTTGAAAGTTTTTGAAATTTTCTCTCAAGCAATATTCTACTCACTCAGCTTAGGAAATATACAGCTAGAGTAGTAGCTACTATTATTTGTATATTTACAAGCCAATTCCTTGTAATATAATTCTCTTTTATAAAAAAACTCGCAATCAATAGTGCTCACAAGTATTTCACTAGAGTTAAAAAACGAAGTGAAAAAGTTACTAAGATTGGATATTCTTTTTTATGACCAAGAGTGAGCATAACTAGAAATTTTTTGAGAATTTTTACAATTATATCAATCAAGTATCAAAAAGATATGAGTATAGTTAAGAATACAAGTGTTGCATGAAAATAAGAGAGATAGAGCGCTCCATTAGTATAGTTAAATCGTGCCCAATAGCTTATATCATTTCCACCTATAAAATTATAATATAAACCATAGCTGAGAGCTCATACGATGAAGAGTATTTTAATATATTTCACAATAAGTATTTAATTTAAATATTTTTTTATAGTGTATTCTTTTTAAGAGAGTTGCAAGTAAGACAAAGTTTAAAACAATTGACATTAAATATAATTTATATTTAACACTAAAATATTTTTACAGATATACAATTTGAAAATTTAAGTAAAATAATATAATACAATCAGCCAAATCTTCCTACAACGAAGATATAATAACACGGCACGTTATATAATAATCTGACATAATGAAATACGAACAAGATTTCACACTCCTCACTTTTTATAAGTTTGTGGATGTAGAAAAACCTGAGGACGAAGTTTTAGAACACCTTCAATTTACAACAGATATTTGAATGAAGGGAAGAGTATATATCTGAACTGAGTGAATCTCTAGTACTGTGACTTGAAATAAATGACAAATTCAAGCCTATAAGCTCTATCTACAAAATCATCCACTTTGGAATAATATAGCAGACTTAGATACAAAATCTTCACCAGTAGATGGTCATAAGTTTCCAAGAATGCAGGTAAAAGTAAAAGATGAGATAGTATGACTCGGTAAAAAATTTACTCGAGATGAAATTGAAGCTGCGTGAAATAGAATGCAAATTAAAGAATTCAAATATATACTAGATTCAGGAAAAATGGATGATTATATACTTCTCGATATGAGAAATAATCATGAGTACAATCTCGGGCACTTTAAAAATGCTATTCCTGCAAATACGCTTACTTTTAGAGAACTGGAAGATAAAGTGGAAGAATACAAAAAAGATTTTTGAGATAAAAAAGTTATTTCCTACTGTACTGGTGGAATACGATGTGAAAAATCAACTGTAATGCTTCAAAGAGCTGGTCTCAAAAATACCTATCAACTTGATGGTGGAGTTGTAAAATACATAAATACCTACAATGATGGGAATTGGCTTGGTAATCTCTATGTTTTTGACGATAGAGTCAGTCAAACTGTCGGAGATGATACAACACATACGATTATTTGAGAATCTATATATTCTTGACTCAAAACTGACAATTGCGAAAACTGCCGACTCTCTAGTTGTAATGCTCGAATTATAGCTGACAGACAAGAATACATAGATCATGCTTGATTTTGTAGTGAAGAATGTGCCGAGTCAGCATTAGAGAATCTCATTGTAAAAACAGATTTAAGTTTTGATCCTATGGAGTACAAAAAACAAAGATGAGTAGCAAAAAGATACCCAGAACTCAAAACTGAAATTGACAAAAAACTTAGAAGACATCTCGAAAAACTTTTAAAATGAGTGACTTTCAATCATAAAGAATCTCAAAAAGAAGATTTTGTCATAGATTAGACTAAAAATGACTTGCAAAAAGCTTATATTCACTATAATCATCCCAATTTACTATTAAATACACACATATGGAAACTACACTTATTCTTTTAAAACCAGATACGGTAGAAAGAGGATTCATTGGACAAGTATTAACGAGATTAGAACAAAAAGGACTTAAAATAAATGGTCTAAAAATGATGCAACTTGATGACGCAATAGTTACAGAACATTATGACTTTCTTGCTGATAAACCATTTTTTCCTAGCATAAAAGAATATATGATGAGAACTCCAGTAGTTGCTATAGCTGCTTCTGGTGCTAATGCTATTGCTACTGTGAGAATGCTTACAGGTGCAACTAACCCTCAAGAAGCACTTCCAGGTTCAATTAGAGGAGATTTCGGTCTTACTATAGATGGAAATATTATCCACGCTTCTGATTCAGCTGAAACTGCAGAAATTGAACTAAAAAGATTTTTCAAAGGTGAAAACGTATTTGAATATTCTCGAGGTTTTGATGGAGTTTTATAATCCAATTCAAATAAAAAAATAACTCAATATTGAGTTATTTTTTTTATTTAAATATTTTGTAGTTCTAGAAATTTACATACTTCCCCTGGAAGAACTATTCAGATATTATGCAATTTATATATCTCTGAAACTTCCCATGAAGATATAGAGAATATTACTGATTCAATTGGACCCATTGATTCAATAAAATTTCATCAGTTTCAATTATATGCTTGTACAATATGAAAACTTGTACCTTTCTTAATAACGTTATAATTTGTAGAAATATTTAAATCTTTATCAAAAATTATTGGTGGAAATTCAGGAATATTATCAAAATTAATTCTGTATTTTACTAATGTAGAAATAATCGATGAGAAATTTTCAAATTTTCAAATTTTTGATGATTCTATAAAATCTACAATTATTATTTCATCCTCAAGTATTTTTTGTACTTCACTAGTCACACTCAATTTAATTTCCGATCAATATCTCAACACTGAAAAGTCTTGCACTTCTCTATTTTTATGAATAGCATCATATATATCAACTATTTCATTTTTTGAGAACTCACTACTTCACACTATAAATCTACCATCAAATTCTCACAAATACTTTTTATTTTCATCAAGCTGAGTGAGAGATGTATACATTTTTTGAAATAGTACTCAATCCATATATTTTTCTAATTCATCAAAAAAATCAAAGTTTTTACTTTCATAAAATGAAAGTAAAGTATCAAACATTTTTACAAAATTTGACTTAAATTCACTATTTTCTAAAGATGATTCATTTATATTGTTCATAAAATTACTTATTTTTTAAAAATCTAATTATAAGTTCTCTCGTTATTCATTGGATACTTTCATTTGATTCCTATTTCTTTTATTATCAAATATAAGCAACAATATAAATTATATTAATAAAATGTCAATTATAACATAATATATTGTGAAGTATTCTAACTTTTTTATATATTAAAAAGTCATATACTATATAAAATAATTTTTATATATATTTATGGCTCAATTTTACGATACAATGTTGGCTCAGTACATTAAAAATCCTGGTCAAAGGTGACTATGACTGGATAGTATAGCAGAGAGAGAATTTGAGTATAAGATGATATCATTTGATCAAATTACAGCAAAAAAAACACTAAACTTTGAAGAAGTAGATCTCCCTCAAGCAGCTATTTATTCTTGAGAGGATGTTTACATGACTCATAAACTCTATCAAAATCAAAAACAAAACCCATATATAACTCAAGAGCTCAAAACTGATTGAATCCTCAAATCTATTGAGTTCCCACTTATGAAAGTACTGTCCAAGATGGAAATGACATGAATTAAGATAGAAAGAGACATATTAAAATGACTTGGGATGCAACTTGAATCAGCAATTAAAGAACTAGAAATTGAAATTTTTAGTCTTGCGTGAGAGAATTTTAACATCAATTCTCCAAAACAAGTTTGAGAAATACTTTTCGTAAAATTATGATATCCTACAGCAAAAAAAACGAAAACTTGATTCTCTGTAAATGCAGAAGTATTGGAACAACTTGCAAAAGATTATCCAATTGCCAGTAAGATAGTTGAATACAGACATTACTCAAAACTAAAATCTACTTATGTTGAATGACTCTTAAGTGTTGCTACTCAAGATGATAGAATCCATACGAGCTATAATCAAACTATCGCTTCTACATGAAGACTCTCAAGTACAAATCCTAATTTACAAAATATACCTACAGGAGATGGTATAGCTTGAAAAATACGTAAAGCATTTATAGTTGACTCTGCAGGTGATTTACTTGTTGCGTTTGATTATTCACAAGTAGAGGTACGGCTCTTAGCTATTATGAGCGGAGATGAAAACCTGCTCAAGGCATTTAAAGAGGGGAGAGATATTCATCAAGTTACAGCAGAATTTATATTTAAAACTACTGAAATCACAAGCACTCAACGTAAATTTGCAAAAGCAGTCAATTTTTGAGTAATATATGGAATTAGTCCTTTTTGACTCACAAAAATGATTGATATTTCTCAGAAAGAAGCCAGAGAATATATTGATGCTTTTTATGAAAACTATCCTAAAGTACGAGAATTTTACGATGCTACTATAGCATCTTGTAAAAAAAACTCGTATGTTGAAACACTTTTTGGACGTCGTAGGTATATTCCATCTATTAATGATAAAAACAAAATGCTTGCTTCGAGTGCAGAAAGAGAAGCTATTAATATGCCAATTCAATGAAGTAGTGCTGATATTATAAAAATAGCAATGATTAGAATAGATAATTTTTTGGAGAAAGGAAATTTTAAAAGCACTATGTTACTTCAAGTCCATGATGAGCTTGTTTTCAATATTGTAGTAAATGAGTATTCACAACTGGTAGTAGAGATTCCTAAAATAATGGAATCTATTCTTAAAGATGCTCCTATAGAATTAAAAGTGGATTCAGGAGAATGAAAAAACTGGAAAGAATGTAAATAATTACTTTATATTAATATTATGTCACTGGATTGATTCACTGAAAAAGAAAAGCTTGATTATATTTTTCTTACAATGAGAAAAAATGAAAAAAATCAACGGATAAGTCTGTATTTTACTTGGTGATATAGAATTATAATACTCTTATATATGTTGTATTTTTTCTTTGTAACTATTCCAAATTTTTTGGATAAAATTCCTTCCTTCCCTAAGGAATGAGACTTTATAAATTTTGAAGAAATTATAAAAAATCCAAGAGCCAAAGCACTGTACGATTCTTATTTTTGAACTGAATAACTTATGATACTCCTAAAAATTTTTTATGCTCTGTTGCTTATAGCGAGCTGAATGTGACTTATTAAGTACAGAAGAAATGTAAAGTCTTGGACTGGAAATTTTATGTGGGCAGAAAAATATCTCTGAAGTTGATGAACCTATCTCATTATGATTTTAATAGGTCTATTTCTCATTTTTGTAGGTATATTATATCCTTTTGGATGACTAGATTTAATATTTTGACCCACATCAACAGATATTGCTTCAAAATAGTACATTTATACGTAAAAAAGAGTTTTTTATTTAAAAACTTACAGTACAATACTATCTCAATATTAATAATACCAATTATGAAAAAAATTACATATTTCCTTCTCTCATTTATTCTTACTGGACTCTTTTCAACAGGCCTACACGCTGCCCCTGAAGATAAAATAAATCGTGAAGATACATTTATATTTTTATCAAATGCTGTATCCAAAGATATTCCTGAATCATATCAATATATAGATTTAAAATTTAATGATATTTCAGAGTGATCAAAATTAGAAATAGCACTACAAAAACTTGTATATCTTAATCTTATTAAGAATGTTGAAGTGTCTGTACAACCTAGTGTTGCTGTTAATCTCTATACATTTGAACTTCTCGCTAAAAAAATACTTTGACTTGAAATATCGGGAAGTGGTACCATGAGTTCAAAGAAACAACAATATTTACTCGAAAAAGATCTTAAAAGCTTAGAAAACTCACTCACGTCAACACCAATTGAATGAAAAGTTTCTGTTACTGAAACTCCTAAAAATAGTTCTAACTCTGTTTTATGAGATAAAGAAGCTATATTTAACGATGTCTATTCTACTCTCAAAAATTGATTTTATGATCGTTCTAGCCTTGAAGATGAAGCATTAGTAAATGGAGCTATTAAATGATTAGCTTCTTGAGCCTGAGATATTTATACAAGTTATTTTCCTTCTGTTGAAAGTACTGACTTCTTTAGCTGACTCAATGGTGAATTTGAATGAATAGGAGCATATGTAGAAATGAATGAACCTGGAATATTACTTATTGTAAGTCCTGTAGTTGATTCTCCAGCTGAAAAAGCTGGTATTAAAGCCTGAGATATAGTAACACAAGTTGATGGTAAAAAAGTCACACCAAACAATACACTTGGAGAGGTTGTGAGTTGGATAAAAGGTCCAAGTGGAACTACAACGACCATCACAATACTAAGATGAAAAGAAGGTCTAGTAAAAACTTTTACCGTAAAAAGAGAAAAAATAACTATAAATAATGTAGATTACAGAAAACAAAATTCTGATACATTTTATATTCAAATAAAAACATTTGGAGACAACGTAGAAAGAGAATTCAACAAAGCAGCTGAAAACATCTGAAATGATACAAGTATAAAAAATATTATTATAGATGTACGAAATAATCCAGGTGGATATCTTGATGAAGCTTCACTTATACTCAGTTACTTTGTTCCAAAATGAGAGCCTACAGCTATAGTAAGTAATGGGACAAAAGATACTAAATATGTTTCACTATGATTTGAAATAATTGATGCGTCTCAATATAATATTATCATACTTCAAAATGCTGGAAGTGCTTCTGCTTCTGAAATACTTGTTTGAACTCTTAAGGATTACTTTCCTAAAACAGTTATCATTTGAGAAAAAAGTTTTTGAAAAGGTTCTGTTCAATCTTTAAAAACTTACCAAGATGGTTCAACTCTTAAGTATACAACAGCAAAATGGTTTACAGGAAAGACTCGAAAATGAATCGACCATGTTTGAATCAGCCCAGATGTAAATCTAGAATATGATATTGATATGTTTAAAACTCAGTGAATAGATAATCAGCTTGAAGAAGCACTCAAATATTAATTTAATGTGAATGCAAAAAAAATATTTCATACAAACATTTTGATGTCAAATGAACCAGGCAGACAGCGAGAAGATTCATATGATTCTTCTCCAATCTGGTTTTTTTCGTGCCATGTGTATAGATGATTCTGATTTAGTTATTTTCAATACCTGTAGTGTTCGACAAAAGTGAGAAGATAGAGTTTTTTGATTTCTTAATGAAATAGATAAGTTTAATGAGTTAAGAAAATCTTCATGAGTAAGATGACAAATTATAAGTGGAATCACAGGGTGTATGGTTCGAAAAACTTGATTAGCTAAGAGATATTTAGAAACACACGAAAGTGAAGAAAAAATTGAAAAACACTCAACAAAAAGAATACAATTACTCAAAAATAAAGACTGAATTCATAACTATGATGATGATTTATTTCGTCGTACTTTACTATTAGATTTTACACTGAGAATTGAGGAAACAAAGTATTTACCTCTAATTTTAAGTGAAATATTTTGAGAAAAAATTGGTCAAGAAGATAAATATGATGATTATTTAAAGCAAGTTCAACAAAGAGAGAATCCATTTTCAGCTTCCGTGATAATACAATCTGGTTGTGACAACTATTGTACGTTTTGTATCGTTCCATTTACACGCTGAGCTGAAGTATCGAGAGAGAAAGAGGAAATACTTCTTGAAACAAAGAATGCAGTAGAGTCATGAGCAAAAGAAATAACGCTTCTCGGTCAAAATGTAAATTCTTATGGGAAACAAAAAAATACAAAACTTTGGAATACTGAAAAATCTAAATGGAACACTGAGGATAATAAGCTAAAAATATGAGTAGATCTTGATGACACACTATTTGTTGTGCTATGAGAAGAATTACTTAAGCAATATAATCAAAAATTTCATGATATTGTCAAAATGGATGATATAGATACCTTTGATTGTTGAGGAATCGTGGAACTAATGAATGAGTATCATATTTTTGAATCTGATAATGCCCATAATCTAGAAATTCATTCTGGATGAGAGAAAGTCTTAAAATGACTTAAGTCTGAGTGACACAAAATATATGTCATTACTTCAAGAGAAATAGAGGCAAAAGATGATACACATACTATTTTAAATAAATATTTTTGAGACGATTTTTTTGAAGATATTATTTTTATCAAAGATGCATGACATGACAATAAGTACACAGCAGCAAATCAACATTCTCTTGATATTGTAATTGATGATGGTCCTCATCATATACAATCCTATGATACTCATTTTAATGGAAAAATTTGCGTATTCCACGCACCTTGGAACAGGGGTATTAAAGAAAATAATTCTAATATTTTTAGAATTATTGACTGGTATGATTTTGAAAATCTCCTTCCTAAACTTAGTTTTACTTCACCATTTAGAGAATTACTAGAAGAGTTAGATGATATAAAATGACTTGACAGGATTAGATTCACTTCTAGTAATCCTCATGATATGACGCGCGATATTCTTGATGCACATTTCGATTGTCATTCTACTTGTAATTATCTACATTTTGCCCTGCAGTCAGGAAGCGATGCTATGCTCAAAAGAATGAATAGAAGACATAGTTATACAGATTTTAAAGATATGGTTGACTATATGAGGTCAAAAGACCCACTTTTTTCCATCTCTACTGATATAATAGTATGATTCTCTGGTGAAACAGAAGAAATGTTTCAAGACACTCTCAGAGCTATGAAAGAGTGTGAATTTGATTATTGTTATATCGCTCGATATTCAGTCAGACCAAATACGCTCGCAGCAAAAATGTTACCTGATGATGTTCCAGAGGCTGAGAAAGCGCGTAGGTGGCATATACTCAATGATGCACTTTTAGAATCTGTAAAAAGTAGGAATGCACGCATGATTGGAAGAACAGAGGAAATTCTTGTTTCCGGTAGTAGGGACTGAGTTTTTTTTGGAAGAACCAGAAATTTTAAAGAAGTTTTTTTTAAAGCGCCATTAGATACGAAAGTAGGGAGTATTTTGAATGTAAAAATAACTGAACTCGATAAGTATGTACTGAAAGGTGAGTTTGAAAAAATAATACTATTATAAATTAAAACTATGAATTACAATGTTTGGTTCTTTTTAAAGTCAGTAACTCTATTTATAGTTTTATCAATTATATATACTTGAACCGTTTATTTTATTCCCAATGTAAATAGGTGACTCGAAAGTTTTTATAATTTCGAGGTAAATCAAAATCTTTTAATAAAACTAGACCAATTATTATGAAAAATCAGAACAACAGAGAATAATATAGATTCTAAAATAGATAATATTGCTCCAAATACTTCTCAAAACATTAAATGAAGAACATGACAATAAAACGATTAGAATCTTCTGATTTTAAAGAAGTGATAAAACAAGAGTGAGTCACGCTTATAGATGTCAGAACAAAACAAGAACAGGATATTTTTTGAGTAATTTCTGAAAATCAAACACATATTGACATATATAAACCTGAAGCTCTTGATCAAATAAAAAAACTTCCCAAAGAAGGGAGGTATCTTATATATTGCTATCATGGAAACAGAAGTCAACAAATATGAAATATGATGCTTGAACTTTGATTCAGCGATGTTTCAGATTTAATTTGATGAATCGATGAATGGAAGAAATTAGTCTGATAAAGTCTTATGAATACCATCTTTTGTAATTTTTTCTGTAGTAGTAATTCATAAATTTGACCTATAATCATTTATAAATCTTATTAAAAAAGATAGAAATATTCAGGTATTTTCTTTTTTTGAAATCAATTCAGATATATATATTTTTGTTTTAGGTTTAAATTTATCTATCTCTTCACTCAGTATAGTTCTAAATTCCTCACCTGTATTATCATCAACTTTATTAGGATTAGGAGAGTACATAGAATAAATAAAATCGAGTGTATCATTAGGTAATAATAATTCCTCTAAAGATTCTCCCCGTAAAGTTGTTTGAAGATAATCAGATTTGACAGTAAAAATCTTACATCTTATAAATTCAGTAATACTATAATTTACTCAAGTAACTCTTTCTACCTCTTCAGTATTCAATTGTTTTAAAATTGATGTTAGTTCAGTAAAACTAGCATCGTCCATTTCTCATGCGAGTACTTTTTGTTGAATCAATTCACAAATTTCAAAAAATCTAGGTGATACTTTTTTTATTTCTTGAAAATATATTCATTTATTTAAGTCAACGGGAAGATATTTATTCAAAAAGTCAGATTCTCCTATTCTATCTGAAAAATTTAATGCCATTTTATTGCTATTAATTAATATAGAATATATTATACAATATAAAAAATATTTTGTCCAATTTATTTCTTCATTTTCAACTTAAATATTTCACGACCTACAATTTGGTCTGGTCTTTTGTATAAGAGACTTCAAGAACGCGTATGTTTTATTTCTTCATGAGAGGGAAGAAGTGGGAGATTTTTTGTATATTTTTTGATAAGTTCATAGATTTCATTGAAATATATATACTTTCATCGTACTTCCCAAAATGGGAATGATATAACTATCACTCAAGTATAATTTGCTCGAGAGAGTCATTCAAAAAACTTAGAATACATCTCCAGGAGTTTTACTTTTTCTTCATCTATTTTTTTCTCCGTAACAGAGTATTTTAGAAATACTTGCCCAAGATATCACTCGGTAACTATAAAATCAGATTTTTTCAAGTATGGACTGCTCGATATTCATGTTGCGTCAAGAACCATTGCTTCTGCTGTTTTTACTGAATTATTGAAATTCTTTCGAGCGTAGTTTAAGTTCTCTTTTGTTTTTTCGATATTTTCTGCTGAGATATCACTTCCATATACAACATTGTTTTGCATAAGAATTGATTCTATAAGTATTGTTCCTAAACCACAAAATGGATCATAGATAGTTGGAGTTGAGTTTTTAAGTTGAACAAATTCTGAAGTAGAAATATTGATCATCATCTGAGCAAGCTTTGGGGGTAGCATTCAAACGACCATGTCACGTGCCTTTCCATAATCACGTTTTGAATATTTTTCTATATCTTGTACCCAAATAGTTGTCCCAAAATACATAAGTTTTCAAGCTGAAATAATAGTGAAATCAGATTGTCTTTCAACAAGTCATTCTCAAATTATTTGGGCACTTGATAGATTTTGAAAATTTTTATTTATAAATCTTCCTGATATTTTTTCTTCCTTCAACATTTTTTTTGCCTGCATCAAAAGAGTTTTAAGGGAAGCGTCACTTCAGAGAAATGAGAGTCAAAATCTAAACTTACCTTCAAATTCTCTAGCTATTTCAATAATAGTATCTACTGGTTTTCATCGGTATGACTGAAATAACTCTATAACTTTGATAGTACCTCACATTTGATCAAGAAATTTGAGGAGATCTTGTTTTTTTTCTATATCAATAATACAGATATTTTTATCTGCATATTCTATTTTTGAATGTGGAAAAACTGAAAATATTTCTGCGAGTGACAATTTAGATTCTCGACCGAGTTGAAAAGCGTACATGTGGAATTATTTAAGATGTTGTAAATGAAAATCAATATGATTTCCTAAAAATGTTGAGATAAAATAGTAACTGTGATCATATCATTCTCTCATATTTATCTGTATTTTCTGCTGCGATAAATCAGCAGCTTTTTGTAAATTATTTGTGAGTAACTCACTTTTCAAAAAATCATCATTAGTGCCTTGATCTATGAGAATTAATTTTTTATGCACATTTCATTTTTGAAGTAACACAGTAGCATCATATTTTTCCCAATCTTTTTTATTACTTCCAAGATATCACTCAAATGCCTTTTTACCCCATGGAGCATTAATAGGATTGACTATTGGAGAAAATGCTGAAATAGATTGGTATTTTTCAGGATTATTTAATCAGATTATTAGAGCTCAATGTCCTCCCATAGAATGTCAGAAAATAGAGATTTTAGTAGCTTTTATCTTAAAAAATTTAGTAACGAGATTATATATTTCAGTATTTATATAGTCATACATATTATAATTATCCTTGAAATCTTTTGTAGTAGCATTCACATAGAATCCTGCTCAACTTCCAAAATCATAACTTTCGTGTTCACATGCAAGGTTTAAGTCTCTCGGGGAGGTATCTGGACAAATAATCATAGTGTTTGAATCTGCCATGTGATGAGCAAATCCTGACTTTAAGATAAAGTTTTCTTCATTACATGTTAATCCAGAAAGCCATATTAGCGCTGAGTCTGGAACTTTTTTAGGATCTGGCAAAAAAACTGAAAACTTCATAGTTGTTTTTGTACTCACTGAACTATGTTCAAAAAATTGAATTTCTCAGTCAAAGTGCTTAATTGTTTTGGTGAGTTTCACTCTTTTTTTATTAATAGTTAATTACCGTTCGTATAGATTTTCCAGCATGCATCAGTTCAAACGCTTTATTTATATCTTCAAGAGGCATTGTATAGGTAACCATATCATCAAGATTTATTTCTCCTGACCTATATTTTTCTACGAGACCTGGAAGTTCTGTTCGACCTTTTACTCCTCCAAATGCGCTTCATTTCCAAACTCTTCCAGTTACTAGTTGAAATGGACGAGTCGATATTTCTTGACCAGCTCCAGCAACTCCAATTATAATTGATTCTCACCATCATTTATGACAACACTCAAGAGCAGAGCGCATAACATGTACGTTTCCAATACATTCAAATGAATAGTCTACTCCTCCATCCGTCATCTCTACAATAACATCTTGAATAGCTTTATCGTGATTTTTAGGATTAATACACTCAGTTGCTCAAAATTTTGTAGCCATTTCAAATTTATCTTCGTTAAGATCTATTCAAATAATAGTTGTAGCACCTGCCATTTTTGCTCCCTGAATTACAGATAAACCTATTCATCCAAGTCAAAATACTGCAACACTTGATCCAACCTCAACCTTAGCTGTGTTAAGAACTGCACCAATTCAGGTAGTTACTCCACAACCGAGAAGACATACTTTTTCTAAATCAGCCTCTTTGTTTATTTTAGCGAGTGATATTTCAGGTATTACAGAATATTCTGCAAAAGTCGATGTCCCCATGTAATGATAAATAGGCTGTCAGTCTTTTGAAAAACGTGTTGTTCCATCAGGCATAAGTCATTTTCATTGGGTTTCTCGTATTTTTTGACACAGGTTTGTTTTCCCTGATAAACAAAACTTACACTCACGGCACTCTGGAGTATAGAGTGGAATCACGTGATCTCATACTTCAAGACTTGTAACTCATACTCCAATTTCTTCAACAACTCATCCACCCTCATGACCAAGTATACAAGGAAAAATTCATTCTGGATCATTTCATGAGAGTGTAAATGCATCTGTATGACACACTCAAGTAGATTTCATTTTAACTAGTACTTCTCAAGCTTTTGGGCCTTCTAAATCTACCATTTCAATACTGAGAGGTTTTCCTGCTTCCCACGCTACAGCTGCTTTCACTTTCATAAATCTGTGATTTTTATTAATATTTTCGCATAAATAGTATTGAATTATTGAGAAAAATCAACTGACTTATACTGCTATATCTGTTTCTACTTTTTTTATGAAGTATGGGGCAGTCAATCAGTGTGTTATGATAGAAATTAATATCACTAAGCTCACAATGGCATATAGTTTTTCTTGTCATGGAAAATTAGGATTTTGAACAAAGGCCCAAGATAAGTAAAAAATACTTCAAATTCATCTAATACCAAAAAAGCTGATAACTAATTTTTCAGATATCTTCTCTTTCACTCAATATAGAGCAATCATTCATCCAAGTGGTCTGAGAATAAATATTATAACTAAAGCAAAAATAAAATCTTTCCAAGTGAGAGAATCAAATATTCAGTTAAGTATAGAGGCTCAAAATAAAATAATCCAAAAAACTAAAAGAATTTTTTCAATTTCTTCTGTAAAATTATGCATTTTATGTTTGATATTTCATTCAACCTCTTCTCTGTGCCTAATCACAACTGCAGCAATAAATACAGCTAAAAATCAATATCCGTGAAGAAGCTCTGTTGTTGCGTACACAAAAAAGGTAATAGAGAGGGCTATAAATCATGCAGGAGCTCAAATTCATTTTATATCAGGTACTTTATCAATAAGCCAACCTAAAAATTTTCAAAATAAATATCATAGCAGAAATCACAAAAATACTTTTAATAAAAAAGAATCTAAAAACCATTGCATTCCAACTTCACTATTAAATTCTCCCGCAGTAAAAACTGCCAGTGCTAATATAGTAAATGGAAATGCTAATCAGTCGTTTATTCAAGCTTCTCACGTAAGGGCAAATCTACTCGTTATAGCATTTTTATTAGTCAATTTTTGGATTTGAACCTCTGAAGCCAATACTGGATCTGTAGGGGATAATACAGCAGACAATAATATTGCAGCTGGCAGACCGAGTCATAGAAACATATATCAAAACAAAAATGACCCTACAAGAAAAATAGGCATTGAAATAAGAATGAGTCTAAGAATTACTTTCCAGTCGCTCAGAGTATAATTTTTTCATATTTTGAGACCAGCTCACATAAGTGAAATAATCACTATAGCTTCAGATATGTACATCACCCATGAATTTGGCCAAAGTGGGTCTGGCCAAGAAATGGGAACTCCTGAATAATATAATAATACTCCAATTACTAACAACATAATTGGATAACTAATTTTTATTATTTTAGAAACATATGGCAGCCAAGCCATGATAATAGTAGTAAGTCACAGGGCTGCATAAATTATGAGGTGCTTATCCATAATAATATATATGATGTAATTTAAGATAACTATTTACTCAAGAAGTTCTCTAACTTTGTTAGCTCGTTCTTGAACGATTCCACTAAAATTCTTTTTATCTTCTGAAAATTCATTTCCTAAAATTTTATCAACTTCTCTATTTTTATCAGAGTTTCTTTTTTTAAAACCCATATCTCAATTTAATGGATTATGTGGTCATCTATATGATTCTATATCTACCATGTATATATTTAATTAAGTTCTAATATACTCTCTAACTCAGCAAATACTTCTTCAACTGCTTGATCAGCATTGACCTCTAATACTCTTCATTCTTGCCTTTGAATTCTCACAATTGGAAGAGTAACGTCGTTATAAAGATCTATTCGTTTCAGTATTCCATCTTCGTTATCATCAGCTCTTTGAATTAAATCATCTCAAGTCTTTGGATCTATGGTCATTCCAGTCATAAATGTTTCTCCTGTCTTAGGATTAAACATTCGCCCCAAAAGTCTTTGTTTCGATTTTTCTTCTGATAACCTGAATAATACTACTTGATAATCTGGAAGAAGTCTATTGAATATTTCTAGATTCCAATCATTTCGAACAAATGCGTCAAATATAACATTTTCATCATTGTGATTATCAATAATATTTTGAACAGCATCTTCCATCACAGCTACTCATAGTTCTGCTGTTATTTGATCTCACGCATCATAAAGTTTTTGGATTTTTTTTCCAAGTTCGCTCCCAGAAGCAATAACTCTTCGAAACTCGCCTCACATTTCAAGCAGTCTAAAACCATGTTTTTCAACAAGTAATCGTGCTTGAGTACCTTTTCCACAACCTTGAATTCCAGTAAATACTAATTTCATTTATTTTATATAAAAAAATAATCCCTGATAGTATAGGGATTATTCAATTTATTCAAGAAAAATGTGAGAGTAATAAGCCGGATTTTGTACTTCGGTATCAATCTATCTGGGCGCATCATCACTGATACGCTCTAGCTGGGTATTATGTTTCAATGCAATAGAAAACAATAACATTTCACACAACCATTCCCATTGCATCACCCTGGGTTTACCAAACTCCTTCTGTCACCAGAAGGGAATATTTGTAGCAATCACTTACATCAAATATCTTTTCACCTTTCATCTTGCAAGCAAGATTAGTATTGTCTCTGTGGCACTATCCGTCAACGAGCTTTATGAATTATACTCGTTTCAAAGCCGTTAGCTTTAGGGCTGTTTTCTTGATGTCCAGACTTTCCTCACCATATTACTATGACGTAGATACCTGCTCTCACAAGAAAGAGTATACTAAAATTATAAAATATATAAAATTAAGCTGATTTTTTCATAATTTAAAACTAAATTAATGCAGTTCATCAAATAAAATAGCCTTTATAAATTATGAAAATTTAATATAATACTTATATCTATCACATAAATTATTTTTATGACTCACGCAATGACATACTGGTCTATTAGCTCAAAAGTATTAACTGAAGAAGCTGAGTTATTAGGATTGAATGTTGATATAATAAATAAAGATAAAAATCTGTATTACATATATTCCTCAAGTAAAAAAATACTCTTCAAAACTACTGATTTTTGAGAAAATTCAGCTCTTTGATTTAAGCTCTGTAATAATAAGGAACTCACATATAATATTTTAGAAAAAAACAGCTTTCCAATAGCCAAATCATATTATATAATACAAGAAGATTTTAAAGATTTTAAGGAAACAGATATACAAAACTTTCGCTATCCACTTATTATCAAGCCTCATAATGAAGGGCATTGAAATGGAGTTATGATGAATATTGAAAATTTTGAAGAATTATCAGCTAAATTATGTGCATCTTTTGAAGAGTATGGTACAATGATTATCCAAGAACTAGCAAAATGAGATGAAGCGAGAGTTGTTGTAATAAAGTGAGAAGTAGTACTTGCATTTAATAGAATTCCTGCTCAAATTATATGAGATGGAATATTAAAAATTTGAGAATTAATACAGAAGGAAAATCTCAATCCTATGAGATGAGATGGTTATAATAATCTACTTAGTAATATTGAGATTGATGATGAACTTTTAAGCTATATAGATAAACAATGATATAATCTTGATACTATATTGAAGGACTTGGAAGTTGTGCAGCTAAGATGAAATAGCAACACTGGAACGTGAGGGACACTTCACGAAGTTACATCAATATTGAGTGATGATACTAAAAAAATATGCTGTGAAATTGCAGAGTTATTTTGATTATCAATAGCTTGAATTGATCTCATTATGAAAGATTTTTCGAAAGATCTCTCAGATTGAAATGGAATAATATTAGAAGTAAATGCTTCACCTTGAATTTGATGACACAGGGAACTGACTTCAGTAAATACTGGAAGAATAATTTTGAAAAAAATATTTAATATAGCTTAATAATTCATGTTAAAAGAATTACTCGAAATACTATCTCAAAACCAAGTAGCAATTAATGGGTCAGTTGAGGAAAATGAGTGAGAACTTATAAATACCATAATTTTTTGAAAAAAGTTTCGATGAGATGTCATGGCTTATAAAAAAAAATTTTTTAGAAAGCTTCGCCTTAAAGAGAAAAATATATTAATACTCCAAGAACGCGCCTATAAAGAAGAACTCAGTGTTGTAGATAAAAGTATTTTGTTAAGTGAAATACATGCGAGTCTTATAAAGATACAATTTCTTAGAGAAAAATTTGATATAGAAGCTCAAAAAATAGATGAGAATATAGATGTATTTGAAAATTCAAATATGGATTTTTACAACAAATCTCTGTTTTGAGTTACTAAAAAGGATATATGAGAGAAAATCTCTATAGATAATTGTCCAATTTATGTAAATACGTATACAAAAAAAGATTTAGAACTCTTAATACAATTCTCAAACACAATTTTTCCTGATTTACGTTTTGAATTTTGAAATTTTTCAAATCTCTCTCATAGTTGATGAGTGATAAAAATTCCCAGAAGAAAATTTTATAGCATTAAAACTATTATTACTATTTTTTTTCATGAAACTACTCACTTTTTTAGAAGTTATAATGGAGAAAGAAACTTAGGATTTAAATATAGATTTTCTGATTATTACACTCTAGAAGAGGGAATTGCTATTTATAATGAGCATAAATATGGAAATAGAATTATAAATTTATGAAAATTTACACCTTATTATAATGCATGTTTTCAAGTGTTGATGCAAAATATAGATGAGAATGAAAAAATATCAAAAATCTATGAAATACTCAAATGTAAAGGATTCTCAGAAGAACAGTCACTCAAGTACTATTACAGGTTCAATAAGTACAATGTTTTTTGAGAAAGGAACTTTTACCTGAAAGACCTAGTATATCAAAAATGATATAAAAACGTAACTAAGTTGTTGCATTTAAATACATTAAATTATCAAAAAATTATGGCTTGAGATATATGAATTGATGAAGTAAGCCACTGACTTGTATCTGCAGATAATAACTATAATGTTTCATTATATTTTAATTCTATGGTTAAAAAAATAAAAGCTATATTATAGCTTTTATTTTTTATCTATCTTTATGTCTAATATTTTCTCGAGATTTTTAAGAATTTTTTCTATTTTTATCCAATCAGTTTCAATCTTTTGTATAATTTTAAAACCATCCAAATCCAAGAACCAATATTTCTTTTTTAAAAACAGGTAATATTTTTGACTCTCAAACTCATACATCTTGTCTTCCTGTTTATTTTCAAAATAATAACAAATGAGATCAGATATAAAAATAGGGAATACTATATTTTCCTTTTTATCATACCTTTGATATAAGTCATACATATTATCTAAATCCAAGAATCAAACTTTTCAAAGAAATAATTTTTTAAACTCTCATCCAGACTTTAGGTAATCCATAACCTCAGTGAGTCATCTAAAGTATACTACATCTTTGTGTTGTACTCAAACGTGCTCAAAAGAATAATTCCTCTTTGCTCTTCGAATAGCAGTATCATAGGATCGCATAAAATTATACTCCTTTACCATAATCCTTACAAATTCACTAAAATCATCTCAGTTCAAACACTCTCATGCAAGTATGGTAAAGAAATAATCTATGATGTTATCAATGGTATCATATGTATATCAATGAAATATTCTCTCCATAAACATAGCAAGTCACTCCTCTTTTGGGAGATTTCTTGCTCACCGAAAATTACCTAGAAGTTTTTTTCCATTATATTGATTTATATAGTGTGATTCTATCTCATGAGTTAAGAGCTTCAAAACCCTATCAAATGTAAGATGAGAGAATTCTTCATTTCTAGGTATTTCAAGAGCATCATCTCAGTCGTAAATCGATCCAGCATTTGTTAGACTTGTTCTTTGAGGAAGATGATATAATTCACATACTGCATCGAATAAATACCTATAATCTTTTCTGCATATATTAGAATCAGAAAATATACTATTTGCAGTCTTATACAACGTTTCATCTGTTTCAATAAGATCACATTTACTCGACTGCTTTATAATTTTGAGAAACTTATTCATCTTAATGACATCAGATCGAGAAAGAAGATGTTTTTGAAGCGAATGATTTTTTTCAATAAAATTATAACAGTGAGAAAATTCTCTGGAGTTTTCAATAATCAAACTTCAGAAAGCTAGTTTTTCCTTCTTTATTATTTTTTCTATTTTCAAGTCAACTTCTGAATCGGGCATATTAATTTGAGCTCAAGCCTTGTTCAGTTCAAAATTAATAGAGATGAGCGAAATTTCTAAAATATTTTTTACATAGAGCAATGAATCAATAAGTATGCTACGTTTTACACTTTCGACTCTTGATGACACATTTATATGTTCAAGTTTTTTAATACTATCATTTATAGCTGTAATTCGGGATTGAATTCTATATATAAATTTTTTTCAGAGAATATTATAATTAATATTCTCTGTATATGGAATATTAAGATATTCTTCAAATAAGGTCTCATTATATAAATAGCCATCATCCAGTTGTTTATAGCTATAAGTTACTTCAATAATTTTTTCGAGTTTACCGTCAAAAACCTCTCAGTTCACTAAATTCATAACATCATCTAAACTTCGTGCAAAATATAATTTTAGATAGTAGATCATAATTTATTGTAAAACAGTAATATCCCAATCTCATTCTGGTAATGAATCTCAAATTACCCATCTATTGAGAATTTTAAGATCTTTGTAGTTAATATTATTTATTTTACTCCACTGAGCAAGATTATCTATTTTTCAAACATTTATTATTTTCGTTTTAGGAGCATCTTGAACTCATCATATAAGAGTATCAATAGCATCCTTTCTATCAAAATAAGACTCCATAACATATTTTATTGCTGCAATCCTAAACACGTAGCGAGAAGTTTCATCGTTCAGATATAAATCATAGTACGTAGTAACTCATTGTTCTTCCATTTCACGAGAAAGACCATTTTCTCATCTATTATATGCAGCAGCGACAAGTGCCCAATCTCAAAATCTGTTATAGAGCACTCCCAAGTATTCTAATGCAGCCGTGGTAGATTTTTCAAAATGATATCTCTCATCTATTTGATCATCAACTCTCAGTCAATACTGACGTGCTGTATCTGGCATAAATTGCCAAATTCATCCAGCACCAGCACTTGAAACAACATCTTCACGTAATGCACTCTCAGCAATTGGTAAATACTTAAAGTCATCATGTATTCAAGCCTTTTTTAATTCTCATTCAATATAAGGAATATAAGCAGGATAGCGTTTTACATAGAGATAGAACTGATAAAGATTGTTTGAAGTATTAAGAAACTCTTTATCAAAACGCTCTTTATTATCAAAATTGTTTCATTCAAACGGAATAGCGTCTCAAGCAAATTGTATTTCATTTTCAGGATATTTAAACACGAGAGTATTATCAGCATCTTTAAACTTTGATGCAAAATACACTCAAATAATACAGAGAAATAACACTCAATAAACTATTCACAATAATGAATTATTTTTTAACATTTGTAAAAATTTTATTATACTTAAAACTACTTAGTTATTGTATTCATTTAGCCATGCAAAGCAAAAATTATAATGTATAATTTTTGTATACATACAAAGCTGTCAAATAAATTTTTTCTTTTGACCCAAGTATATTTTTGTATATTCTTAGCTCACATCAAGCAGAACAACTTAGATATAAATGTTACATTATTTTCTTCAAAACAACGTACTAAAATATTATGGAAAAACACTACAAGCTAAAGAATATCCTGACTCATCTCATTGAATCAGTAAAAAAACAAGATTTCCTCGTATATTTTAGAAAAATATCTATATTAGAAATATCTGACTCACATGTAGTCTTTGGAACTGTTTCTAGTTTCATGAAAGATAATCTCCAAGCCAAATTCAATACTCTCGTACTTGAGGCAAGTCAAAAAGAACTTTGAAAAAAAATCACATCTATTAGTTTCTTAGTTGATTCTAGTATAGATAATCCATCAAATACTAATGCTGTAGATTGCCAAGAGTTTTATAAAGAAACTCTTAAGTCTAATAAAATTGCAGATAAAAAATCAAGAAATAGTGTCAGTCCAATAGAGCAAAAAGCTGGAGCACATATGAGATATACTCTCAACAACTTCGTTGTTTGAGCAGACAATCAACTTGCTTTTTCAGCGTGCGAAGCAGTTAGTAAAAATCCAGGTAAATCATATAATCCACTTTATATATATTGAGATGTAGGACTTGGGAAAACACATCTTCTGCAAGCTACTTGAAACGAAATACTTAAAAAATACAAAGATAAAAAAGTGGCTTATACTACAGCTGATAAGTTTATTACAGAATACGTAACAGCAGTTAAGAAACGAAATGTTGAACGGATGAGAGAAAAATTTAGAGAAATTGATGTATTAGTTATAGATGATGTACAATTTCTTTCTAAAAAAGAACAAACTCAAAATGAACTGTATAATATATTCAATCTACTCTATGATAGCAACAAACAAATCATAATATCTGGTGATAGGGCTCCAAAAGAACTTACAGAGCTAGAACCAAGACTCAGAAGTAGATTTGAATGGGGGATTACCGTTGATATTGGGAAACCAGATTTCGAAACACGACTTGCCATCATTCAGGAAAAAGCTCGAGAAAAAGAATTTATGATTCCTCAAGAAGTAGCTGAGTTTATTGCTGCAAATGTAACTGAAAACGTGAGAGAATTAGAGTGAGTTCTTAATCAAATGATTGCAGAATATGAGTTAACTGGGAATACACCTAGCCTTACAAGAATCGCTGCAAAATTACAAAAGTTAAGCTTTACAACTGATTTACTCTGAGAAAGTAGAAGTGCTGCTCGACTTAAAAATACACGAACTATTAAGAGTTATGAAGATATTCTTGATGCTGTAAGTCAACATTTTGGAATTGAAAAAGAATGAATCCTTTGAGATAACAGAAAAAAAGAATTCATGATTCCAAGACAAGTATCGATGTACTTGCTTAAAACTAAGCTTAACTATACCTATGAGAGAATAGGGAATATCTTCAATGGAAGAAACCATGCATCAGTTCTCTATAGTTGCAATAAACTAGAAAAAATAATTAAAAAAGATAAAAATCTTCTCTACGAAGTGAATGCAATCAAAGATGGAATCGGAATATAAAAAAAAGAAGCTGAGAAAGCTTCTTTTTTTTATATTATTTCTTAATAAGACTTACTACTGTTTCTATATGATGCGTATGAGGAAACATATCTACAGCTTGTACTTTTTCAATCTCATAGTCAGAGTTTCTGAGAATGAATTCTAAGTCTCTTGCAAGTGTTGCGGGATTACAACTTACATAAATCATTTGTTTTGTACCAAACTTCAGAATATTTGGAAGAGCAGATGGATGCATCCCAGCTCTTGGAGGATCTATAATAAGTAGATCAGCTTGTTTTCAATCTTTAATATATTTTTCTAAGAAATCTTCAACTTTAGCATTTATAAACTCCATATTTGTAACACCATTTTTTTGTGCATTTTGAGCACCACTCTTAGATGCTTCTTCTACGAGTTCAACACTGATAACGTCAGAGGCACTGTCTGAAAATATCATACCAATCGTACCAGTCCCAGCATAGAGATCTAAAACTGTACCAATCTGGTTTCATTTTTGATACTCTAAAAAGAAATCTTGGACTTTCTTATAAAGAATTTCTGCTCACCGAGAGTTAGTTTGAAAAAAACTCTTTGGTCCAATATCAAAAGTATACCCTAAGAGTGTTTCATGAATCACTTCATCTCAATCTACCAACTCCATATCTCAAATAACTGTATCCGATTTATTCTTGTTATGGGAAATATACACAGATTTAATTCCAACGTGTTTTTTAGATAGTGAATGTAGAAAATTCTTTATATTAATAAGTACTTCTTCCTTTTGAAAACTCGTATTTTCCTCACTCTTGAAGTAATCTGGATAGATAGAGAGTACGAGAAGTATTTCACCAGTAAAATGCATTCTTCGCATCATAAAATGTCTCCAGAATCATGTTCACATCTTTTGATCATACACAGGCAATCATGATTCTTTACAGAATTGTTTTACTTCAGCGTATATTGTATTTTGGATGTTATCAATAAGTAAGCACTCATCGTAATCCTCAACTTTTGAAAACTCTCATCGTTTATGAAATCCTACATTAAAATCTTGCCGTATATCATCTCTATGAGAGATGTATTTTCCGAATGAGAATTCAATTTTATTTCTATATCAAAATTGATCTGGAGCCGCAATAATAGGAAGAAAATTAATATGCTCTTGGTATCGTTTTAAATGAAACATCGATTCGATAATTTGATTCTGTTTAATCTCGAGTTGTGATTCATAGGCTATATTCATCCACGGAGCTCCTGGAAATAAATCATAATCTCCTGTCTCTAAAGGTGATTTTTGAATTACATCTGTAATTTGAGCTTCATAAAAATCTTTTCTTTTTTTGATGATTTTCATATTTACTTTTGCTCACGGCACAGCTCATCCCGTGATAAATGCTACTTTACCATCTTCGAGTCGAACAAATCATTTTCCTCAGAAAACAAGTTTTTCGATCACAATATTCTCAACTATTTCTCCTTTTTTCATAAAAAAATCTACTCAAATAATATTGAGTAGATTGTAGGCAAGAAGGGGAGAATTGCAAAGTTGAGATTGATTTAGTTATTTTGAGCAATCAAATCATTTCATAGGTCTTTCGGTCTGGCTAATGGTCGTGGATAAATTCATAAAATATCTCTGTTAAGTCTGTTTACTAATTGAGCAGTCTTTGGGTTTGTTAAATCAGTATGATGAATTTTTGTATAAATTTCAGTAATCGCACTTCTATCTCATTCTATAAGTAATTTAAACAAGTCAGGTCATTGTGGATCTCCATACAAATCTGATAATAATACTATGATTTGCTGTTCAGCTGAGAGATTCGCCATATTTTGATATTCAGGAGTTCAAATACCTTTTATTTCCAATTGTAATTGTTCGTCAAACTTTACGGTCTCTGCAGGTATTCTTCTCAATGCCATATCATAAGAACTATCAAGCCAAACCTCTCTTACAGATGAATCTACTACACTTGGTTTTTCTAAAAGTGCCTGATAATTTCCATCAGAATCCAATTTTTCCCATGCATTTTTTCAATCATTTTTTTGATATTCAAAATATCATCCCGAACCTGGAAATCCCTCATCATGAACTCTATTATATCATCCCCACGACTCTGCTTCTGCAATATATCTCACTAAAAGACCTATATTTTCAAATCATTCAGGTGATATTTTCATATTTAGTAAATCTTGGGTAAGAAATAATGATAAATTTTCACTAATTCATACTTCCTTAATCAAATCACTAAGATTAAATCAACCTCATTTTTCATCTCTTTGAAATCAACCTTCAGGCTCATATTCATCAAGACTTTTAACCTGACTATTTTCTATTTCTTCTCTAGATTTCGGTCTTAGGATACTATTAGAGGCATAGTTTGTAAATAATCTACTATAATTTAATGAAACTCAATTAATTACAATATAAGATTGAGAAATATTTTCTTTTAAATTTACAAACTCTAGTCAACCAACTGATTCAATTTCAGTGATAGTATCTCTCAGTGTTTTTTGAATATTAGCTGAATCTAATTTTGAATCTAATTTTCATTTATTAATTAAATGACTTCTTAAATTATCGTGAAACATAGAGGTAAATACATCGTTTCATCAATTTATTCATAAACTTTCAATAAAAATATCAATTGAACATTCTAAAAGTTCATTATGAGTTTCATTAATAACTCATTGCTTTAATTCTAAAGGTAATTGAATATTTAAACCTGAAAAAGTATTATCAGGTATATCATATGATTCTGCTCACATAGTTATATGGAATTACTTATATGTAAATAAGGTAACACATATACTTTAAATACACAAAAAAAGACCTTTTGAGGGGGCTTTTAATTCGATTACATCATTCACATGCCAGGATATCATCCTCACATTCATCCTGCTCACATGTCAGAATTATCTTTTTTACCAGGGAGTTCTCAGACAGCTGACTCAGTTGTAAGAAACATTCAAGCAAGAGAAATAGCTTCAGTAAGTGCTATTCTTGCTACTTTTTTAGGATCAACGATTCATATTTCTAACATATCAACGTAAGTATCATCAGAAGCGTTGTATCAAAAATTTATTGAATCATTTTCAAGTATTTTACTCATCACGACTGATCATTCTTTTCAAGCATTCTCTACAATTTGCTTCAGTGGATATGAGAGAGCTCTTAAAACAATCTCAGCTCACACATCCTGATCTGAATTTCAAAGTGATATTCATTGTAAAATTACTGAGGCTCGTAATAAAGCAACTCATCCTCAAGCTACTACACCTTCTTCCACTGCTGCACGAGTCGCGTTTAGAGCATCCTCAATTCTTAGTTTTCTTTCTTTCATCTCAGTTTCACTTGCAGCTCACACTTTTATAACCGCAACTCATCATGCGAGTTTTGCGATTCTTTGTATAAGTTTTTCTCAGTCGTATTTACTCGTAGTTGTTTCAAGTTGTTTTTTGAGTTCTGATACTCTCGATTCTATATCACTAGATTCTCAAGCTCAAGATATAATGGTAGTATTTTCTTGTGAAGCTATAACATTTGCTGCATATCATAAATCACTGAGTGTCACATTCTCAATCTTCATCCCAAGCTCATCAGCTATAAGGTTAGCTCATGTAAGAATTGCAATATCTTTGAGAATATCTTTTTTCTTTTCTCCAAATCATGGAGCTTTAATTGCAAGAACATTTACAGCTCATTTAAGTTTATTGAGAATAAGTGCAGTCAGAGCCTCTGACTCTAAACTCTCAGCGATGATTACAAGGTCTTTTTTGCCACTCTGAACTACTTGTTCCAAGATTGGAAGCATTTCCTTCATTGTAGATATTTTTTTGTCTGTAATCAAAATAAGTGCATCTTGAATTTCTGCAAGCATTTTTTCAGTATTACTGACCATATAGGGACTTAAATATCCATTTTCAAATTCCATTCATTCTGTTATTTCAACCTCCATTCAAAAGGATTGTCCTTCTTCGACAGTAATTACTCCATCATTTCACACTTGTCTCATTGCTTCGGCTATAATATCTCATACTTCACTATCTTGTGCTGAGATTGATGCAACTTGAGCAATTTCTTCTGGAGTTGAGATTTTTTTTGTATTTTTTTCAAGTTCTTGCACGATAAGTTCTCACGCTTTTTTCATTCCATTTTTGAGTTCAACTGCATTCACTCAAGTTTTAATATTCCTCATTCATTCTTTCGCAAGAGCATAGGTCAAAAGTGTCGCAGTAGTAGTACCGTCTCATGCAAGGTTATTTGTTTTCTCTGCAGCTTCTTTTACTAACTCAGCTCACATATTTTCAAATATGTCCTCAAGCTCAATTTCTTTTGCAATAGTAACTCAGTCATTTGTAATAACAGGTCGACCGTACTCAGAACCTAGAATAACATTTCTTCATTTAGGCCCCATTGTTATGATAACAGTCTTGGCAATTTGTTCGATTCATTGAAACATACTTGCTCGAGCATCGTCTCAGTATTTAATTATTTTTGGCATATTAATTTTAGATTTTATTTATAAAAATTTCTGAAAATTTTTCTCAATCACTCATTCTTTTGAATACTTTTCACAAATATGGCACTATATTTACATCATCTTTTTTTAAAAATTTGATTTCGCTACACTTTTCAGGTTCTCAGTTACGTATTTCTCAACTATATTTATGAATTTTAAAATAAAAATCAAAATATACTCTTTCTTCAAAATTTATTCTATGAGAACTATGAATAAGCTCTAAGTTATTTTCTGAAACCTCAATTCATATCTCTTCTAATATTTCTCTTTGAACTCATTGTTTTAAAGTTTCAAATCATTCAAGATGTCATGCTGGAAGTCCAAATCTTCAATCCATAAATCCTGTATTTTTTCTTTGGAGAAACAATACTTCACCTTCTTCATTTTCTAGTATTCCATATACTGCAACATAATATTCAGGGTTTCTCATATTACTTATTTATTTTTCCTAATATATATTCTATTGCCACTACTTTGTACTCTGTATCATCAACTTTGACTTCATCACCAGAAAATTGTCCTGCAAGCACCGTGTCTCATACTGATATAACAGACATATCTGAGCCAGTTTTACCAGGTCAAACGGCAATTACCTCATAGAGAAACGTTCTTTCTTTATTTGTAGATTCTGGAACAAATATTCCAGAGCTACTTGATTCATCTGGAGAAATTGACTTTAAAATAACTCTATCGAAAAGAGGTTGGATATTCATATTCATTTGGATAATTAAAAAATATTTTTATATAATGAGTATAAAGATTTTAAGAAAAATACTATCTTTTTTTTGTGTATAATTATAATAAAAATGCATTAATATATTACTAATTTAAATAAGTTGATAACAGATTTTTTTTGATACCTACTAAATGATTGAATAACTAAAACAAGAAAAAAAATAGAGAATCTTTACTGAAAATTTCTCAAGAAAATTTTTTGAGAGTTTTTTTGATGAATTTTGACATTCTTAGTTTCCAGCTTATTCACTATCTTAATAATATCTATACCAATAGTTTTAATAATACTCTTTTTTTGACAGTAGAAAAAAAATATTCTCCTCAAAGACTCAAAGACTATGCTCTTTGGTATTATTTTAGGTACTATCCAAGTAATGGAAGACTCTTGCAGAAACTCCACGAAAAATGAGAAGAAATTGATGCAATTCACGTATTTAAAGATATTCAACACCTCACTCAAGAAGATGAAATTATAAAAGCTAAAATAGATAACTATCTGTTTAGAAACAAAAACTTCAGATATATCAGACAAAAAATGCGAGAAAAACTCTTTCCAAAAGAAAAAATTGAAAGCATACTAGAACCACTAGCAGAATCAGGAAACAGTATATTAGACGAAAACTGGCTCAGAAAAAAAATACAAAATTTCACAGCAAGAGGAAAGAGTCGCAGCTATATCTTTTATACTCTCTGAGAAACATCAGCAGATAGGGAATTACTTGAATGACTCTTGAGTGAATGTTTTCCAGATGGAGAGTTAGAAAACATTCAGCGAGAATATAATAAAATAACTTCAAATAAGCCAGAATTACTCAAGACAAGAGAATGAAAACAAAAAATCACTCAAAAACTTATATCTAAATGATTTAAATATGATGAAATAAAGTTAATTATACAATAAAAAACTTGATATTTTGAAATTTTAAACATAATCCTCTATACGTATATACAACCATATGAATGGTTTGTAGGAATATGTAAAAAAGTAAGAGGAAGAGCACATGACACTTAACTATAGAATCGGCTTTAACGTAACGCCAATCTCAAAACGAATTGCAGCTAAAATTTCATATGCAAAGAAAGGAGAAACTGCTGATCAGGCTCGACGTCGTATTAGTCGTTCAAATCCTGGTTGCATGATTACTCCCTGTAAGCGTGATTTCGGTCCAATCGTGAATAGAAAATACAGTGGAATTTTATTCCCGAAAAAAATATTCTCAGAAAGTACAACTCATCGTGAATTTCTAGATGTGCATGCATTCATGTAATCGGACTCTACTATCGAACCTCGGCCTTCTGGCCGCGGTTCACACTTAAACATGAAACAAAAAAAGAGATTCAAATAATTTGAATCTCTTTTTATGAAAAAATTATATTCTCGTAATATTTTTTTGCCTCTCTAGTATTTCTCTTGCTGCTTGAATTGTATCTATTGAAATTCATTCATATCATAATTGTGCTAATTTATAAATATCAGTTACTCTTCAATTTAATGAGTTTAGTAGTTCTCTTTGAAGTCTCAGTGCTAATAAATGAATTTCATAGTCAGATGGAATTTCTAACTTTTTACTATCAGAAGATATAAATTTTACAAATTCTTCTCAATCCATTGTATCTTGCCTCTTTCATTCATTTTTTAGAAGTATCATTAAGATATCAAAAATTTGAGTTCAAGATTGAATCTGTAAGTCCAATTTATTCGCTATATCTTCAAATCAAAAATCTCTTACCATTGTTACAATTGAGTTTCAATTTCAAGAAATAAAAATATCAAAAACTATTTTTTCAGCTATTTTTTGAGCAGTTCGTTCCAAATTTTCTACATCAAAACTATCATCAATTAAATCTAACGAATTAATAATTGACAACATATATTCTGATGGTATCGGACTTATTAATTTTGTAAAAATTCTTAGATTTAGATATTCAACCATTGATTTTTTGTCATTTCATACTGAAAACAAACAATCATACATATCAGTTATAACCTGCTCTCTTATAATTCAAAGTAAATTTTTTTCATTTTCTGGTTTATTCCTGAATCTTAAATTTTCTACTTCTCACATGTATAATAATTAATGTTATAATGTAAGAGTATCATACATACTAGTAATACTCAATTATTATTAAAAACATATATTTATAATTCCTGTATTTAATAATAATTTATAAACTCTTTTCTTGTATTTCCTTTTGTACCATAGACATAAACTCAGCTTGATTCATAGTGTTTTGATCTTTTGTCTTATAGTTTCTCACTGAAACTGTTGATTTTGTGACTTCCTCTTCTCCAACTACAAGAATATAGTTTACGTGCATTTGCTCAGCATTTCTTACCTTTTTATTGAGACTATCTGAAGAAGCATCCACCGTAACTCGTATTCACTGAGATTCGAGTTTCTTTTTTACATCAAAAGCATAATCAGCAAAGTTTTCAGCAACTGGAACCAGTCGTACTTGTTCTGGAGCTAACCAAAGAGGGAATGTCCCTGCAAAGTGCTCAATCATAATACCCATAAATCTTTCCAGTGAACCTGAGATTGCTCTATGAATAACCACTGGTTGTTCATCTTCGTTTTCTTCATTTTTAAAACTGAGAGCAAATCTATTTGGTTGATTGAAATCACACTGAATTGTAGCAAGCTGCCATTCTCGACCAATTGCATCTTGAAACATAAAATCGAGTTTCGGACCATAAAATGCTGCTTCTCCAGGCATCTCTCTGTAATTGAGTCCTTGAGCTTTTGCTGCTTCTTCTAGTGATTTTTCTGCTATTTCCCACACATCATTTCATCCAATATATTTTTCTGGAGTTTCTGGATCTCGAACTGAGAGTGATACCCAGTATCCATCTAGAAGTCCAAATGTTTTATAAAACTCTTTTACTATCTCTACGATAGCTCATACTTCTTCTTGAATCTGACTGACTCTACAAAATAAATGCCCATCATCTTGAGTAATAGAACGCACTCGTGTAAGTCCTGATAATTGACCTGTTTTCTCATCTCTGTATACCGTAGCTGGTTCAAAGTATCGAATTGGCATATCTCTATATGAGAACTGATTATCTGCAAATATTTGCATATGATGCGGACAATTCATAGGTTTCAAAAAAAAGTTTTCTTTACTCGTCCCACCATAGACTGAAAACATATCCTCAAGGTATTTCCCTGCATGACCTGATTTTTGGTAAAGCTCTTCTTTTGCTAAATGAGGAGTCCAAACTCTATCATATCATCTATTTTTATGTAAATCCCAAAGGTATTCTTCGATAGCTTTTCTAATTATCATCCCTTTTGGTTGCATAAGAGGAAGTCAAGACCCAACTAAATCTGATGTTGTAAATAATTTTAATTTTTTTCAAAGTATTCTATGATCTCGTTTCTTAGCTTCTGCTAACATATGTAAATGTTTATCGAGTGCTTCTTTGTTTTCAAAAGCATACGCATATATACGAGTGAGTTGATTATTTTCAGCATTACCAAGCCAATATGCTCAAGCAACCCTCGCAAGTTTAAAGCTATTAGCATCAAGCGCACTTGTAGAAGCTACATGAGGACCTGTACACATATCAATAAATTTCAGATTTCGAACTTGATCACCATCCATTCCTGAAAAATCCCAAAAACCTTTTTGTTTTAGAAATTCTTGAACTTCAGATACTTTTCCACCTTTTCAAGTATTTATATAAAACGATATTCTCCCTGTAATTTTTTCTTTATTTTTAAATTCTCATGATTCAAGTCTATCAACAAGCTCAATCTTGAATTCTTCTCACATAGTTTTTAGGATTTCTCTGGCTTCATCATAACTCACTTCAAACATTTGAAAATCTTGGTTTTGAGAGATTATCTTTTTCATAGATTTTTCTATTTTTTTGAAATCATTTTCAGAAAATTCTACATCTCCAAAATCAAAATCATAGTAAAATCCGTCTTCAGTATACGGGCCAGTAGCTATTTTAGTTCCTGGAAAATTATCTTGTATTGCTTGAGCCATTATATGGGCAAGTCCATGTCTTTTTAAATCAATTGAGTAATCCATTGTTGTGAGTATAAGTAATAAAAAAATCTCTCAATATTGAGAGATTTTGAGTTGTTTTCACGCAAGCTACAAAACCCCTCAGTTGAGAGTAGTAGTTGTAGATGTCTCAAGTAATGCTAGCATATACGTGCTTTCTTTAAGTGATACCAAAATCAATAGTAAAAATAGTCAGCGAAAAGTCAAAATTTTTTGTAAAAGGGAAGTGATGTGCTATAATTTTACTATGAAAGAACTAAAAGCTACATCTCCGTTCATATACAAATCTCAAGAAGAATCTCTCCTTATTGAGAATCTTGCTCAGTCTCAACTCATCAACACTGAGCAACTTCTTGAAATAAAAAAATCATATAATCAAAAGGTTCCATACCATAATTTCGTACATGCACTCAAAGTAGCAGAGTGAGTATTAAAACTTCCAAGCCACATGTTTGATATCATAGAAATAAAAAGTTTATTTATAGCTGCACTCTTTCACGATGCCTGACATACTGGAACTTCTCAAGACCTTGATGAATTTAGATCCCTGGATATAGCATTTCAGGGAATTATTGATTTTGAAAATAAATACAACTATAACTGAATAGACTATTGAATCGTACGAAAGGCAATAATTGGAACAGTATTTAAAAATAGAGCGCTTAACAAAGATAAATATGCTCTCATACTCGCTGATTTAGATGTTGGAACTGTTTGAATGAGTTTTGCAGAATTTCTATATTTTGCAGATTTTCCATTTTCGATTGAAATGAATACAGAAATCAAAAAATGGAACAAGGATGTAAACTATTTTAAATTTCTTATGAGTATAAGTAAAGATATTTATATAACTCCAGAAGTTCAAACTATGTATCCTTGAGCTTTGCAAAATATTAGAAAGTATGTAGAGATATCAGACGAGTTATTTGAAAAACTGTTCATTTTTTGGAATAGTTGAGATATAACATTTAAATACTTTGAAGATTATTTCAAAAAAGCATGTTATTAGTTGTTTGTTAAAAAATTATATGTTATAATTTATATATATATTTTATTATTATTTTTGTTATGATAATTTCGCAAGTTTTAAAAGATGCTGTTGAAATGGGGGCTTCTGATATACTCATATCTGCAGGGAATTTCCCAGCTATAAAAAAGAGTTGAGAAATTGTCTATTTGGATACATACGGTATATTAGAGCAAAAAGATATCGATACTGAAATTATGAATATAATTCCAGAAAAGCACAGAGCTAATTTTAAGATAAATTTTGAACTTGATTACTCATTACAAATTGAATGATACGGAAGATTTCGTGTAAATGCTTTTAAACAAAAAAATGGACTTTGACTCGTTTTCAGAGTAATCGCTGACTCAATTCCAGAATTTGATGACCTAAACATTCCTAGTATCATTAAGAGTTTTTCACACAGAAAAAGTGGACTTGTTCTCATTACAGGTTGAGTTGGATCAGGAAAGTCTACTACACTCGCATCACTCATAAATGAGATTAATAAAAACTATAACAAACATGTTATTATTATAGAGGATCCAATTGAATTTGTACACACAAGCAAGAAATCTCTGATAGAACAAAGGGAACTTTGAAGTTCTACATTAAGCTTTGAAAATGGATTAAAATACGCTCTCAGACAAGCAAGTGATGTAATTATGGTAGGGGAAATGAGAGATCTTGAAACATTTAGACTTGCACTTAGAGCCGCTGAAACAGGGAACCTTGTATTTGCTACTCTTCATACATCTGGAGCAGCAAGAACGGTTTCTAGAATTGTAGATATGTTCCCATGAGATGAAAAATGATATATCAGGGCACAAATTGCAGAGTCACTCTTATGAGTTGTTTGGCAAGATCTTATTAAAAAAGAGGATGGAACGAGAGTGGTAGCTACAGAAGTTATGGTGAAAAATAAAGCTATTGAGAATATGATACGTGAAGATCATATTCATCAAATTAATGGAGCAATAGAAACAGGGAAGGAACATGGAATGATTCCTATGAAAAAATATCTAGAGTACCTTCTGAAAAAATGAGAAATTAATCAAGAAATTTTTGATAACCATATTAAAAAATACTGAATAGACGGGTAGTCTAAGTAAGAAGTTTTACAGAAATATAGATTGATATAAAAAATAAAACCTTAAAATATAATTAAGGTTTTATTTTTTTATATAGTTTCATGAAGTTCATAATTTTAATCACCATTTTACTTGTTTTTTGAGTACAGGGAAGTTATGCTCTCACATTACAAGCTCCTGAAAAACCACTAATTATTTCTAGAGCAGATTGGTGAGCTGATGAGCAATATACTTCTCGAGAATCAAGTTATTGGGTGAGCATTTTAGAGCGATGGAGTAAATATGTAGCACCATATGTGAGTCCAGAAGCTAAAAAGCTTCGAGATGAAAAAAACAAAAAAACATATGATTATATAAATGAAAATTTTTGAAAACAAAATACCATTACGCAGAAACTTCAATATGATCCAACTTCAAATTATAAACTTGCCTGGCCATTAGAGTATACGCAAAATATCAATGCAATAGTTGTACATCATACCGCAGATGAATATTCAAGTAGTGCAGAATGAATAAAAAATATATATAGATATCACAGTATAAGTAATGCTTGGTGAGATGTTGGGTATAATTTTGTTATTTGATATGATGGAGAAATATACGAGTGAAAAAAATGAGGAGACTACGTATCATGAGCGCATTCGAAGTGGAACAATTATTCTACACTTGGTATTGCAGTTATGTGAAACTACGAAAAAAAAGAAATAAACTCTAGCCAATATGAATCTTTAGAAAAATTAATTAAATACTTGGCATACAAATACTGAATAGATTTTTCAAAAAAGTATTATTACAATATGGCTTGTTCCTGAGCTGCATGTAGTACTTTTCCACTTGAAACTAAACAGGATTTTACTCTTGTCTGACATAGAGATACCTGACATACGAGTTGTCCTTGAGATATGCTCTATGCTCAAGTTGATGAAATGAGACTTAGAAATATAAACTTTACATCTTGATTTACACCAGTAAATCGACCTATTCAAGTTACAGAAAATATTATTGAACCAGTTAATCTTGATAATGAAAAACTACAAAAAGTTATTTTACTGATTTCAGATTTTACTCTCGATCAAAAGTTACAAATCTTAGAGAGAATAAAAATATATCTTGAGAGAGATAATATTTCTGAAAATATTCTAAAAGAGCTCCAAATAATAGAATTATGAGTGAATCAATCTATAGAGATATCTGAATCATAGCACTTAACATAATATATTAATGTGTTTAATTTTTAATGAGATGTTTATATAAGATTAAAATATAACTTTTGAATAATTAAACTTAAAATTTAGTAATTAAATTATTAGATAAAAATTTTTTAATTTAATAATTTAATTATTAAATTAAACAAAATAAGTAATTTATACAAATATTATAAACAGTCATTCAATCTACAATTTTGATATTAATTACTTAACATAAGTTATATTATGTTAAGTAATTAATATTTATGCAATCTTCACATACTTTACTATCTATTTCCCCTACTGTTCCTATAATTGAAAATAATATAATTCTTTTTTATAAATAATGAAAAAAACAATACTGTGACTTTGTGTTCTTATATTTCCATTTTCTGTTTCAGCAAATACGTTTCAAAATATTGTAGTGAACTGAATCACATTTAACAATGTTGTATACGATATTAACGATGATGATTACAAAATACATGTTGCTATATCAGATTCTGAAACAAATATAGATGATTTAGCAAAACAACAAAATGCTATCACTTGAATTAATGGTATATTCTTTTGTCCAAAGGACTATACAGTATGTAATTGAAAAAGCTCTACTATCAATGAACGAATAGTTAACTGAGTAGATTATAGCTTCTACCCTGACTCTTGAGAACGGTGAATATTTTGATGGGATAAAGATTGAGTTCCTTTGCTTCACCAAACAAATAGAATAAATGCTGATTCTCGTGCAGATATTTTTGAAGGAATGTGAAATTTCCCTATTCTGTTTGCAAATGGTATTAGTCAATTAGAGCATTATCATGACGTTTGACTCTACGATAACAAGATGAAAAGTGCAATGAAAAGACACTATATTTGTTCAAACAAAGATAAAACACAAATAACTTTTGGGAGTACCTCGGCAGCTTCGCTAAACGATCTGACTCCTGCCCTTTACGAATTAGGATGCTGGGATGCTATAAACTTAGACGCGTGAAATTCAAGTCAATTTCTTTATAACGGGAGACGTTTAGAATATTCATGAAGAAATATTCTTGATGGCTTTGTTGTTGAAAGAGTATGACTCAATGTATCTAATGAAGAAATGAAGATTGATAAAATAATGAAAATTTTAGCTCCAGCTTTTAAAAAGGCATCTCTGAGCAATGCAAACATTCGTATTGATGCAGTGCTTTGAGCTATTAAAACAGCTCGATCTAAAATTTATGAGGAAAATTCTATTGATACCTATGATAACAATTGAAATAATATAGGTTATACCATTGATATAAAATCACTTAAAACCCATACTCGAGTTTATTTACTTAATAGACTTGAACGAGAACTACAAATATTTCAAAAAGATCTCAATTCTTAATAAGAAACGACTTCTTTTCTAAATTCATTCGCCTTTTCGATATAATTTTTCCAAAGAGAAAAACTTGGAGCAGCACAAGATAACAAGGCTACTCTTCCAGGAAAGGTTGTTTTATAAGCAAAATCAACTCACGATTTCATGCTTCTGGTTTTTAAAAATTGGAGAATCATTCCATCTATTTCCATTTCAAATGGCACTTCATAGTCTCTATGAAGTATTTCAGGAAATATTTTTTCTGAAGTATCAGGAAATCCAATAATATTTTGAATATTACTTCTAAGTATAGTTTCTCGAATTGTTTTAAAATCAAATCAACTATCTTCTCAACCTAAAAAGAGTGTCTGAATTGGTCAATCAAAGCTTTTTATCGCTGCTATGGTGCTTTCTGGAGTAGTTGCTATTGCATCGTCTACAAATATTATTCATTCGTATTCACCTATAATTTCTATTCGGTGAGGAAGTCCCTTAAACTTTGGTAATATATCATGCAGAAGTTTTGAAATATTTTTTGAGTCTTGTAAAATAACATCAAGAATAGTAATAACTCCCAAAATATTTTTTTTGTTGTGTTCTCACTTAAGTCATATTTCATCTGTTCAAAAAACTAGCTCATTTCAAATATAAAATCCTGCCTCAATGTATTTATACTTTTGGTCACCATCAAAATAAATAATATTTTTTTTATTTATTTCTGAAAACTCTTCTTTGAACTCCTCTTGAATCACACTTATTGTAGCTCACTTTACTATATTCTTTTTAGCGTTTTTATATATTTCTAAACTTGTATGCCAGTCTAAATGACACGGATAGACATTGTTGAAATATCAGATATACAGATTAGGAATGAAATCTTGTAACATATAACTCGACATTTCATACACAACAAAATCATGAACTTCATGAGATAATAAATCAATTTCATCAAGTACTGGAGCTCATATATTTCAAACTAAAACAGTGTCATATCAAGCAGCTTTTAGCATTGTATACAGAAGTGTCGCAACAGTAGATTTCCCCTTTGTTCCTGTGATTCAGATTATTTTACCAGTATAATTTTCTGAAAATATTTGTGTTTGTGATATGAGTTTATGTTTTACTTCAGCTATCTTTTTATGAAAGGGACTAATTCCAGGTGACTTTATTATATAATCATATTTTGAAAGATCACTCAGGTATCTATTTCATGAAATATAATTAATACCAGAAATCTTTTCTATTCATTCAGAAATTTCTTTATCCAGAATAGTAATATCACTTATTCATAAACTCTGCAAAAAAGAAAGACTACTTCTTCCCTCTTTTCAAAATCAAAGTATAGCAATCTTTTTATTTTTTAGGTCATCTATTTTCATAATTGTTTATAATTATGTACAAAATTTGATAATAAAACTATTTCTTTCTATGACTAGCTTCCTCGAGTAATACTTCATCATTATGATCTATTGTTTCTTCTATATCTCTCAGTTTAGCAGATTGAGATTTTACGTATTTAACATACGCTATTATTATAGTACCAAGTATAACTATTAAATATAGTAAAACTTCTGAACTGAGTGATTTAATAAGATCATCATTTTTTCATGCAACATATCAAATAGAGAGGAGAACCAGATTCCAGATTCCAGCTCAAACTGCAGTAAATACTATAAATGTACCAAAATTCATATGAAATATACCTGCAGGTATAGAGATGAGTTGTCTCACAGCTGGAATAAATCTCCCGACAAGTGTTGTGATTGCTCAGTGTTTTTTAAAGTACGTTTCAGATTGGAGGTAATGCTTCTCGTTTAGAAGTATATATTTACCGTATTTATGAATGAGTGATTTTACCACTGGTTTTCAAAGATACATTCAAAGAAAATAATTTATACTTGCTCCCACTATTGCTCAAAGCGTTCAAGCTAATAGAGCAAGTCAAAAATCCATTCTCCCTAAACTTGCAAGGTATCAAGCTGGTATCATAGCAACCTCACTTGGAAACGGTATAAACGACGATTCTATCGTCATCATGATAAATATACCAAAATAACCAAGTCCATCTACGAGACCTAATATAATATCAACAATGTTATGCATGTTTTTTAGTTTAATAATATTACTATTACTATACTCAAGCAGCAAAAAAGACCAAAAAATTATTTTCGGTCTTTAATTCTTTTAAGTAAAGATGAATATACCTAAGAAAGTTTTATCCCATTTAGAACATTACTATCTACAGTTGTTAGTACAACTCAATGTTCAGTTTGCACTCAAGTAATAAGAAACTCACTCATAAAATTCCCTATTTGTTTCGGTCATAAGTTTATCACTCAAATAATCTGTTTTCATATTAGTTCTCATTTACTATAGAGTTGAGTTATTTGTGCTGAAGTTTTTTTTATACCAATTTCTTTTCCAAAATCTACCCATACTTTATAACTGGGTTTATTAATTTCAGGAAAATCTTGAACCTCTATTATTGTTCAAACTCTCATATCTAAACCTTCAAAATCTTTCCAAGAAATAGTATTCATAATTTTAAGTATCTAAAATATCATGTATGTCTTTCTTTCACGATGCAACTGCCTCACAAGGATTGATTTTAATACGTGTTAAAGGTTTTGGTGCTATAAATCCTTCAGGAATTCTTGTTCATTGATCTGATCAGGCTTTTGGATAAATAGATAAATCTGGGAATCATGTTTCAGGGTTTATATTTCAAAAATTTGTTCCGTACGGCATATTAAATTTTTAGTAAATAAAACTAACTTTAGGAATTATTGAAATTTAATCAAGAAAAAAATCCTACACTGTTGTAAGATTTTTTTAGCTTATGCAAAATATGTTTCAAATCTTGCTCTATCCATTTCTTCTTCTTTGAGAAGATCTTCAGAAATAGTTTCGTGAAGTTTCTTATTATCATTAATGATTTTGAGAGCTCTTTGATATTGTTCTGTCAGTATTTTTTGAACCATTGCGTCTATAGATTTTTGAGTTTGTTCAGAAACATATGGTTTATCCCCTTCAACTCCAGTATAGTTTCACATACCTCTTTCTCCAGCAAAATTTTCTTGACCTATTTCATCATACATACCATATCGCATCACCATATTTCTTGCTATTGCAGTAGCTCTTTCAATATCATTACTTGCACCAGTAGTGATAAACTCTTTTCAAAAGAATATTTCTTCAGAAGCTCTTCCTCAGTATAAAACACATAGTTCATCTAAGAATTTTGCTTTACTGGTAAGTATAGCATCTCTCTCAGGCATAAACCACGTAACTCCAAGTGCTCATCCTCGTGGAGTGATTGAAATCTTATGAACTGGATCAGAGTGAGTAAGAAGTCTTCCGAGTAATCCATGCCCAACTTCATGATACGCTGTTATTTTACGTTCTTCATTATTCATAACAAGTGATTTCTTTTGTAATCACATTACAATCCTTTCAAATGCTTGCTGGAGTCTTGGTTCAGTTATTTCTTTTTCACCATATCTCGCTGTAATAATCGCAGCTTCATTAAGTATATTTCCAAGATCAGCTCATGAAAATCATACTGTAGAACTCGCGAGTCATTTAAAATTTATATCTTTTTGAATTTTTTTAGTTGTCGCGTGAACTTCAAGAATTTTTTCTCTGTCTGTTTGATTTGGAAGATTTACTGTAATCTTTCGATCAAATCGACCTGGTCGAAGAAGTGCTCTATCAAGAACATCAGATCTATTTGTTGCTCCGATAACAATGACATTTGTGTCGTTATCAAAACCATCCATTTCAGTAAGTATTTGATTGAGTGTTTGTTCTCTTTCGTCGTGTCATCCACCAGTTCCTGGTCCTCTCTTCTTCCCGATTGCGTCAATTTCATCGATAAAGATAATAGCAGGAGCTATTTTTTTAGCATTTGTGAATAAGTCTCTCACTCTTGATGCTCCAACTCATACAAACATCTCTACAAACTCTGAACCTGAGATAGAAAGAAATGGAACATTACTTTCTCAGGCAACTGCACGAGCAAGCATAGTTTTCCCTGTACCTGGAGGTCAAACTAGAAGAGTTCCTTTTGGTATTTTAGCACCGATATCTCTATATTTTTTAGGATTTTTCAAAAAATCTACTACTTCTTGAAGTTCTTCTTTTTCCTCTTCAGCTCCAGCAACATCTTTAAATAATATTTTATTTTTAGATGTATCATACAATTTAGCTCGAGACTTTCAAAAAGTCATAGCATTATTTGCCATACCTCACATTCGTGAAATAAGAAACAATCCTATACCTAAGAATAATATTACAAGAAGTATCGTAGGAAGCATTTCTGCCCAGAACTTAGAACTCGTAAGATCCTTTACTTCTACATTTGTAGTAATATCAGTATTTTGAAGACCCAAATCTGAGAGTGAATCACGCTCTGGAAGAATTGCAGTTTGTACTCTTTGTTTCTCAACCCCATTTTCTGTTACAGTTCCACCAGAAAGAGTTGCTATGGCCTTATTACCGTCAATAAGTATTTCAGAATACTCAGAATTACTATAATTCTCTGAGAGTTCAGACAATGAAATATTTTCATTCACTTGAACCGTTCAGTTTTGAACAAAAGGAATAAGTGCTGCAAGAGCTACAGAGAGAACAATAAGTATGATGAACGGAGTATAATTGTTATTAGGTTTTTTTACTTTTTTAATTTTTTGGTTTTTTTCACTTTCATTTAAAGCATTCTTTTTAGCCATGTAATTGAGTTATTTATACAATATATGTGTCTTTTGCACTTTTAAATTATGCTGCATTATTGTATGGGAAAGGTATGTATTTGCAAATAGAAGTGATATAGATTTATTTCTGTATATATTGCGAAAATCAAAGTTTGTAAAAAATATTTCTTGAATACAATTTGTATAAATATAGAATAAAATAAATACAGTGGACCATTTAAAAATTAAAATTGAAAAACTCGAGTTTCAAGGAGAACCAGTCCTGCGAGATATTGAGCTTACGATAAATCAAAATGATAAAATATCTATCGTCTGACCAAATGGATCTGGGAAAACTACCTTTATGAAAACCGTTGTAGGAAATATCAAAAACTATGAGGGTTTTATTGAGAATGTCGGAAATATGACTCTATGATATCTCCATCAAGTTTATAGTGATAATGAAGAAAAGACAGTTCACGAGGAACTTAGAGAAGCGTTTACTCAAATACAGTCAATGGAACGTAAACTGAAAGAACTTGAGGAGAAAATGTCAGAAGACACATGAGTAATAGAAGAATATACCGACCTCCTAGAACAGTTTGGGAACATAGGATGATATGAGTTTGAAAACAAAATTCATCAAGTGAGCCAAGGTATTTGAGTTCTAGAACTTTTAGATAAAAAGCTCTCAGAAATATCTTGATGACAAAGAACGAAAGTAGCACTTGCAAAGGTATTACTAGAATCACCCGATATGCTCTTTCTAGATGAACCTACCAATTTTATAGACATGAGCTCTGTTGAATGGCTTGAGAGCTATCTGCAGAACAAATGGAATGGTTGATATGTGATTATTTCTCATGATAGAGAGTTTCTTGATAAAACTTGTACTAAAACTCTGGAAATACAACCAGGTCGACCAAGTACCATGTATCATTCTGGCTACAGTGATTATGTAATTGAAAGAGAAAAAGTAGAAAAAATTAGAATGGATGACTGGGGACGACAACAAGATTATATTGGAAAACAAGAGCAACTCATAAATAGATTTCGAGCAGGTTCAAGAGCAGGTTGGGCAAAAAGTCGAGAAAAAATGATTGAAAAAATTGAGAAGTTAGAAAAACCTTTTATTCCTCAAAAACCAAACTTCTTCTTTGAATATTCTGGAGAATCTCCTGAAAAATTGGTAAGTTACAAAGAAGCATTTATTGGTCGAAGTGAAAGCCTCTTTTTTATTAATGAAATTACACTTCATAAATGAATGAGGGTCTGAGTCGTATGAGAAAATGGTGTTTGAAAATCAACATTTATTAAAACTATATTAGGTCAGATTCCTTTACTAGATGGGTATCAATCAATTTGAAAAGCTTCTGAAATACTCTACTACTCTCAAATGCATGAGGAGCTCTACAAAGACCTCACTATGCGAGAAAATTTTCATAAACACTGAGTAAATTATCCAGATGAACATCTCATCTGACTTATTAAGCATTATCTCTTTGAAAAAACCGACTTAGATAAAAAAGTATCAGAACTTTCTGGAGGTCAAACCAGTAAGCTCCTATTTGCTATTCTTTGACAAAAATCCTCCAACCTCTTAATTTTTGATGAACCAACAAATCATCTCGATTATGACACTCGCGAGTCTCTTGAGGAATCACTCAGAGCATATAAATGAACCATATTATTTATTTCTCATGATAGATACTTTGTGAATAAGCTCGCAACTCATATATGGTTTATACATGATGGAGAGCTCTCAATTTCGTACTGAAACTATGAGGATTATAGGTTCAAGATTGAGCATAAACTAGATATGGATATGCATCTCTTTGATGAACAAGCAGAGCTCAATCTTGTATTAGAAGAAAAGCTTTGAGAAAAAGAATTTAAGAGACTCAAAAATAAATTTAGTCGAGATAAAAAAAGAAGGAGATAATCTCCTTCTTTTTTTATCTGAATATTTCTGGAGGAAAAACTGATTGTCAGTTCAAGACTTGTGAATCCTCAAATTTAAAAATACTAATTTCTCCACTTGGTTCCAAATAACATCTCATAATTTCACCAGTATTTTTAATTCATTGAATTCTCAGTTTACTATAAAATGCTTTTAAAGGAATGTCTTTTTTAAAAAGCATTTTTTCATCAATAACTCCATTTTCTATTATTAAGACAGGATCTGGAACTGCGAGTTGGAGAAAAAAATCATTTTTAAGAGTAAGATGTGTGAGAAATTCTTTGAGAACAATTATAAATGTTAATGCTGCAACACCGTATAAAAGTGGTACAGTTGCATAAAACATTGGATCTCAAGCAGCGCTTCACATAGCAACTACAAGAAAATAATCAAAGAAACTCATATCTTTGAGTCACTTTCATGATACAACTCTTAATAGAACTACAGCTGTAACAAATATAACAACTACTCTAAATAATATTTCAAATAAATACCATAAACTAGCATCACCAAGAAACATTCTTCCAAATTCAAATGGGACAAAATCAAATTCCATATAATTATCTTAATAAGTTAATACTCATTATTATATGAACGTAAATGTATAGAATACGTATGAAAACAAAAAACTACTCCTCTCAAAGTTTTTCGAGATTGTTATCATTAAGGACAAGAATAGCAATTCAAATCACTATAGATAAAATACTTGAGAGGACCCAAAATTGAGGCAAAAAAAAGTGATCTAAAAGGTTCCATATTCATCTCCATATCATTATTATGGCAACTGAAATTAAAAATATTCGTAAATCATTGAGGAGTGATTTTTTGGTAAATCTTTTTTCTACTTCTTTTTTCTCAAACATGTATTCAAATATTATATTTTATTTAATATAATTCTATCATACAAACTCAGAAAAATAAAAAAATCTCAGACATTATTCTGAGATTTTTTTATTTTTTGAATAGGAGTAATTTACTAGTACTTCCCTGCTGTTACAAATGCTATTTCATACTCAGTATCAGCTAAATCACAAGAGGCTTGAGATAATTTAGCTGCTGCATTAGGTTGAAAGTATAAATTTTGGCAATAATTTTGGTGTCGTATCTGCATTTCATCTCGTGAAATATCATGTGAAGAAGCATAAACAATGAGTGCAAGAAGAAAATCCATATTGTGAAAAACTGAAAAGTAATAGCTTTAATATAAGGATTTATATGTTGCTTGCAAAAGATTTTAAGAAGCTTCTTTGACAGTTTCAAAGTGTATATTTTTATAAACAAGCGAACTTATTAAAACTCAAACAAGTGGAAGGATACTAAGGAGAAAATATATAGAAAAATCTATATGAGTATATATAAGAGTGGCTAATATAGGGATTCAAACTGATATGAAGCTCTCTAAACCAGCAACCATTCACATAATTTCTCATTGATTTTTTTTATCCACGCTTCTTGAAAATAAAGAACTCAGCGTACTCCAAGAGAGAGAAATACCGAGCACAGCAAAAAAATAAAAAACAGTAAATAATATGATATTTTTAGTTGAAGCCATTGCAAGAAATCATAATCACATAAAAATCATTCATATATAAAGACTTTTGCGATCTCGAAATTTTTTCACAAAATATCGTATAGAAACTGTTTGATGAAATATAAGAAACATTCCCGTGAATGTCATATAATATCATACATTGATAGCATCGAATCTAAATACATCTATTAGGTATAATGCGGAAATACTTGTATATCAAACAAATGCAGAAAACATACAAATTTTCATAAATATAGTATATCTAATATTTTTGAATTTTCACCATTTTGATATTTGAGCAAACAAATTTGTATTTTTGAGTGAGATTTTAATCTTTGATTTTTTATCTTCTTCTGCAATTGATTCTTGTAAAAAGAAAATCATGATTAGAAGAGTTATAAAAGAAATGATAGTACCAGCAATTGCCGTTCACAAATAACCATAACTTGTTCACATAGAAAATGCTCAAATAGATGGACCTACAACAATTGCAAGTCACATAATAGCTCCATTCATTCAAAAAACTTTCGTTCTTTCTGAAGGTGTAGATAGATCAGCTATGATAGCTTGTGCTACGGAATTATTTCATCAAGTAATTCCATCAAATACACGAGATAAAAAAATTACAAGAATTGGAAGAGATATGAACGATAAAAACTGATACTCTGGAAGTAAGTATGACACTCAAAGTACAACCCAAGACAACATAGTTCCTGCTTGAGTAATGATCAAAATAGGTTTTCTTCAATATTTATCTGAAAGAGAACCTAAGATTGGAGCAGCCAAGAATTGAAATAAACTAAAAGTACCAAGTAATATTCACAGGACTACTTCAGGGGCTTCATAAATTTTAATGATAAAAGGAAGGACTGGAAAAAGCATAGTAAAACTTAATCCGTTTACAAAAGTGATAAGAAATACAATGAAAAATCGAGATTTCATCATATTTAGGAATGTGTTTTTCATTATTTATAGTCGTGAAAGAATGTTTTTTCTATAATTTTAAATTTTTTCTTTTTATAGAGTTCAAAATTCTCGTCATCAAATTCTAAAATATAATCAAGTTTCGTAAGTTTTTCTCTATAAAAAGGAAAAAAGTTAAATCCAGAAGAATATTTCACGTAAAAATCTATTTTTTTGATTCTGATTCAAAAAGTTCTGAGAAAATAATCCTTTAGAAAACTTTGAAACGAGACTTCAAATATATTCCCAGTTTTTTTCAGTATATCTATATAATTTGTTGTATCTACGAAATTAGTTTTGATTCGAACAAAATTGAGATTATGTTCTTGTTCTTTGAAGCTATAAATATTTCATTTAAGTTGTTTGAATCTTGAAGTATCTTTTTCAACGAGTAGGTAATACGGTATTCTTTTTATATCTGTATTGTAGATTTCTTTTATAAAAATTTTTCTATATCACCCATATCTTGCTCCCCACTCTAAAAATCATATTTTTTTAGCAGTTTTATCGTATTTATATTCGAGGTGTATCACTCATCGGTAATCAATTTCCTCGAGTTTAACTCTGAGTTGTTCAAGTAAACTTAGCTCAAGTTTCGCGAGCATAGAAAAATCTAGATGATAACTAATTGGAAGAATAAAATTAAAATGTTTTTGTAGCTCTTCCCCATATTTTGCAAGAAACTCTTTTGAAAATTTGTTTTTATCAGAAAGCTCAATCATTGCTATCTCACGAGCATATGTCAGGAGATACATTTTAGAATCAGCGTAAAATACATCAACAGAATAGAGTTCTCAACCTATATATTCCTCAATCATATAGTCAAAGTTTCGAGAAAGTTTAGGGAGAATATCAAGAAAATCTTCTTTCGAGGTAATTTTAAAAGTACTTCGTGACGCACTTGCATTGGTTGGTTTAATAATACTCATTGGACCAACTCAATCTAAAAGTTCATCATATTCCATATGCATAACTTCCTTGTATGTTCGCTTCATTATATTTTTCTCTCAAACATCTCAGAGAAATTTTTGCATGACATCTTTCTCTTTGAAAATTTTTGGATTTATTTTAGATCCAAATGATTTATTAAATACCTTAATGGCATATTTAGAATTATCATCTCAAGAAAACAATGGCAATACCATATATTCTGGAAAATCTGTGTACGCAGTATTTATAGCTCTGTTGAGTCAGTTAACACCAGTATAACTGACAATAGAAATATTTGAAGGAATCTTTATTTTGAGTGTATCTTTGTTTCAAGAATATAAGAGTCGGATTTTAGTATATGGGAGAGTACTAAATGAAAGAAGTGTTTCTTTCGATACATTTGCAACTTGAGCCAGAAGAAGAGTTTTAGTATTTTTCATAAATGCTTGAGTGAATTAACTGCTGAATTTTAATTATATATTTCAAATAGCAAACTAAAAATGTAACTCTATTTATAGCTATAAAAATTGATTTATATCAAATTTAAAATAGCATAGAGAAGTAAATTATATTTTTTAAAGATATTTCTCATGAACAAAGTACAACTTTCTACAATCTGAATGCTCACAGCTCTTGTAATTCTTACGTCTTGCGCAAACAAAAATGAAGTTCAAATTAACTCAAGTTCTAGTGGCTGAATTACCCCAGTTCAAGCAACAACTCAAGAACAAGATGAAACTACATGAACAGGGAGCGAAGAAATAGTTGAACAAGAAGCAGTCGAAGAAGAGGTACTAGAAGTTCAATCTACAAACTGAAGTAGAGTTACTCTCAATGATATTAAAGAGTGAACTACTATTACATCTTGAGAAATTGTCATTTGAACTGTAAGTGTTGATTGGTACAAAGATAGTGAATTTCCAATTAGTCTTATAGCTGAAAATGGAACCATACTAGCTACCAGTACAGCTTCAGGTGAAGTAATTGATGAACAGTGAAATCCAACTGGAGATAACGTTCAATATGTTGCTGAACTCATCTTTGAAGTTCCTGAAGGAGTTACCAAGGCTACCCTCAAACTAGAATCTGCTAATTCTGGAGACTTTTTAGAAATTCCGGTAAGCTTATAATTTTCATATCATCGAATACTAAAGCTCTCATTGAGGAGAGCTTTTTTTTATCTAAATAATGCTTCATCACTTATGATTTTAGAACCTATATATAATCAAGAAATTGCTAAAGTGCTCAATCTCAAAGAGCATCAAGTTTCTACTACTCAAGATATGCTCGACGAATGAGCAACAGTTCCGTTTATATCCCGCTATAGACAAGAAAGAACGTGATGACTTGATGAAACAGTCATAAGAGCTATTATAGAATTGAGAAAGTGACTTGAACAATTATTTAAACTCAAAAATACTGCTCTACAGGGAATTTTTGATCAATGAAAACTCACTCCAGAACTTGAAAGGAATATAGTGAATTCTAATAATATAAAGGAAGTAGAAGAACTTTACAAACCCTATAAAACAAAAAAGAAAACTCTCGCTATGTTGGCAATAGAAAAGGGATTTCAAATCGTAGCTGACAATTTTAAAAAAAATATATCCAAGATTCCTGATAATTTTTTGGCAAAGTATGATTCTACAGAAATACTAGAAGGAGCGAGTCAGATTATATCAGCTGAAATATCAGCTAATATGAATCTTAGACATGCACTGAGAGATGATTTACAATGATATGGAATACTTATTTCTAAAATAAAAACACCAACTGCACTCGCAAAACTTAATAAAAAAGATGCTGGTCAAGTTTCTAAGTTTGATATATACACGGATTTTTCTAATAGAATAAATTATCTCAAACCCTATCAAATACTTGCTCTCAATAGAGGAGAAAATCTGTGAATTCTCAATATAAAAATAGAGAAAACAGAGAAAACATACGACATTATTAAAAAAAGATATGCTGGAGAATTAGAAATATCATCACAATTCATTACAGAGCTTGAAGAGTGACTCAAACTTGGCTATACTACACTATTTAAATCTGTTGAAAATGAAATTAGATGAATTCTCACTGAGCAATGAGAAGACGATGCTATCATAACATTTAGTAAAAATCTTGGTCAACTGCTTATGACGAAACCTGAGTATTGAAAAACTATTCTCGCTCTTGATCCTGGATTTGCAGCTTGATGTAAAATGGTAGTACTTGATAATCTCTGAAACCCTCTGTATTTTAGTAAAATATTTCTTTCTCAAAAGGATAATTCTAAAATTGAACTCAGTAAAATTATTAAAAACTATAACATAGATGTTATAGTTATAGGAAATGGTACAGGTGTGAAAGAATCAACAGAACTTGTTCAAAGTATTTCAGATATAGATATTTATATAGTGAATGAATCAGGTGCTTCTGTATATTCTGCAAGTGCTATAGCAGCAGAAGAATTTCCAAATTTAGGAAGTTTAGAAAGGTGAACGGTATCAATTTGAAGAAGATTTATAGATCCACTTTCAGAACTTGTAAAAATACCAGTTTGAAGTATAGGAGTATGAATGTATCAACATGATATCAGTGAAAAGAAACTAGAAGAAAAACTTTGATATGTCATAGAGGATACCGTGAACGAAGTAGGTATAAATGTTAATACAGCTTCCGTATATGTTCTCTCACATATATCATGAATTACAAAAACTGCTGCAAAAAAAATATATAATAATAGACCCTATACTTCGAGAGCAGAGCTCAAAAAACAACTCAGTCCAAAAGTATTTAAATTGGCAATTTGATTTCTCAGGGTTCCACAAAGCAAGGAAATCCTAGATACAACAGATATTCATCCTGAGCAGTATGCACTTGCGAGATTTGTAACAAAACAACAAAATACCATAGAGTCACTTGATTCATTTTATAAAAACAATGAGGTAAAAATTAAAGATTTGTACAATGATGCAAATATACAAACTCTAGAATTTATTACTCACAGCCTCTCTCAAGCAGGAATTGAGAAGAGAGTTCTTTCAAGTCATCAAAAGGCAACTACATTAAGTAACAGTGATTTCAAAGCTTGAGATATAGTGCCATGAATTATTCGTAATGTTCTCGCTTTTTGAGCATTTGTAGATATTGGGATGAAGCAAGATGGTCTTGTGCATATATCTCAAATTGCTGATAGATATGTTGCTGATCCAAAAGAAGTAGTAGAAGTCTGACAAAATATTCGTGTAAAGATTCTCTCAATAGATGAATCAACTGGTAAGATTCAACTTTCACTCAAAGATGCAGTATCTTTGTAAAAAATAAAATTCTTAATATAATCAACGTATCACTTTTTATGTATTAATATATAGCTTTATGAAATTTATAGTACTTATTCTCTCTTGTTGAGCTCTTGCTCTCGTGCTATCGAGCTGTGGTGAAGCAATTGCTCCAGATAGTAATATTTCTTGAAGTACTACTCAAGATGCATCTACTAATCCTTCATTAGATTCTTGAATATCTATTCCTTGAATTGAAGATAGTGAAACGAGCAAAATAGAAGAAGTAACAACTATTGAATCAGTAAAATGAGCACCAGTAGTGTTATTTGATTTTACTCCAAATATGCCGGTATCGTCTCCATTGGAAATAAAATGAAAAGCTCCTCGAAGTTGGTTTTTTGAATGAATATTTCCTGTAGCACTTATGGTGGAAAGTAACGATGTCGTTGCGGAAACAGGTGCAAGTGGAGATTGGCTCGTACCAATTAGTGAAAATGCTGAATTAAGTGGAGAAGATATGATTGATTTCACAGCCACACTCGATTTTTCTAGTCCACTTGTTACTAAAAATTGAAAACTTCAACTCAGAAGCTATAACCCAAGTGACACAGAAGAAAACAATGATATGATCGAAATTGATGTTATATTCGATTAGTTCATACATTTCATACACTTTCACTACAGATACTCAGTAATTTTACAGAGTATTTTTTTAAATAATAAATTATGACTAAAGTTACTGGAGGATGTGATTGTGGTAACGTTCGATACGAGGCAGAGTGAGAAATAGATGGAGCAGTGAGCTGTCACTGTAAACAGTGTCAAAAAATACACGGGATATACAAACCAATGCTCGTTATTAACAAAACAGATTTAAAAATCACTGAAGATTCAGGACTCAGTTGGTATGAGTCAAGTCCTGACAATAAAAGAGGATTCTGCAAAGACTGTGGTTCTGCGATATTTAAAAAACCAAATGATGACGCAAAAGCCATGTCTGACAAGATTATGCCATCAGTAGGAAGTCTCGATGATACGACACCATGGAAAAACCAACTCAATGTATTTTGTAAATTTAAATGAGAATATTACAATATGCCAGACGGAGAACAAAAAGAAATTATGTAATTCAAAAATAAGCTCACGAAAGTGAGTTTTTTTATTTCTGAAATACAACACTGATGTATTAACTAAATAATTATTACATTATAATAATTTAACCAATTTTTTCTTAATCTGAGTGAGGAACTAAAAAATGGCGAAAAATAAAACAAAAACTCAAGTTCAAGATGGAGTTAAGAAACCAGTGAGTATGATTCTTAAGCAAGATCATACCTATTTCGGACGAGAACTGACGGACAAAGAAAAAGAAATTGTCTATCTAGCTTTTCGGCGTCGTTCAGAGATAAAAACTAAACATGCATATTTCGACCACGGTGAAGAGCCAACTCTGCTGAGGTTATATCTACTTGGAAGCAAGTTCAATTCAACAGTAGAATTTCTCGTCAAGTACGGTTCTTTCGAACCTTTAATGGGAAAATCCAAAGGGACTGAAGATATTGAAGTAGGCTTCAACGTTGAGCTCAAGTCAACTCTTATCAAGGGAACAATTCTCCTTGAGGTCCTGAGACGCCAGTTCAAGGCTACACTTATTATTCCAAGTTAAGTCATTCTATGACTTGTGCTATGGCTAAAAGAAAACAAAAGAGCCCCCACGTGGGGGCTCTTTTATATTACATCAACTCTATATCTAACTGGTGAAGCAATCCCTCGCAGTATTCCCTACTAAACTTAGTTTTTGAGAATTTATTGTGTTGTGGATCTATAGAGAAGTTGAAGCTTCAACGTAAATCTGCATTTTTAAAATTACAGCCAAGAAATGTAGTTTTGAGCAAATCGCAATATCAAAATACTGCATTTTCAAGATAGGTATTAGTGAAGTCTGATTCTGTAATTTTGCAATCTTCGAAGTGGATACCTTTGAGAGACAGTCAAAAAAAAGAAGTAAGTGTAATAGTACAATCATAAAAATTAAAGTTTGATAAGAGTCGGTCTATATCTCAAAACTTAAGTCAAAGTATCTTGCATCCCTTGAATCTAATATCATTGAGAGTGGTATTTTTGAGAGTTATATTTGAAAGATTACACTTTTCAAAAGTACAGTTTGAAAAGTTTTTACGAGAAAAAACATGATTTGAAAAGTTTATTCCCACAAAGTGCACATCTGAAATGTAATCCTGAGACATAATCTCCTGAATATTTAAATCTGTTATTTTTTGCATAAATATATCATACGAAAATTCTACAAATAAAAAAATGAATAATACTCTCGCATTATTTTATATCTCCCTATAATCAAAGAATAAATTAAATAAAAATATGTTTCAAGAAATAATAGATGAAATACTTGCGTGTCATGATGAGTTCAGTGAGCATGAACTTGCTGAAATTTGTCAGGTTTTTTATGATGAAATACCTGCTAAAATAAAACATGAAACCAAACTCAAACGTACAGCAAAATATATGAGAAGTGAGTTTGAACTTCATGATACTACTTCAGAACAAAAAACACTTATTATTTGAGCAAATAAACAGTATTCTCTTGAGAGCATACCCAAGTACCTTTTTGAATGAAAATCATCTATAGCATCTAGTTTAATAGATATAAACAAGCTCTCAAAATCTATATGAGCTGAACCATTGCTTATAGATGCAAATCTCAAAATAAATACGAATGATAAGGTAGCACTTATCGGAAAAAATGGTGCTGGAAAAACAACGCTCCTAAAAATGATTCTCGCAAAAGCTGGAATACTCAAATGAGAGCAGGCTGAGGTACTTGATTTAGAAAATATAGACGGAAATATCGAACTCGCTTCTGGGATTAAAATAGGATATCTCTCTCAAGACCTCTTCTGGTCAGATTCAAAAAACACACTGAGACAAGAAATGGCAACTATATTTCCAGATATTACGCACAAAATAGAGCGACTTCACAGCTTGCAAGACCAGGCTGAAGCGTGGGAAGAGAGAGAAACACTCAATAAAGAACTTATAGAGTGTGACTGATTTAAAAAAGATATTTTGAGACAAGAAATACTGAGATATTTTGGCATTACAGATGACCAGTTAGATTTCAATGTTTTACAGCTCTCAGGTGGAGAGCAAACAAAAGTTCAAATTGCTAAGTTTCTCATCACAGAAGTAGATATTTTGATACTCGATGAACCCACGAATCATCTAGATATTGATGGTATCATCTTTTTAGAAAAATTTTGCCAAGTTTGGAAAAAAGCGATAGTTTCTATATCCCATGACGTGCAATTTATTAATCATACTTGTAAACGAATTGCAGAAATATCTGGAAAACAAATACATAACTATGCTGGGAACTATAATTTTTATATCACAGAAAAACAAGAACGTTACGACAAACAGATGCGAGATTTCAATAATCAAGAACGAGATATAGAAACTCAAGAATCCTATATTAATAGATTTAGAGCCAACTCTGCGAAAGCTGCTAGTGTTCAAAGTCGAATTAAAGCACTGGATAAGGTTGAAAGGCTTCATAAACCAGAAAATGAAACCACTGCAAAGTTTATTACTCTGCAAACAAATATGAGACTTCCAGAAGTCATTATCCAACTTGAGGAAATAATAGTTTGATATGACTATCCACTGGTGACACTCCCAGAATATATACAGGTACATAAACAGGATAAAATTGGAATCATAGGGAAAAATGGAGCTGGAAAAACAACACTTCTCAAAACTATTCTTTGAGAACTCACAGCACTTTCAGGAACGAGCCAAATTCACCCTAATCTCAATGTTTGAAGTTACTGACAAGTATTAGAGGGTCTTGATACTAGTATGAGTATTATTGCAGAACTATCGAAAGAACACGAAAATACTCAAGAAATTAGAACTATGCTTGGTTGACTCCTCATAACGTGAGACAAAGTAGAACAAGTAATACAAACACTTTCTGGATGAGAACGAGCAAAGGTAGCGCTCACCAAGATGCTGCTTGCAAAACCTGATATCATTATTATGGATGAACCAACCAATCATCTTGATATCCACTCTAAAGAAGTTATTAAACATATGTTACAATCATTTACTGGTACGACGCTTATTGTCTCACATGATAGAGACTTACTTGAGTCGGTATCAAACAAACTCTGGCTGATTAAAGAGCAAATCTTAAGTGTATATGATGAACCAGAGAAGTGATTCTCAGAAATATTCTAAAAAAAAAGAGCTGCTTAGCTCTTTTTTTTAAATATAGTTATTTTTGTTGTACTTATTTTTTTTGTACGAGCTTATAAATATATGAATCAACTTGTTTAATTGTTATAGCTCAATCTGGATAAAAGAGTTTTTCTCACTGATCTATGAGTCCATTTATTTTTGCGTATTCTGCGTACGTTGTATACCAAAATTGCTTTTCTAAATCATCAAAGGTTACGTATGCAGCCCTTCATGGTACAGTCTCTCAGTTAAAATTCAGAATAAATTTTAGTCACGCAGCATGAGATACGGTAGCGCTTGGATTAAAATTATTTTGAGCATCTCATTGAATATATCACTTTCGTTTTGCAAAACATATTTGCTCTTTGTAGTTTGATTCAGAAATATCTTTAAAACAGTTTTGAGCCCCTGTCCCTCAGCTTATATTTTGGTTAGATAAAAGTATTCAAACTAATTCTTCTCGACTAATTTCTTCTTGATCAAAGCTTTTATATACACTATCACTTAAATACCATGGATGCTCGAGTTTCTGAGTAGATTCTGTAGATGTTGAGAATACTCACGCTATTGATTTCTCAATATTTCAGGTGAGAAGTCACTGTAAAAATATAATACCGAGAAGTGATATCAACCATAAACAAAGCGTCTTTTTAAAAAAGTTGAAATCCTCTTGAAGGAACCATGTCCAAGTATCAGTTCATTTTTTATTCTCAAAAATATAGTGTTCCAGTTTCTCTCGTATGGTATAATGTAATTCAGAAATAAAAAATGAATTTCTATAGAAATGAAATACAAACAGTATAGGAATAAAAACGAGAAAATAAGGTGAAACTATTGAAAGTAATCAGAAAATAACGCATTGAATCATAAGCGTTATAAACTCGTTTTTTGATTCATTTTCAAGGTATGAATATTGTTTTTCAACGCTTGTGATTGAAGTCGCATATCATTTACTCATAACAGTAAATGATTCATACCAAAAATCAAAGATAAATAGTGGAGTCTTATTACTATTTTGTATTAATTCCCCTAAATACTCAGGATTTATATACCGAGTTATATATGGATAATGGTGAATCAGGTCAGTATAGAGGATACCTCAATCCTTCTTTCTTAAATCCTGAACTCACTTCACGGAGTCTTTTACTAACACCTCTGCTACAACTGCTTTCATTCCCTCTACTCTCATAAAATCAAAAAAGGCAGTGAGTTTATTTATTTTTTCGATTGGATGACCTATCTTCTTTGCAAGAGCTACACGCTTATAATGAGTAGAAGTGATTGATAGAAATTTTTGGCTATCAGAAATACCTAATAAGAGCAACTTTTCGTTGTATATTTTTTGTATATTTTGGCTATTTTCGGTATGCAATTTATCTGACATAATTCGCTTCACAACATAATATTGTATAATTGTTTTCATAATACTTATAAACAGAGAGTTGCACAAATTTTTTAAATAAAAACATTGAAATATTCTTACTTCGTTTATATAATAGCCCACATGAAAACAAAAGCAGAAGAAATAATACATATCTTTTCCGATGGATGAGCCAATCCAAATCCATGACCTGGATGATATGGGGTTATTTTAAGATGTGGAGATCATCAAAAAGATATTTCTGCGTGATTTAAAAAAACTACTAATAATCGGATGGAGATTCGTGGAGTAATTGCGTGACTTCAAAGTCTGAAAAAACCATCTGTGGTAGTCATTACTACAGATTCTCAGTATACAATCAATGGTATACAAAAATGATGGGCAAAAAAATGGAAAGCAAATAATTGGTTTCGTACAGGTTCTCAAAAAGCTCAAAACTGGGATTTATGGGAAATATTGCTCAGTGAAATAGAAAAACACTCCGTGACATTTAAGTGGATTAAGTGACACACTGGTCATTTTGAAAATGAGATGTGTGATGAGCTGGCAACTCTTGCAATGAAACGCAGTGACTTATGAGTTGATTTATGATATATTGAAACTCCAGTTTCTTCTCAAACGAGTCTTATCTCATGAAGCAAAAAAAACACATCTAAAACAGCCTCGCTCCCCTGAGAAAAAATATGACAAAGCTGTAAAAAATGTGGAGCAGAACTCGAAAAGAAAATACCAAAACACACAAAAAAAACTCTCGAAAAAAAATATTATTATGCCTATTATCATAATTGTCCAAGTTGCAAAACCAACTATATGCTTGAGGAAGCAAAACGAGATATAAAAACACTGAAACTATAGTTTCAGTGTTTTTTGTATTAGCTTGTTATATATGTTGGCCATCTTACATAATGACAGGTATATCAATTCGGAGATTTTTGCAGATAATCTTGATGATAGTCCTCAGCAAGATAAAATGCTTCAAATTCTTCAAGACTGGTAACGACAGGATTTGGCCATCTCCCAGAATCATTTACTATTTTTATAAAATCCTCGGCCGTTTGTAATTGCTCATCATCTTCAAAAAATATAGCAGAGCGATAGGAATCACCTCTATCGTTTCCTTGTTGATTAAGCGTCGTTGGATCGTGGATTCTAAAAAAGTAATCAAGTACCGTAGAATAATCTATCTCATCAGCATCATACTCTATTTCAAGAGCTTCAGCATGTCACGCGTGATTTCTGTATGTTGGGTTTTCTGTTTCTCAGCCCATATAGCCAACCCTTGTTCCCATGATTCAAGGAAAAGCTCGAAAAAGCTCCTCCATTCACCAGAAACACCCTCCTGCTAAATAGGCTTTTTTAGTTTTCATAAATATGTTTCGTTTAGAATATATTAGCTCAATGTACTCATGTCGATAACAAATCTATATCGCACATCTGAGTTTACTACTCTTTCATATGCCGTATCTATTTCCTTCGTATCAGCTGAAATAACTTCTATTTCAGGAGTGATATCATGCTTTGCACAAAAATCGAGCATTTCTTGGGTTTCTTTGATTCCTCCAATAAGAGAACCAGCATACGAACGTCTTCTTCCAATAAGTGAACCAACACTCAGTTCCATTTTTTCCGAAGGAACCCCGAGATTTACAAGTGTACCATTCACAGTAAGAAGTGATAAATACTGATCTATATCGAGCTTCGCTCCAACTGTATTAATTATGAGGTCAAAAGTTTCGTTGTACTCCTCAAATACTGAATCATTTTTAGTATTCACGTGATACGTTGCCCCAAACTTCATTGAGTCTTCTTTTTTATCATCAGAGTGAGAGAGAACTGTTACCTCAGCACCCATGGCACTCGCGATTTTTACAGCCATATGACCTAGTCCTCCAAGCCCGAGTACTGCTACTTTTTTCCCTGGTCCAGCATTCCAGTGATGGAGTGGTGAATAAGTTGTGATACCAGCACACAGAAGTGGTGCAGCTTTATCAAGTGGAATACTATCAGGAATACTCAGTACAAAATCCTCTTGTACTACAATATACTTCGAGTATCCACCTTGAGTTTTTTCTCCATATTTGTCTTTAGCTCCATAGGTTCCCGTCATTCCTTTTTTACAAAATTGTTCTTCATCGTTTTTACAGTTGCTACATTCTTGGCATGAGTCGACCATACACCCTACTCAGACTCTATCGTCTTTTTTATGTTTCGTAACCTCAGAACCAGTCTCAACGACTATACCAGCGATTTCATGTCCTGGAACGAGTGGGAAATCTACTTGTCCCCATTCAGATTTTACGGTATGAATATCAGAGTGACAGATACCAGAGTATTTTATTTCAATCAAAATGTCTTTTGGCTGTAAATCTCGTCTCTCAATCATCAGTTCTTCAAATGCACCTCCCTCTTTTGTAACTCATCGTGCGTGTACTTGCATATTTTCGTGTAATTAAATGATAAAGTTCCATAATTCTTTTCCGTCATAGATTCTTCCAATTTTACACAAACTCTGTATGAAAAGCTTAAGAGTTTAGACACTTTATACCAGACAGGAAATAATGAGCTCGCTCAACCGAAATCTCACATGGACGAAATCTATATTCTCACTTCACTTTATAGAAATTACCACTTATAATTTCACCCGTTTGGAGATTTCGTGCAAAAAATTTCAGAATTGTATTATTCTGAAGTTTTTCTACCGTGAGATTATACCTCTCATCTTGAGACAGTACACTATAGTTCCCAGTTTTCAGCTTTTGAATTATCTCGATAGATTCTCTGATTTCTTGTGTATTCATACTTTGTTTTTATTTTACCACAGGCAATCTTGGAAGTCTGTCAGCATATGAAATACGAGTCCAACTCAAATAATTCTCACATATATATTTGGAACAAATATGAGTCATATATACACTACTATTGCTATATAGCTATGCAGAGGATGAAATCAAATAGAACATCTTGTTGCATCAAATATTGGATCAGCGAGTAAATGATCCACATCTACCAGCATAGTCAGTATCATAATTCACCAAGCTTGTTTCCATATACTTCGAAAAAATATGAATGCGAGGATTCATGGGAAGAGGAGGTGGAGAGAGTAGTGGAGGAGGGGTTGGAGCATCAATAGGATTAAATATTTATTTGATTTATTTTTTTAAATTCATTAATCTATTCTAAGAATTTTCTCACTATCCTTAAATTTTAATCAAAAAAAACACTTCAATCTAAAAGTGTTTTTTTTGAAATATTTTTCTATACTCTTTTCAAAACTTTTAAGTTCCAAATATATGAAATAATCGCTATAAAGATATTAGAAGCTGAAATCACAATCCAGACATACCAAATCGGGAGCGTAGTCATTTGAGTGATGAAATAAGTAAGAGGAATCGCAATGACGAAAAACTTAATGAAGGTAAGCCAAAAACCTGGCCACGACTTCCCCATCGATTGGAAGACACTCGCTACTATCATAGTGATAGAGATACCTGCGTAGGATAGTGCTACGATGTAGATATAGCTGAGAGCGTACTCTGTCACGAGTGGATCATCTGTGAAGATTTTGAGTATGATACTTCCAAATATTATGAGAAGGACTCAGAGAATTCATGAAGCAATTCCACCGTAATAATTTGCTGCTTTGAATATCTCGAGTGAACGATGCGTATTTCAAGCTCCCGTATTTTGTCCTATCATCGACATAGCTCAGAGACCGAATCAAATAGCAGGCAAATAGGCAAAAAACTCAAGACGAAATATCAGACTAAATGCTGTAGCTCCAGCCTCTCCGTACGTGAGAGAAACCATGAGGATGAGGATAGCAAGTCAGACTGGATTGAGAACCTGTGTGAGTGAAGCTGGAAATCAGATTTTGAGGACTCTGAGAACAGAATCTTTCTGAATACTGAGATTAGAAAATGAAAAATGAACACTTCTCGAGCTTGATGAGAGGATTCTCATCGCAAGGACTATAAATACAAACTGAGATATAAGAGTTGCGTAGGCAGCTCAAGCAATCCCTAGCTCAGGAAATCAAAACTTCCCAAATATCAGTATCGGATCGAGGATGACATTCACAGCTGTCGAGAGAGCGAATAACTTGGTAAGTGTAAAAGTATCTCCCTCAGAATTAAAGGCAAACATAATGTTGATGAGATAAAACGAAAGAATAGAACCTGCAGCTGCAATCGTAAAATACTCTAAAGCTGGAGCATAAATATCTCAAATTGCTCCCGAGGCTATGAGAAATGGTTCTCTAAATACAAGAGCTAAGACTGTAAAAAATACTCACGCAATGGTAGCAAGTATAAATCCCTGAGCGAGGACTCTACTTGCTTCTGTTTTTTCCTTTGCTCAAATATGCATCGACATCACGACACTCGAACCTACTGAGATTCACATACTAAGAGCCAACATGACAAAGAGTGTTATTTGAGAAATGCTCACTGCAGCAATAGAAGTTGTCGAGAGTTTACTCACCCAAAAAGTATCTACGACATTGTAGAGCGTGTAGAAAAATATCGTCATCATCGTAGGCCAAGACAGGGACCAAAGTTGTGGGAGAATGGCTCACGAAGTGAAGTCTTTTAGATTGTGCTCTTGCATGAGATAATGCTTAAAAAATAAGTGTTTTTAAAATCGAGCTGTATTTTATTTATTTTTTATGAATTCAGAATTAAATAATAAATAAAGAGTATATTTTATGGTGAAATATACTCTTTATTACATTGCAAGCTAAATACTATTTGAGCTTGTGAGAAATTTCTGTTAGAAATCCTTTATCACAATCATCAGATTCTATAATATGATGAAAAGTATCTCGAAATTTTCGTTCGTGTGCTTTTTGAGATTTCAGTAAAAATCAGACATTGAAAACATTTCTGTCGCTTGGTCACATTTTAACGTCTCAAATTGCATCTCCCATCACTAAAAAATGTGTTCTCTGTGCAAAGACGTCAACGAAGTCTTGAGGAAGAGCTGACCAAACTTTATCATCAATATGTACAGGATGTTGGTTACTAAGTCCTGCAAATCTGCCTTGTGTATCAAACTTGAGTGAGTTTCCTTGGATTCAAGTACGAGGAATTCCGTGATGATCAAAGACTCTTTCTATAACACTACTAATTCAAGCAGAATTTATGAGAAGTGGCACTCACGCGTCATGCGCTCTGTGAGCAAAATCAACCATACCATCTCGCAACTCTATTTGATGAGCCGCGTGTGTGAGTACATCTTCAAATTTCTCTTGTGTGAGATAAGTATAAAATGCTTCCATTGAAGCGTCATGCCAATCTCTCATATGTTTATTTCTCTCTTCAGGGTCCATTTCTAGATTGAGTTCTATAGGTCTATATTTTAAGAGATTTCTAATTTGAAGCTCTTTGAGTTCGTTTGGAATAGAGGGGCTCGTTTCGAGTGCACCAAAGGCTGTCATAGAATTTCATTTTGTGAAAGTCCTATCAAAATCTGTGATTACTCAGAGGTTCAGAGCATTTATTTGATCTAACATATTTATTTTTGAGGAAGTATAAATTCAAATGTTCCAGCAATGGCTTTTTTCAAACACTTTACTTTTGCTCTGGTAAAGTCTTCCTTGATAATATGGTATTGTGTGTCATCTATTTCTAGGTTTTTTAATTTTCATTCTGGGAGCACTGCATTATCATCATGAGACGCGAGGGTTTGTATTTTGGAAGTATCTGTAAATTTCGCTCAAAGTATATTTGTGTGGACTCTATAATAGAGAACTCATTTACTTACAAACTGACTCTCGCTATATGAGATTCAAGGGACACTTCCAAATATATTTACGTATTTTCTCGTGGAATAATCACGCAGAATGATATCTCTCATCACCTCTATGATTTCAGTTTCCCCACTGAGTAAAAACTTACGAATAATCCAATCTTCTACTTCTTTTTTATCAATCATATCCTGCATGATAAATTCTCGGATACTCCGAGGAGTTCGCAGTCAATTCTCTTGCCGATGTCTAATATGTTGCTTCATACTCCTTTGATAATCTTGAGGATTTTTCTTTCCTTTTCTCACTATTCTTTTACCGTGCATATCGAGAAGCTCATCTTTCTGATTGGAAAGAGTTGCTGTAATTTGCAGATTAATATAGCTACACAGTTGCTCAATTTGTTCAGTATTATAAAATTCTTGCCTCCCTTCGAGTAAACACACGAGCTGTCTATGAGAAATATAATCTGCAAGTCTACGAATAGGAGATGTAAAATGAGAATATTTCGAGATTCACAGTCCCTTATGGAATCAAGCAGTAGGTGAATACTCAGCTCTGTCTAATATATTTGGAAGTATTTTTTCAAACTCAAGTTCTGGCATATGGAACCTATAAATTCCATGAACAGAGTTTTCATCCATAAGCTCAGCAATCTGGGTGTTAGCCAGCAGCATAAATTCTTGTATTACAAAACTAGATATATGAGAGTTACTATGACCGAGGATTTTTTCTCACATCGTGATTTTTCTATCTGCATCATCAAAATGTTCTATACGAAACTCATTTTCTCTTGTATGTCTGAGTCCTCGCGCGAGCTCATGCATGTGTGAAAAATACTCATATTCAGGATCAGAGGTATGAGTTATTGCTTGAGTAAAACTCTCTGGAGAATGTCTCTGTCTATTATAAAATGTAGACTGATACAAATCTTTTTGAGTCACTTCAAAATCCTCATTCAGTATAAGTTCTAATGTGAGAGTCAGTCTATGTTGATGATGATTGAGAGATGATATATCGGTCGCAATGATATTTGGAAGCATATGATGAATATGATTTTCTCCAAAATATACACTCGTTGCACGATCAATTGCTTCTTGTTCTACAGGAGAATTTGGCTCAATAAGCTCAGTAGGACTTGCGATAGATATTTGTAATCTCCAGCCTTTTTTCCCATCCAGTTTCTCTATATGTATGGCATCATCAAGGTCTGGTGAAGCAAGAGAATCAATAGTAATACCCTGTCTAGCTATACGATTTCAGTGTTTTTGAATATCAAAATCTCAAGCTATAGCACGTGCTTGCTTGAGTGAACATTTTTTATGTTTCTTGTGTATTTCATCTGAAATTTCAGGAACTCGGAAATTTCAAGAAATAGTATTGAGCATACAGTATTTTTACAAGTATTAGTATAATGATAGTAAAATATTGATTTATGTAAAATATATATTTTAGTATATTTATATATTCAAATATTTTAATAATTATATAATTAATATATAAAGAAATATTGTTACTACTTTAGTAGTTTATTTCACTAAGCTGACTATTTTATCGACTTTTTTACTCAAAAAACTATAATAAAAATATATTTATTCTCTCATAATAGTATTATGTCTCAATTTATAAAAAAATGTATCAGTGTTTTACTCGTGAGTTTATTACTCTCTAGTTTTACTCCATGAGTATTCTCTGCAGAAGATTCATGAGAATGAAGTTCTAAACCACTCGTTCCACGTATTGAATTTAGTACAAAACCGAGCGTGTTAGCTGCAAATTATTTGTCTACATTTTGAGTAATACTCAACAAATCTGAAAATCTTTCAGAATATAATATTTATTCTCAAGTGACAAGAAGAGAGATGCTGAAAATAGTGATAAATCTCTCATGAACAGATGTTCCTGAAACATGTGAGTGAAAATTTAGTGATATGGATAACTTCGATTGGGGATGTAAATATGCTGAAATAGCCCTGAAAAAAAAGTTTATATCTCCTAATAGCACTTTCAGGCCTAATGATTCAGTAACGGAAGCTGAAGCACTCAAAATGATTATGATAGTACGATGAATTAGTCGAAATCAAAGTAGCAATTGGCAATTTGGATACAGTACCAAAGCCACTGAAATCGGACTCATAGACTTCAATATAAATTATAACGATACTCCAGCTCTCAGAAGATTCGTATTTCTCACAAGTGCGAGAACGTATTCAAATTTTAACAGTATAGAACAATCAAGTGTCGCTGAAGCAACTGATATATTTGATACAATTGGACGAAGAAGTAGATTTTCTATTCTTGCACGACTTATAGAAGCTGCCTGAGCCGTAAAGGATTTAGAATGAACAGGGCCGTTCACATTTTTTGCTCCTACTGATTACGCATTTTCTCAACTCCCAGCTGGAAGCTTACAAAAAATGCTTGATGCTAATAATATCAATGAATTACGTGAAATAATCGCCTTTCATTTTGTTGACTGAGATTATAGTCTTAAAACTCTCAACGAATGAATAGATATTGAAGCGATAAGTGGAAATACTCTTATATTTTCGAAGAATAATGATAAAGTCATTATTAATGATACTGCGAATATTACGAGTGAACAAATTAAAGCAACAAATGGAAGTATTTATAGAATCGATGCAGTTATATTTCCAAGCTCTATCAATAAAGATACGATGTCATATTAAGTAAAAAATTTCTCAAAAACTTAATATGTATCTATTGAGTATTTATTTTTGTACTCGCATGGTCAATCCATACAAAAAATCAAGCAACAACCGGTATAAATATAACAAACATAGCAGAAATGATTGTTATAGTTGTTCAAAAGTCTATAACTCCTATTATTCATAAAAGTACAATACTCACTGCTGAAGCAATCGTCCCGAATCAATAAAACCTCTTTAATTCTTTTCTAATATCCAAGGTTTGAATTAATAATATAATTGTGAACAAAAATAGCATAAGTGGAGCAATTAATATCCATTTATTAGCTCATTGTAGATATTCTGCGTATTTGAGTGTATTATATACTCATACACTCAATAAACCAATACTCAGTGTTAAGAATAAATGAAGGTATATCCATATAAATCTATTTATAGTTCCTTGAACCGGAAGACGTCTCGCAATGAAATCAAAATAGATCCACCACATAGAAAAAATAATACCAAAAAATCACATAATATGTACTATATCACTCATACGAAGAGTTTCTATAAACGTTGCTCATTGCACAGCAGAGATAACTGCTTCGCCCAAAATTATGATTGTTAAGAGTCATAGTCTTTCAACAAATGATGGATTGATACTCAAAGCAGCTTCTCGGTGCTCAATAAGTGATGATTTAGTATGAGTTGTTCACTTTAATTGTGTCCTTCTATTGAGTGTAAAAGGAAGAAACAGTGAAAACACTATTGCAATCCCCCACAAATAAAACGAAACGGTTGGAATAGTGAAAATAGATATTACAAATAAAATTGTTGTGAAGCTAAATCACCAAACATAGGGAGTAGAAAATGGTTTATGATCCCTATCATAAACTCCTGTCCTCCACCATAGATATGTCAAAATACTTAAAAATAGTGCATAAGAAATAGCAAAACCCTGATATCCAGCTCAAAAAGCATTATGAGTAAATATTCACATACCAGCAAGTGATAACATTTGAATAAATGTAAAAATACGAGTTCTCACATCATTGTTTCCATGTAGTTCATGATACAAACTTCCATTGAGCCAAGCCCACCATACCATTGAAAAAAGTGCTATATACTGAATCAATACACCCAAGCTAATGTTACCAGCAAGTATATGGGTTAGTTCGATGACTATTGCTACGTATACCAAATCATAAAAAAGCTCAAGATAACTAATTTCTCGATTCTTTTCTCTCTCTGTCACAGATGATGGTTTTTGCCACCAAATTCGAAATGTATCTTGGAGTAACTTCATAATCAACTCTGTTAAAAATATTTGAATTATTACTATAGCTATTTTGTAGTGTATTGCCATCTAATAACAATAAAAACCTCAAGAATTATTCTTAAGGTTTTGTTAGTTATAGAAATGGTGGACCGACCGGTGCCGTCGTCATAACCTTTATAGTATTATATATAGAGAAAGAGAAAATGTAGTTTTATATACTAATAAATTACAAAAATATATATAATATTTCGATGAAGAGAAAATATAAAATATCCTACTATGACTACTTGTATAAACTCGAAATGAGTGAAGTTTGAATGTCTTGGCAAACTAAAAAATTTTGAGTAAATATAGAAGAAGTTATTGATCACATGTTTCAGTTTCAAAACTGAAAAGACTTTAGCATGAAATTAGATCCATCAGTAACGAGACTTTGATATAATAATAATGTTTTCAAGCTTTGAGCTCAAAGATACAAGATGAAACAAGTCCAAAATATTTTTAGTAAAAGAAATTCATGACCTGAAGATCAGAATAATCTAGAAGTTTTAGATTAAAAAAAAGGTACCCACAAAATGTGGATACCTAGTTATTGAAACATGAGATTATTCTATGTGATTCTAAACTGGTTGATTTCGACCAGTTTGTCACAATCGAGATGATCACCTCACTTTCTGCCGTTTTGGCATTTCCAAGAATTGGATTGTGTATTAAAGTACATAACCGACTCCCTTTATGGACCCCCAGGATTGGAGGATGTATGAGCTGTCAAATATTCTTTGACAGCTCAATTACTATTCTTCAGGAATAGAATATCTTTTTACTTCAGATTTATTTCTCAGTATTTCATCGAGTCTTTGAAATTGTTCTTCATTATAACTTCTTACTTCTGTGCTTAAATCACATCTAAGAATCTTGAATACTGCAGCTAAAGTCATAGAAACTTGTACTTGCATATTTTCATCAACTCATGGTCTTACTTTGAGTTTTCATTCGTGTATTGAGAAGTTAAATTTCATATTATCTTTTGAAACAAATACACTTTTCACAGTATTTTCCTATCATATATCCTCAGCATTTTTTACAAGACTTGTTGATTATCTCCATTTTTCAATCTATTATAAAAAATATAAAAACTCAAAATACAAAAATAATAGTACAGGACATGAGAACAAGCATAAATGTAGAAATATTTTCAAGCATTAGATATATTTAGTGAATATATAATTCGCAACCATGAGTTTTACCCATTCCCAAGATAATTTACTTGGTGTGTAGGCGACTCACATTTCTATTAGAACCTGTTTTTCTATTTGTTCACAAAAATCTTCTCTAATATTTCTCTCAGCATTAAAATTGAGATAATGATTTCTTGTGTACTTATATTTACTTTCTTTATTAAAAGATTTCACTAGGGCTGTATCAAATGTACTTATTTTATACCAGAGCTTTTGAATAAAAAATGGAAGTAAATACCACAAATCGTGTCCTACTTCATGTTTGAGAGTTGCTGCTTGTTGTTGAATTGAATTAGTATAGAAAACATCATATATTACAATTGACCTGGTACTTTTTACATACCTTGCATTTGCTCCTCATTTTAAAACTGGGTCGCTTGAAACAAACTTTTCTTCTCTCGTTACTTCAAAATTATCAAATTTAGTAATATGTTGATATGGAGATTGTTCTTTGAGTCTATACCAACCAAGAATAAGAGTATAATCATGTTGGCTATACTTTACGTAGTCATCACTTCATATTCCATCTCAGTTTCAAATATTCTGATCTACAGTATAAATAATATTTTCTCATACTTTAGCATCTAAGCATATATTTACATGTCATTCAGATGTTGGTCACTTAAAAAATATAATATCTCATGCAAGAGGAACTTGATTTACATCTTTTGGATTATTTTCTATTCTCTCCCATTTAGAATTAAAAGGACTCCCAGTTTTCCATCAATTGAGAGCTGTACCACTAAAACTTCAAATAGGAGTTTCGAGTACGAGATTACAAAAATCTTTTACTTGAGCGACACATTGGAATCAATACTCTTTAGTTTCCATAACTCCAGTACCAATTCTTAATTTTAGATAATCTTGTATATACATGTTTAGTTTTTACCAAGTATTTCATTTAACATTTTTTCATCTTCATTTGATTCACTTACTTTCGGAGTAGGGCTATTGAGTCCAAATACAAAAGCTAGAATGAGTATGAGGCTTTGGAATAATTGATTTGCCATATCTTTTTCTCATATAAATAATAGCCATACAAATATTCCTACTGCTACAATTCCAGATACATAATATTTTAAATCTTTCATAGTTTATTTTTTAGTAAAGTAATTATATCTCGCTCTTTTTGTAAAATTCACAACATAGAATAAAAATAATCTAATTATTAATCTGTACTTCATTGGGAATTTATATAAGAGATCAAACATTCATTTTGTAAGTCTTTTATTTGCTCGGAAGAATCAAATCTTGAATCCTGTATCTATATCATGTCGAATTACAAGTTGCTCTATATCCTTTCGAAGCTTCAAACATTTTTCAGGATCAAAGATTTTTGATTTTTCTAAAGTGACGAAAATTGCATCTATGATGTCATCAAAAAATATTCCATCAGCTCATGTTCAATTGTAGAAACCTCATTTTTTCAGAAGCTCAATATTGTATTCTGAAATAGGCTTGTATCAGAGTATTTTTTCTATGGTTTTTAATTTCATTTTATCATGATAAAATATATAAAATTGCTGTATAGGCAGTAACTAGAATAAATCAAGTCACAATCCATAAGCTAATATCTGCATTAATTGTTAACTTACTAATTGCTGATATGCATGATAAAATACAAATTGCGACGAATGAATGAGTTACATCTACTCTTTTTTTTCTATAAAATCTCAAATAAGAAATTATAAAAGCACTAAGTAGATATATGAGTATTCTAAAAAAAATATATATTGTTATCATAGATTCTCTTGGATATAAATTAAGGTTTGAACAATTAAATATCAAAGTGTTGAAGCCAAAATTGCTAAGACATAAAATATCTCTTTCCAGTCTCTTTTAAAAAATCAATTTTTAACTGTTACATTGGTTGGATTATTAATTGTAGTTTTGGATTTTTTTATTATTCATAAATCATGATGAACTCAATCCATTTCAGAACGAAGAGTCCGAACACTTCAGTTAGTATAATCTAGCTTTGCTTCCATTCTTCGGAGATCTTCTCATAGATACTTTAACGCTTCTCAAAATCTTGCCTGATCTTCTCGAGAGAGCATCATTAGGTCTAAAAGTTTTTCATATCCAGCCATGATTTCTTCTTAGTTTCAAAATAAAGTTTCTATTTCTTCAGCACATTTATCTCGAAGTTCTTTAATTTCCAAAAACATCACATCAGCTTCATTTAAGAGTTCATTTTCTTCAGCTGATGGATCTCTTTTTTCTCTCGTACAAAGTGCATTTATTCTGGCCACATTTGCGGTCATATTTGCCTGGTCTGTTATGCTATATTTTCTCAGTATATCCTCGGAGCATTTTCTTTTTATTTCTGATACTTTTGCTTCAATTTCTAGATTTTTACTCTCCAAAGTTTCTACTAAATCAAAATCATTTTCTATAAATGAATCGAGATACTCTTGATATTTTTCTGCTGCGATATACTCAGGTACAAGTTCAGTTATAAGATCAGGATCTATAGCTTGTGCATCTTCTACAATTATTTTATTTTGTGCTTCGATTTCATCTTGAAAATCTTTGAGAGTTTTTACGATAGGTTTATAGTTTTCAATCCTTCTTTCTGAATTTATAAAATCATTTGAAATTTTAATAGTTTCAGCTCATTCCATTTCCATAAACTCTGAAGAACGAGAAATGAGTTTTCAATTTTTTATTAATCAATACATTTTTTTAAGATAAAGTAACTAAAATTTCATCATTTGGGTATGAAGTCGAACTATCTGCAAAATACCTAATTGTAAATTGAGTTGATGTAACACTAAGTAATGTCATAACTAAATAGTTTCAATTATTGTTGTATAATCTACTCATTAGATTTCAAGTTGATGCTGTTCTTTGTCAGTTATATCAATATGAAATAAATCTTTGAGTGTTATCTTTTTTAGTCCATACAGCCTTTCCAGCTCATCAAAAATAAAATTCAATCGAATTTGGGATTGAACCAAATGAATGATTATAAGTTATATCTTGATTTCAACTAACATAACTAGGATTTTGAAATCCCATAGTTATTGGTTTTACTCACTCTTTTTCCCAAAGCCCCCAAGTGGTGTTATTTGTACTTCGTCTGTAAAATCTATCTCCATTATTAGCAAAAGCAAATTGTACAGTTTGTCCAGATCAATTCGGGTCATTCCAAGGTGCAAGTGTTAATAATCAAATACCGGGGGAAGTTCAAGTTAATGCGATATCTGAAGCATCTATAAATTCTAATTCAAGACTTCTTGCATATCAATTTGGTCATCTTCAACCTCCTCTATTATCGGGTGTATTTGCAAGTTTTGGAACACCTCAAGTAATAAGTTTTTCCCAAGAAGTCCAGATATTATTATTCATTGATCTTGTATATATTTCATTTGCTGTTGATCATCAAAATCAACTTCATATAGCCATCTGAAAAGCATAATTACTTCATTGTGAAACTCTATCAACAATAAGTATATAAGTTCAATTTTTTGGTGGTTTATTTAAAGCAGTTCAAGTATCAACTCTATATCTTCATCCAATTAATATGTCATTAAAATCTGTTACTGCTCAATATTGAACACAAGAATTCCATGTCAATCATATTACATTCAATCTTGCATTTGTTGTTTCTTCAATATTTCGAGCTAAATAATCCTTCTTTATAAAAACTCTTTCATCAGTGATCACTCAAGAAGTAATACTTGCAAGTTTTATATAATTAGATGTAGGATAAGATGCTGCAGTTTTAATAGTTCCAATTCCTTCACCATTTGGTGCATTTATAGTTCCATTATCAATATTGGCTTGAGTAATTTCAACGAATACTTTTTTAGTTCCAGTTGTATCAATAGTAACGTCAGTATCTGAATCAAATAAAACTCGAAATGACTTTCATGTTCGAGTCACTTCAATAAATCAAAATCATTTTGTTACTTTTCATGATTGTACTTGTAAGCCTTGAGCTACTCAAGCAGTTGAAAGTGATTCTAAGATTTTAGAAACATCATAGTCCTGGACAAGATTATTTCATTGAAGGAGAGAAACTCTTTGCATAATTTATAATAAAAAAATATCTAGGTTTAAGCCTAGATATCGTGGTTTTTTTTTCAATGTCATTTTAGTACTCTAAAATCTTCTGTGATTCTTTTAATTTTCGAATTTGTTCTGGAAAAGTCAGTGTTTTTACTTTACTGGTAGAAGTTTTGAGAGATATATTCTCGAGGTCTCAAGATTTATATGATTTTTCTATTATTCTACTTGGGCCGATATAATTATTAAAAATATTATCTGAGTTTATAAATATATTTATATCATCTCAAATTTCCACCTCGAAGTAGTTTCTTGTAATTGGAGTAAAAGATATCTCTCTGACACTTTCTTTTCTCTCAGAGAGAATTTCAGCTGCTGTAGTAGCATCTTTTCATAAACTTGGGAAGAATCTTTCAACTGCTCAGTATTTTGTCTTACTTGGAGTATCTATTTGAGTTTCTACTGAAGTAGTATCTTTCACTTTTACTCAGTTCGCAATATTTTTAGAATTAAATAGTGTTTTAGGATTTTCTATACTTCGCGATCTTGGATTGTTCACATCAAAATTATACTCTCTATAATTCTCTCATGACAAAGTTCTATCTATTCAGATTTTCGCTTTGAAATATATGACATTATTATCTATAAAAAATTCATATCCATCTTCCGTTAAATCTTTAAAAACACTGAGAATATCCTGACCTTCAAAATATTCTTTATCAGGTAGGATATCAGTGACTCCACAATCAAGAATAAATCAATTATCATATCTCGAACTAATATCTGATAATACATCATTTAAAATATACTGAAGGGATTTTCAGAAATAATTTTTATCTATTCATAAATATCTATTTTGGAGAAAATCTATCATATCTCAGATTCAAACTTCAGTTACATTATTTTCAGCTTGGATGTAATCAATATATCCATCAATGAGAAGATTTTCTTTTCCAGTTACAGGATCTTGTTTGAATAATTTTACACGGAAAAACTCCTGAAGAATTTCAGGATCATTTCCAATGTTATCTGATTTTATTTTAAAACTTCCCTTCCCTGCATCACTTAATTTGCTTTCAGCTGAAGCAGAAATTATATTATGAATTTGAGTGATTTTTACATTCGATGGAGAAGAAACATAAGCAATATACATTTTTATAAGAGTGAATTATTAAAATATACGGTAGCATCAAAACTTCCAGGACTAATTCCTCAATCATTATCATTTACAATGAATTTCGTATTTCATGATACTGTAGGCCAAATGCTTCATGGCTCTCTATCTCAAAGAATATTAACTCCATTTTTCGTAAGTTTTTCTTCAGCTGAATTAATAATCAAAACATCTCATGAGGTGAGTGAAGTATTAATTATAAAATATGTATCATTTGAAACATTAAATATTTTGATGGGAGAACTGAGAGTTTGATTGGCTTTTATTTCAATCTTTGCAGGACTATCTGTATTTCAGGTTCCAATACATTCTAGAATACTTCATGATTCGTCCCAAGCATCTGGAAGGGTGAATGGAAATCTAAATCATAAAAAGACTCACTCTCCTCATGCAGTTACAATTTGCTCAAGTGATCTATAAATAGGATCTTCAATTGATTCTAAAACTACTCTCCATCTCCAATGACTTCATATGATTTGATCATCTCATTCAAGTACTTCGAGAGGTTCTTTAATCTTCACTTTGAGAGTCCATTCTCTATCATAGATATCTTGAATATATAATTCTCTTTCTTGTATTTTTCACGGGTTCCCCTGGAGTGCAAAGAGCTCTTCTAAATACAATACGGATGCATATTCTTCATCTCATATAGCTCACATCCTATCTATGTATCATTCTAAAGATATTATTCGTGTGCGCGCGTATGTTGGAGATGTAGTTCTCCCATGCATTCAATCAATGTTTTGAGAGTCATCTGAAGTTGAGAGTTTTCTCCATTCTTTAAATGTATAATAAATACCCGAAATACTATTTCGAAGAATATCTTTATTATCAAGCCTTGCAGTTTTAAAATCGTTCATGAGTAATTATTAGAGTCTAAATTTTAACTTATCAAAAACTGTTTCCAGATCTATTTGATTTGTCACAGTGATATTTGGAACATTTATATTTTTTGAATTATCAAAACTTTGATTTCATTGTCTCATTCTCTCGAGTTGTGAAATAGTTTCAGGAACTTTTTTTACAATGTCATGAGGGATTACATATTCTTTGTAGTGAACTGTTCCAGCTTCTCATGTAACTGGACCATCTCATGTATATCCTCATTCATAAAATCAAGCTCAAGAACTTCATTCTCCACCTCCTCATGATAATGCAGCTCTTCTTGCAGCTGCAACTGCCTGCCACTTAGAAATGAGTCTATTTTGATATGATTCTTGTTTCAAAGATTCCTGGTATACTGTATCAGTAATTTGAACCTCTATACTTTGACGGAGTTGTTTATAATTTTCATCAATCGCAGCTCTTTTATTGGAAAATTCAGAAAAAATAATTTGCTCCTGAAGTTTCTTTTCTCGTAAAGATTCAAGCTCATTTTCTGCAGCTTGTCTTTCAACTTCGATTTCAGTTTGTCTTTGTTTTTCTTTTACGAAATCTCTTAAATCTCAGACTTTTACTCATCATTCAAGTGTTTCATCATTTCAGGCAACTGCGAGAATAGCTTTATATCTTTCTGCTAATTCCTCTAAATCAGCTTGAGTATCTGTAGATCAAAATTTAAATAAATCTTCTTTTATTTTTTTACTCTCTTCAGCAAGATTTAACAATGTATCTTCGAGTTTCTCAATATTCTTTATGTAATCATCAATTATATCACTACTTTTTTCTAACTCATCATCATATACTTCAGTAATTTTCTCAACTGTATCTGAAATAAATTCTACTTTTTCTTTGAGTCTTTTATTTTCTTCTTCCTGAAGATCTTCGAGATATTTTTTTCTTCTCTCTCGTTGTTCAGCATCCTGTTTTAAAAGTTCATTTTCTTTTTTAATGGCTTCTTCTTTTGCCTTCAGTATTTCTTTTTCGATTTCTTCTTGAGTTTTTCATTCATCTTTTGCAGATGCTCATCCTCATCAAGAATCATCTCATCATGTTCATCCACCACCTCTATTTCATCAAGTAGCAGGTCTTAGAAGTTCAGTTCAAATTTTACCAGTTGTTCAGCCAAAACTTGTCAATGCTTTAGTGAAATCATCAAATACAGCTACTGAAGCAAGATTTGATTTTTTAGTTAAAGAATAATCAAATCCATTTTCAAAGCTTTTGAAAGCTCTAGTTGGTCAACCTCATCAAATATTAATTCCATCTACTAAACTATTTAATCATAACGCTTTTGAAACTTTTCATCAGATTCAAAAAGAAACTTTATCTATAAAATTTCATACTACATTGAGAGCACTCTTTAATCATTTTTCAATTGCACTTGGAAGCTTTTCAAATGCAATTCACATATTTTCAACTAATGTTCATGTATTATTTTTAATAGTATTAAAAACTCATACTACTGTTTCAGATGCTCAAATAAGAGAAGTTCAGATTGTAGAAGCAATGAATTTAAATCATTTCGAGGCAACATTTACTAAATATCCTATTACGGATACTCAAGAAATCATAGCATTTGAGAATCAATTTATTAGTGTTGTTGCTTTCTCTGTAATTCAATATGTTTCATCAATTTCTCAGAACTTTTTAATAAAATCATTGGTTGCTTGTGTCATCGTTTGACCAATGGTCACACTAGAATTTTGAAAACTATCATTTACTTGTTCATTCGCTTCAAGCAGTGCATTTTTTAAGACATCAGAAGTAATAACTCATTGAGCAGCTAAGTCTTTTAATTCTCATCTATTTACTCATAGTTGTTTTGCGAGTATATCGAGAAGAGATGGCATTGCTTCAGATACTGCTCTAAATTCATCACCTGCAAGTTGCCCTGATCAAAAAGCTTGAGCAAGTTGAAGCATTACAGAAGAAACCTCATTTGCTTCTGCACCTGATAAAGCTAATCATTTAGAGAGAGTATCTAAAATTTTTAGAGTTTCTGCCTGACTTCATCAGAGTTGTTTATTTACCAAGTCAAAACGAACAAAAGAAGCAGTTAAATCATCAACTGGAACTCTTGCCTGATTAGCCATTTGAAATAAATTATCTCGAAGTTGCTCAAGCTGAGCTCATTCTGAAACTTGTTTCAATCTATTTCACATATTAGTGAATGATTCCGATAAACTTCAAATTCCAGAAGTAGCTTTTGCAAATCAAATTGTAGCCAAAAATCATCCAGCTACTTTCAAAGATTTTGTGAATAATGTAGTCTGTCAATTGGCTTTTTGCAGTGCAGATTCAGTTGATTTTATTTCTCTCTGAAGAACTCGAAATTCTTTACTTCAAATTTTAACACCACTTAATTTTGAAGTAAGTGTTGTGAGTCTACTATTTAATCATCAGATGGTATTCTTTCATAAAGATTTCTCAATATCATTTCAAACATCTTTAAAATCATATTTTATTTTATTGAGCTCAGCTCTTAATTGTCATTTATCTGATTTTACTCAGAATATTAAATCTCAAAGTTTCATATTTTATTTTTTTAAGATATTTTTTAAATCATTGATTGCTTTTCTGTCTGCCTTTTTTGATAATCTTTTATATTTAGATGGATCCAGCAGTTCTCAAATTCTAGAGTAAATTCTTCTGTATGAAGTGAGTGGTAGAGAGAGTATTTCTGAAATTGGTTGATTTAAATTTTTAGCTAAGAGTACTATGAAATATTCCATATCATTAAACTCTTCCAAGAAATCAAAATCTTTCATGTTATTTTTATTTTTATGATCTTTTATTTGGAATAAAATTTCTAAAAATTTTTCCGTATGTTCTGAAGATAATTTAGGAGTTTTTTCATTAAACTCATTCAATATTTCTAAAATAGTTTTTTCTGGTTCAATTAACCAGCTGAGATATTGTTGAACTGTAATTTCTCATGTAATGAAGTAATTTCAGTTATACTTGAAAGTATTTTTTATTCTTAGCATTTAATTTTTGTGATAAAATTAATAATTTCTTCATCTAATATTTCTCAATCTTTACATTCTAAATATCAATTATTTAATTTTTTGAGTATTTGATGAATAAATGGAATAATAACTTTCCTAAGTTTTTTATTGTTAGTAATTCATTGAGTAGCCGATATAATTTCTCACTTTTTTTCGTGAGAAATTTTTCACATGTAATACTTTTTTCAGGCAATTACGATATTAATTTCATAGCTATTTAAGTTGTAGAACATTTTTTTAATAAAAAAATAAACCTACTTTTTAGGGTAGGTTTTGAAATTTTTTTTTCAATGTCATTTCTGAGTCTAAGAATAAGCTATTTATTTATAATTATCAATTTCAATTCTCAACATCAATATATTTAAAACTCTATTGCTTTGGCATCAGTAATTACAAAATCAGTTCAATTCCATTTAAATTCACACTGATAGGCTGAACGAATCATAGCTCAAAAACCATTTTGAGAATCTACTTTTAAATTTACGAGTGCCGTATTTTGATCATCAGTAGAAATCCCAACCTCTTCTTCACTAAATTCAGCACTTGATGGAGATTTTAAAAGTCCTTTTACTGTATTTCTACATATCATTTTTGCAACTCATGAATTTTCATTTAAATAAGAAGCAGGAGTTGTTGGTAAATTATTAGTTTCAGTAGAAAATTGTTCTCATATAGCTCATATAACTCCTACAATAATTATGAATATTATAATTAATCCACCACATCAAATGTTCTTTTTAGGTTTCTGTTCTTTTCAACAATGCTTACAAACTTTCGCATCATCTTGAATCTCTTCAGCACAGAATTTACATTTCTTCATGGAAATATATAAAAAAGTAATAGAACACTTATAATGATTTTTTCTAATAAATCAAAAAGACCTCATATTTGAGGTCTTTTATTTATCGATTTTTAAACTGATTGTTCATCTTCAATAACAAGAATTTTGTTATTTTCATCTGGGAATGCCATAAATTCAAATGGCATTTTCATTACTTCATCTACTGCATCATCTGCAACAAATCCCCACGTCATGTTTCCTGATGCATACCCTTTTGGAATTGTTATGGTAAGATTTTTACCATTTTCATCAGTGTTTACCATTCTAAGCTCATAGAGTGCAATGAGCTTCGTTACATCTGACCATGTAGCTTTTTTCTTAGCGTTTGGAGTGTAAGAGTAAGACGCAACTAAAACTCAAGTTTGAGCTGTTTTTGGAACGATATAAGTATATCATTTCTCTCCATTACTTCCATCAGATAGATAGATTGAATAATCTGTACCTGAAATAAGTGGTGAACCATCAGAATTTATTATTACTGAAGAAACTTCGCTATATGCACCATTTTTATTCGCAAGCTTTATTGGACTTCAAACAATCCATCATGTACCGAGTGCTTCTCAAGTAATATTAACTGGAGCTGCAGCTATATCTTCGAATACTCCATGATTATCAATCTTAGAAAGATTATCAAAAAATAATTCCCATATGCTTGCTGTAGCTTTTACAGATTCTACTTTTTTTCTTGGAGGAAGTTTTCAGTTATGAGCTCTTAAATCAATAACATTATAAACTACTTCGAGTTGTGCATCCTCAAGTAATCCTAGATTTACATTATCAAGAAACATTTTCACACTTCATAGACGAATCGCTTGGCTGTTTTGTACTGCTGTTTGCATAGTATAAAATTAATAAATAATTCTATATTAAGCTATACTTTGAGATTTTTTTTTCAATGTCATTTGCTTTTAGAAATCTAGATCTCTATAAATGAATGTAAAAGTGAGATGTATTCCCCAGCATTTTATTTCTTTATCATAGGTATCTCTATCGACACTATTCAGTGAGACGTAAGAAATCCCGTCCATATTTTGTCTTCTATTGAAGCATGTCACAATTGCATTCATTAATTCTTCAGCTTGAAGATTTGTTTTTGCCCATGATGTTATTTGAAAAAGAGATCTTCTTTTTGGATATTCTGCAGCATTATCTGTAATTCTATGATAGGTAATGAGAGGAATACTTGAATCAAATTTTGACTGAGCTCTATTCACATCAGCATCATCATTTTGATAATATACCTGGTCAGAATTTTCTACTAAAGACATGATTCATTCATCGCTGGTCATAATAGAATAGAGAATCCCTTTAATATTTTTAGCCATAATTTATATTTTTAAATATTGTTTCAATGCTTTTTCAAAGATATTCTTTGCTTGCTCTAGATTATCTTCAATTCATTTTCTTACAAAACTTCTTTCAGGAATATGTGCATATCCATATTCTTGAGCTCTCGCATATTCGGTAGCTGGTCATTTCTTTACTCAGAGTTGATAGATCATATCTCCAAGTTTCTCATGTCAAATACTTCTTTTTAAATTTCATGTAACTCATTCATACCAGTTCCCTCAAATTATCACCGGATTTCTTCATTTTCTAATTGGAGCCAATCAATCCTTTCGATTTATATTATCTGGAAGTCTATTTTTATCTCGAGGAGTATTCTCACGAATTTTTTGTTCTAAGAATACAGTAACTTCTAAGAGAGCAAAATTAATAGCTTGCTCCATGATAAAATCATTACTAAATTTAAATTCGGCCATTATTGTATTAATTGCAAATAATGAATCCTGAAAGGATCATCTTGTTGAAAATATTGTACTACTCTCGAAGTGATCACACTATATTTTACATCTCAATGTATAATCTGATCTCCTCTCTTCGAATCAAATTCTAATGAGCTATATAATGCATGCTCTGAAATCTGCTTTGTGAGTGTCCCTCATATCTCTTTAGGAGTTTTGAGTTGAACTAGTACTCATTTGATTAAAGCATCTTCTCAGAAGCTCTCAATTGATTCTCAGATACTATTCTTATTACTACTTACTGATTTGTGAGTGTAATTTCTTATATCTTTTCTAAAAGCTCAAAGAAACATAGTTTAATAGTGAATAGAATTAAAAATTTTATATTTTTTTAGTATCGAGGAAAAGTCTGACAAGCTATTCATTTTTTTCCCATCTAGGAGTTCTGAAGGAGAGAAATATGTAATACTTAATCACTCTATTTTCTTGTTTTTGACTGTATCTTCTCAATTCAATTGAATACTATTCATTTCTGTACAATACTTCAGGAAGAATGTTTTAACATCAACTGGAACTGAAGTAAATCCTCTTTTATATATAATCTCTACATTTTTGTTTCATTTTGGGATGACTTTGTCCAGGTATACTATCGCTCATTCAAAAAAATCTATTCAGACGTTATTAAATTCTCATGATGATATATTCGTAAACTGTTTTACTTCTAAAACTCAATTAATTGGTCCTTCGAGTAAAAGTCTATTGCTTCACATTCCAGAAACTCTTCGAGTAATTTCCTTTTCTCATAAATTCCATCATAATTCTAGATCTACTAATGATGTAAGGGTAGTTATTAAATCCGTCAATCTTACATCTTGGGATGTATCAGTTTCAGGAATTGATAATACTTTTTTCAGATCTACTAGGCTGCAATATTCCATAAAAATTTAGAATAAAAAATAAGCTCCTAGTTAGACTAGAGAGCTCAGCTTTTTTTTCAATGTCATTTTAAAGTAATCCATTATCAACAGCGATTTGATTCAAATCATCACCTTCAGCAAATTCTATTCAATTATCATTCAGAAGTTTTTCTAAATCTTTAGTTCCTGTAAGATCTGATTCTCAAGTTTTTCATGTATTAGAATTCTCTAAAAGTTCTAGGAGTTCATCTTTTTTTGCCTTAGCATCAAACTCAACTCAAAGTACTGATAGTTTTTCTTTGATTTCTTTTACAGTCAATGAATTATCAACTACAGGAGCTTCTTGTTTTGGTATTTCTTTCCCAAGAACTTCAAATCAAAAACTCTTATAAGCTCAGAGATTAATTTTATTAATTTCTCGAACTTCCCCTGGTCTTACTCAATTATAAATTCTTTTTGTTGTATTCACTACCTGTACAGTTTCTATTTGGCTCATAATATTATAATTAAAAATAAATTAAATGAGAAATCTCTCCGAAGAGAGATATCCGATTAAATAACTTTTAGGTTTTTCACAAGTACTACAGCATCAAGATTTTCGATTTGAATATCGATTCTCATTTTGAAGTAATATCTGTAACCAACTCCAGGAATTCTATGAATTTCAAAACTAATTCTATCTGAAGCGCTACCACCTGTTTGAATAGCGTAGATAAGATTCTTTGGATCTGTGAGAAGTGCGTCAGAACCATCGAGAGTAACCTCAGTGAATGTTGCTCCAGATTCAATTTCATACATGATATTAGATACCATAGTAATATTTGAAGCTGATACACTAGCTACTATATGAACTTGTTCTTTCTCTGTACCAATATCAGTAACAAATGCTTTTCCAGCAGTTACTCAAGTTGCAGATGTAACCGCAATCACTTTTTGTCCTGCAGCAGAAACTGAAGCAGTAGTAGTTGCAGCTCATCCTCCAAGAAGAACTGGTTCTCCATCTCTCATGAGATTTGCTTGAGTATATGGCATTGTAGCGATTGTTCTTTGAAGATCAGTCTTTACAAGTGAATCTGCAATTGTTGTATATTGTTCTGTGTAATCAATAACAACACCTCGAGAAGTAATAAATTCAGCATCATTTGCAAACTTAGAAGGCATAGCCTTGATTGCTTTGATAAATTTTTCTCTTTTCACGAGTCTATCTGCAAATGTATCTGTATCAGCTGCATCAATAATATGAGCTCCTTCAAGAGATCTATATTTAAATCCATCAAAAAGTTGATTTACTGTAAGAGGATTCCCTCTTTTTCGAGCATAGAATGAGAGAACATCAAGTTCATTCATAACTTTCTTCCCAATCATTCTCATGAATTTTTCACCAATTTTTCCTTTCTCAATATTATCTTCAAGTTCTTGATCAGTTACCATGAATTGACCTCTCACGAGTTCAGATTTTAATTCTAGAGTATCACTACCAAATGTAGTATCTTTCGAAGTATCAACTTCTGAATGACTCCCTGGATACAGAAAATCTCCGATAACAAATAATTTTGCGATAGTTTTATTTGGACCATCCATTCTTTCGACTCGAGCTTTCTTAAGTATTGCAGATTCATCTTTCATATAATCAATGAATGCAACTGCTTGTTCTTCTCGAAGAGTTACAAGTTTTGAACCTAAAGTAGGTGCATCAAAAGCTTTTTCTAATCTCTCATCACTTCCACCACCTGAACCTGGTTCATCAACATAAGTAGCAACCAAATGGAAACTAAAAATTTGAGCTAAGAGTCTCATAAAAATATTGTGTTTCATGTTTCTAAAAATAATTTAAATAAAATACTATGATCCAGCTACCACTTCATCCCATAATCCTTTTTCTGGTTCTCCTCAAGTAGTTTTCGTTACTTGCTTAGAACCTTTAGGAAGATCTTCGATTGTTTTTGTCATCTCTTCTTGCATCTTATTCATAGCACCTGTCATCGCATCTTTCATGTCATCCATTAACTCTTTCAAGCTTGATGCTGTTACATACAAGTCAGCCCATTTTTCCATTTTCTCTTCAATCTTCTTCATATTTTCTCAGAGAGATGCATTTTCTTCAGTTGTTTTTTTCATAGAATCTTCAGTTTTTTCAAACTCTTGTTCTACGTCATCGATTCAATCGATTGCTTCAGATAGTTTTTCTAAAGCTTCATCTCCTTTTTGAGTTTTGAGAAGTTCTAGAGCTTCACTCAAGCTTTTCTTCATTTTTTCAAATTTTTCTTTCATAGGAATAATTTAATAATTAATAATATTACTCTTTTCATTTTTGAGTTTGGGCTTTTTTTTTCAATGTCATTTACTCTTGAGAGAGTCTTTTCTGTAGTTTTTCAATTTTCTTCATGTCATAAACTTCCTTTTTTAGAAGGACTTTCTTGAACATTGCAAAACCTGTAGTTGCCTTTTTAACTGCAGGAGTATGATCACTCGTAACGAGAGAAATCTTCTCAGTTTTAATTCAAAATATATTGAAGCTCATAATAATAATCTTTAAATAATAAGTTCCTTTTGATACCACCCTTCGATAGAAATTCAAATAATCTCTCATGCTATAACTTTATCAAATAATGCATCACTAAATTTAATTGCGACTAGCCAGCTTCATTTACTGACAACTCAGTGCTCGAATTCCATATCCATTGGAAGAATATAGGACTCCACAAATCTTGCTTCAGTACAATCGATATCTGTATCTTCTTCATGATTTATATTCGCAGTAACTCAAGATTCCTGCATGTTGATCATAAATTGATGGCATGCTTTTATTACTTCGTCACGCGAAGCTGTATCTCAGTTATTATCCTCGACATCTGGTTCAAGTGCTACGAATGTTATTGTGTTGTGTGATTCAGTCTTAAGTAGCTTTATTTCTTTTTTTGTTTTATCCATGAAACATCAGCAATCAGAACAATAATCGTGGTCACATCAAGGACATACTTCAACTCAGTTTTTCTTTTTAGTGTTGATACTATTTTGAAGTTCTGTAAATGTTTTTCGAAGATTCATAATTAAAAAAAGTACCAAGTAATAAAACTACGGTACTTTCTGAGATTTTTTTTTCAATGTCGTTTATAAAGGATCTTCATCTGGATTTGTGAGTCTTCTATCTACATAACATCTACAATAAAATCAATGAGGTTCATCTTGAGTCTGAGTTGCTTTAAATGCTTGATCTGCTGGAATCCAACCTTCCAAAGTATTTTCCTCATGAGAATCTCTAACTGCTGAATCTCATTGGTCCATATTTCTTTTCCATCATACCGTATTAAAATAATTAGAATATTTTTCATATTGTATTCTCTTCCCCTGGGCAAATGCAATAGATATTTCTTGCTGAGCAATTAGAGCTGCACGAGTTTCATTGTATTTTCAAAACTTAGTATAGATTTTAGTTTTCAATAAATCAACAGAATTTCAGTTCTCAATCGAATCAGAAATAATCTTTGAGATTTCCTTCTGAGTTGTTTCATCGATATATCTGATCATTTCTCATGCGTGAACTTTAGCCCAACTAATTGCTTCAGAATTATCTATATCAAAACTAACTCATACAGGAATTTCAGATTGTGCTTTTTTTTCAGAGAAGTTTTGACCAGCGACATATCAAGTTACATGTACATTCACAAACTCTTCAACAATTGTTTCTAATTCTTCAGCTGATATTTTTTTCATCTTATCGAGGAGCACTTCAACCTGATTAATTTCATTCTCAGAGTTTTCTGAGACACCAATAAATAACTGAGGATTTCAATCAATATAACTTAAATAGTCTTGTATCTGCAGCTCGAAATACTTTGTGGCCACTTTCTTGAATGCAGCGACTGTAGATGTAAATTCTTTCCCTCGAAGGTCTCATGATTTATTTATTTTTTTCATTTTTTTTCATACATTTTTTGAAGTACTTCTTCTACTGCATCTTCTTCAGGAGTCTTATCTGAGTTTCAAGATCCATAAACTTTATGAATCATATTATCTGCAGCTCATGTTATTTCATATCAAATATATTCTCTTCATTCATCAATACTAAAGACTCAAGTTCTAATAAGCTTATCGACAACTTCAGCTTCTTCTTTTTGGTTTTTTGTATCGACTGGATTCATTTCTATTTCATCTACAGCATCAGGGAAATATTCTCGAAGTCATTCTTTCAATTGTCTCACGAACCGAGCCTGAGTAGGCTTGATAGTTGTGAGATTAAAATCTTCTAATGAGCTTTCACGAGTCGCACGATTTGAATTTTTTCAAGAAAGTAAATCAAAGGGAATCTGAAGAGCGATTGCGATATCTTCTTTAATTTCTTTCTTGAGAGCAATAAAAGAATTATGATCTATCTTGCTCGCGATATCTAATTTCTTAAGTTTTCAAGATACTATTCACATCTCAAGACCGTTATTCACACCTCTGAAATAATCTTTAATAAATGTTGTAATAGCAGCTTTATCCTGAGGAGTCATTACATTATCTTCATCTACAAGAAGTGTTGGTTCAATAAATCCATTCTCAAAGAGTTTTCGGTACACTTGTTCAATGAAATAGAGAATGAGAATAGATTCGATACAATCTACAAAAATAGTATCTCAATAATACTTACTCGTGAGTGATGCTCTTTTAATATGAATAAATTCTCATTTCCCCCATTCAACTTCCTCATTTCAACTTCATTTCTGAATAAGCTTTTCTTCTCAATCTGTATCTTCAGCAATGAGACATGTTTCAGTAAGTATAGGATCTAATTCGATTATCTTATTTCAATTTGTAGTGAGTATCTCATAGAAGAAATTTCCGAATGTACAAAAATTAAATACTCATTCATTTACATCTAGTTTATTGAGAATTTTATTTAAATCCTCGTTTGAAGTTTCAAGGAATCCAGTGTCACAACTCGCAGCGATTTTTTTAATTATTCATGATAAAAGAGAAGAACTTCTTACAGTTTTTCTCAGTAAATCGAAAGAGATTTCAGGATTTATCATTCCCTTGTATCACTTCGTATTCTCTGAAAGTTGCTTAGATTCCTCAACTTTAGTCATGATTTCTTGAGCTGTTTGAGTCTTCTGCAGAGGATGTTTTGGATCTACTGTTACTGAGATTTTAGAGAATGTCACAGCTTTACTTTTGTTTCCCATTATAAGATTTTATGAAATACTATTATTAAGTGATACACTCCTGCTCTTTTTTTTCAATGTCATTTCATCATTTGTAAATATTGATGACATCTCGAAGTATGACAATGAACCATGAAATAGTTTGTTTCTCTTCTTCAGTAAAATCGTAAATCTCCATGAACTTTGTGATATAATATGAGTTAAAATTTGGAAGAGTGCTTCCTCATTCTATTCGATGGATTGCAAGTGAGTCTCATCTCACCAGTTTTGCTACATCATCCACACTCAAGAATTTTTCTAATCTCTTCTTTCGAAACAAACTTCAGAGAATAGATTGTGTGGGATTTTGCCACTTCTTTTGATTCTCTAAATAAAAGTCATCTTTCTCCTGATTATAGAACTTATAAATCAAATCTAGCTTTCAAGAATTGATTCTATCTGGAGCTCAATTTACAAATATGAGATACATAAAATTATAAGATACTCCAATCTTATTAGCCATAAATCATGGTCAGTTATCCTGGAGATCTTTGATTAATTTTTGGATTACATTCATAGTAAAATTGTGTTAAGTTCAGTAAAATTTAACCTATTTCGATGCACTGCTTGTAAATCATCAAACCTTGATGTCATAGAACGAATATACCATGCTATCGACCATATCGTCCTCTGTTGCATTTGGGAACGCGAGGAGCTGAGTTTCGAGCTCTCCTGTTTTATCTGGCGAGAACATTACTTCTCCTCTTTCAAAATCTCACTGGAATTCCATCAGTCTTTGAGTCTTATCTTTCGTTGCTGAAATTATTACAACTGCTAATTTTTCTTTTCTCAGGACTGGACCAATAGCAAGTCCACCTCACTGACTTTCAAGAACAATAATATTCACATTAAATTGTTTATATTTCTCTGAAATAAATCTCTTGTAATTCTCTTCAGATTTCTCAGCTCATTCAAGTTTCCAGGATCATAAGATGTATTTAAACTTTCTTCATTCATCATTGGTATAATGAGCTGTTATGGTTACAGCCATTGGATCTGATATTGTTTGCTCAGAAAGAGCTCCATCGACTCACATTACGATTCTGACCTTATCTGGTTTAGAGTACCAATATTTTATGAGAGTCTTTCCGATAATTGTTTGTCATGCGACATATGGAATAAGATTAAAATTTCAGTTATATGCGATACTTCCTTGTTCTCTTCTTTTCTTCTGAAGAGAAATAAACATGGCCTTCGTATTAGTGATTCATTTATTTAACCTATCGGCAATTTTATCAGTAGCTACAAATCTACTCCATGCAATCTTTCACTTCTCTCGAATCTTTTGCCAGTAGATTTTTATATTAAATGCTTCATCTGATTCGAAGTGTTTCTTGAGTCTTATAACTCTCCCATCTTCCCTGATAGAATTTCAAAGAAAGACTTTTTGTGCAAAAGCATCGAGTCATCACATAACTTCTGAAAGAATAAACTCTACAGCTTCGCTTATAATCTTTGGATTCTTTGTATTCTCGAGTGTGTCCAGGTCATCGAATCAAACCAAGTCAGGACGAAGTGTTTCTCCTTCTGAAGAATAGAAAGTTTCTCATCTTGGACTCATACCTGGAGACATCGCTTTCATCATGACTTGATTTGTTGTGATAAATTCAGTCACAGATTTCTTTGAAATATCTCTCTGTTTTCTTCATTCTGCAGGTATATATAAATATCCGTAATCTCTAATTATTTTCTTGTTTTTTTCGAGTATGATGATCACCGAAAGAAGCATCTTCTTAGCCTTGGTGAAATTATCATTATAATGCATGATAAATCTCTTTTTCCTGTAACAGATGCACCAAACATAGTAGTATCTTAAGATCATAGATTTAGCACACTCTCGAAATCAAACAAAGATTATATCTTCTCCATTCTGCAAATCTTTTGAATAATTGATTTGAAACGGAGCCATCTCATGATAAAACTCTCTCGGGAAATAATATTCCATAAACTCAATAAATCTTGATTCTAGAATAAGAACTCGAGATTTTTTTGCTTTCGGATTTCTGAAAATATAATTTAAAATATCGCTCTCAGAAGGTTCTTTTCTCTTAGCTAATGATTTAATCTTTGAAGGAATATGTATTTCTTGTGGAGTCATTATTTCTTGTTTTTTCTGCTAAGAATTAGTTCATACATTTCAACATCTGACTCATCCTCTTCAAACTTCAAATCTGAATCATCAACCAGTCCAACTCTATTCCCAAATTCCTTTCTCGCTTTCCTCTCGAGCCACCATTTAGAATCAGAAACTTCTCAATCTTTTATACTTCTTCAGATGTTAATCTTTGCCTGAAGAGTTATTTTATTCTTCCAAAGTGCTTTTCTCTCCAGAAATTCAGGATGAGATTTTTGATAATCATAGAGAGTAGAGCTTCAGATTTCGCAAAATACACAAGCTTCTAGGTCATTCATACCTACCATAAAACATAACTCTAATTGTCGGAGTACATTATCTGTCATGACTGGTTTTGCTCATGCATTACTCTTTCGCTTTGTTCAATCTAATTTTGTTCACTTTTTTGTACTAGTTTTCAAAGATTTTGGAAGCTTCTGATTTAAGTTTTTAGCTGAAGCAGATCTATCTTCTTTTGAAATAGTTTTAGCCACAGATTTTAGAGTTCTTTTTACAGGAATCTTTTTATCTGCAGCTTGTTTTTTTTCAGGAGATGGACCAGCTTTAATTGCCATTTCTAATTTTTCGTAAAATCTTATTTCTTTTCTTTCGCATCATGCGAGATTGGATTATCTTCTGAGCTGCTGCGAGATTGGATTGATTGACATCATCTGTCCTCGTTATAGATCTTCTCAGCATATCCTGGAAGAGTGGATTACTTTCCCATATGAACCATGTATTTTCCATCGATTACTTCTCTAAAAAATTAAAATCAATTTCACGATTTACACATCAGATTTCTTTTTTCGACTTGGTAACATCGTAATATCTCTTTATGATTACCTGGACAAATAATGGATCTAACTCCATCATTCTGCAGCTGCGATTTGTCTTTTCGCATGCAATGAGAGTACTTCATGAACCTCAAAAGAAATCTGCCACGATGTCATGTTGTTTCGAACTATTGAAGAGTGCATATTCAATAAGCTCAACTGGTTTTTGAGTTGGATGTACATAATCTCAAACATTCGCTCTCTTCATACTCCAGATTGTTCACTTTCATTGTTCTTCAGCAGCTCGAGCTCTTTTGATAATATTAAGAATCTGAGAGTCAGATTTATTTTTGAAAGTATCTATTACTGTTCCGTGTGTTCTATCTCAGTAAAAATTTGTTCTTCATTGATTCAAGGAGCAATAAAATAGAGGTTCATGTTTCCATCTATAATCTCACCACCCGAGAGCAGCTGAAGGTTTATTCCAGATTATTTGATTCTTAATATCAAATCCTGTTTTTAGTAAAGCCTTTTCAAATTGAGCTTGAGTAGAGGAAGAGTGAAATACATAAACTCATGCAGTATTTCTTGTAATTTCAGCATATCTTTGGAACCATAATACCAGCATGTCATCGAAAGCTTGATCTCACATATGATCATTCTCTATTCATCTTTTCGTATTTTTTCACTGACCTTTGTAATTCACGTTGTATGGTGGATCAGTAAAAATCATTTGAGCTTTTTCTCAATTCATTAATTCTCAGACATCCTTCTGATCAGATGAATCTCAGCACATCAAGTAATGATTTCATAATTGAAAAATATCTCATTTTTGGATAATGAGATCTTCAGGATTCACTTCAGGTACATGGTCTTCAATATCAGCATCAAATTCATCTTCATCAAAAATATCAAAATTCATATCGAAAGGAAGATCATCTGGAATATCATTTCAGAAGTCTCATAATTCCATTAGTTCTGACATCAGATTTTCTTTGTTGTATCATGACAATAGGTTCGAAGTATTATCTTTGATTCGATAATACTTTTTTTCCTTCTCAGGCATTCAATGAACTTTAATAACATCTACTTCATTTTCTTGAAATCTCTTCAGAGAAAGGAGTCTTCAGTGGCCACAAATAATCATGTTTTTTTCATCAACGATTATTGGAGCTATATATCAAACTTTCTTCATGCTAATTTCTAGGCAATCAACCGATTCCTTCGTATGGTTTTTATTGTTCTTCTCATACGGAATTATCTCATCTATGTTTAAATAAATGAGCTCTTTTTTATATTTCTTAAGATCCTGTATTAAATCCATATTTTTTGTTATTATAAAATGCTTTCAGCCACTCGTTACCCTGAGAATAAAACGTACAACACAAGCTAAAAAGTTTTTTAGGCTCCTGCTCGACCTGTATTGTCCACTTCGAGGCTCAGGGTAAGAGTATTAGCTGCTTAATCCCTCGAAATGGTTGTATGACTAACGAACAGGTGAAAAAATTTTATAGGTAACGCAAGGCAGGAATCGAACCTGCGACTCTTTCCTTGAAAGGGAAAGCCTCTTCCACTGAGATACTTGCGTATAAAAAAACCGACGTAAATAAAAGTGTTGCCAGTACGGCGAAAGTCTCCAATGGAGACAACACTCTTACCTGAATCGGTTAAGAGAAAAATATTCGAAAAATGTATACAAATTATACCAATATCACCTTAGAATACAAGAATTTATTTTGCCTGCAGATCCTCAAAAGAATCTACATCTGTCACCATTTCCTCAAAGCTAGAAATTACATGAACACTTGATTTGGTTTTTACAACAACGTACGTTTGAAAACATTGAATACTTTCATATTCCAATACCTTATGAATTACTTTTCCTCATTTTTCTTTCTTCCAAATTTTTATTTTTTTATTCATTTTCTAAATAATTTAGTGATATATTTTTATTTTTTTGTAGTAACAATTCTCGGGTAAAGTTCTAATTTCAACTGATTATATTGGAGCATTAATCAAACTTTATTCATCCATATTAACGAATATAAAATAATAAATGGTTGTAGAAATATTATATAACATGCAAGGAGAAATATCACCGGGATTGCTATAAGAATTGAGATAATTGCTTTTAAAGTTTTCATAGTTATTTAAATTGAATTTAAAATGGTAAATCTTCCACACTGATCTCTTCTCAAGTTCAAGTAGATTCTTTATTGCTCTCTACTTTTAATTCATTGAAACCTTCAAATATTTCTCAGATTGTAAGATCTTTATATCTTTCAGCTAAATCTCAACTTACTAAATGAAATGCTGCATTCCTATCAAATAGAAAGATTACTTTTGCAATATCAGTTTCTGTTATTTCTGATTCCTGGAAACTCTGCTCTAACCTTTGGCACTCTTCTCAGAAATGCTCTTCATGATCTTGTTCTGAATAGTTCATGTTATAATTTTTTATCAGGAACTAAAAATGCTTTGCTCAAAGTATTTAATGAAAGGAGAACGGTGTCTATTTCATCAATTCGAGGTTTAGGATTTGAATTACAATTCATCTGAATAAGTTTCACAAGTGTTTTTCTATTGATTCGAGTAGTAAGTAATGATTTCATGCTTTTTTCTATCTCAAGTATAGATTCAGCAAGTATATCTAATGCTTCTGGATTTTCTTCGTTTCGGATTATGTGAATGTTTTCGTGGGCCATAATTATCTGCTTTTAAAAGATATAATATAAATATTGTCTTTGAATTTTGTAATATCCGTAACCTCTCTATCGAATCTTGTAAGTTCTTCAGTATTTACTATTTCAATATAAACTGGATTTCAAGAGTTATATTTTTCTAAAAATTTATCAAATATTTCTTGTTCATAATTAGGAACTTCACGAACTGTATTATTTTTGATTCAATATCTTTCTTTATTCCAGTTATCAGGAATAGATTTTACTATGAGTGTGTGTCATATTGTTTTCATAAAATTACTATAATTCAAATAAAATACTATTCAGCTTTCGATTCTTTTTCGGAGTATCCCTCCAGAGTAACATCGCTCTCTCTAATTTGTTCAGCTTTTTTTCTTTCATTTCTGATAGTCTCAAAAAATAAAGTACGGTGTTTTTTCGGGTTCATATTATGAGCTCTCATGAATTTTTTCATGGCTCTTTTTTCTAATTTAGTGAGTTGCATAGACTATTTATGTAAATATAAATCAATTCTCCTCAAGTCTCTCTCTGGCTTGTTCTATACTCGAAGCAAAAAATCAAGTTCATCAATTTTTGATTACATCATCAAGGAACTCTCTTTGTTCTACTGCATGATGGTATTTCTTAGGTTTCTTTGTGGTGTATTGAGCTTTTGCAAATCGCTCTCTAAGATCTTCTATTGTTCTATCAAAAAAACTCATTTCGCTTGGTTTCTTTACCTCAATAGCGATAAATCTTCATTGTACGAGAGCCATTACGTCTGATATGCCTGGACGAACGAAATTATTATTATTTCTTTGATAAAATCAGAGTTTCTCATTGTAAAACCCTCTCATTTCATTGTCCCATACCATAGCTCACTCCTCCATTAGCCATGCACATATTTCTATTTCGATATATTGTTCTTTTTGTCACATGTTAGATAAACATATTATTATTAATCTTAAAATAAGCTCGCTTGTTTATGAATGATTACTGCAGATACAATTATCATAGGTATGTCATCATGAAATATCACTAAAGCTTTACTCATATCACTGAATGAATAAATTCAAACCATACAGTCGTCTTCTCAAAGTGATGATTCAGTTATCATCTTTTTTAATTTTTTATAAAGCTGAAAATCAATACATATTGCATCATGTCATGAAAAAACTCATACATAATCTTTTCAAAAATAAGTCTTGTATTGATCTATCTTTTCAAGCTTTCAAATTTGAGTCGTATTATGTTTAATTTTTGGTAGAAAATCTTTTTCAAACATCTGAGTCATGTCGTCTTCTCACAATACTTCAGAAACAAATGTTTTTACTGATTCTGAATTTGAAGATAAATACACATGATAAATTAAGTTTGATAGTCAGACATATTCATGACTTTTTATGTAAGTTGCAGGAACTCTAATTCAATAATCTAATAACATTGTAACTTCTTGTTTTAGTGACATGGTTTCCGTTTAAAAAATATTTGTACTTTCTTTCCTGCAGCTATTGGGTCGAGTGTGTAATTCCTATACACCTGTTTCACGTGGAAAAGATAATTGCTTCCCTGGTCAGAAAATTGACCGGTGCCAATTATCATTCAAGTTTCCTTGGATATTCTCTCAACTTTCAGATGCAGCGAGAAGCTCTTGCGAGACTCTGTCTTCTTGTAATTGAGCTGCAACAATTGCCCTGATTCTATTTCGGCGATACTGTAGTGAGAGTAAAAATTCATCTTTCACTCTGTTTTTATTATTTTGGTATTCACGTTCTGCTCTTATATATAAAATATCGTATTCATCGAGTTCACTTTCGATATACACTAAATCCTCTGATGTAAAATCTACTTGCATGCTTCTTTTTTTGGATTAAATCACCAGTAACTTCATGTCGTTATTTTTGCAATTCTCGTTTTAGTTATCTGAAGAGATGTTTTAAATCTCTCAACATCATTTAGTGTTTTGAATTCTTGAGTTTCTTCACTTTTTACATTTCAAATTACTGTGGTGATTATCGAATCTAATTCTGTAATTGTAGGTTCCCTATTAATGTTTTTCTTCATATTCCCTATATGAAACTTCACAACAGTTCTTTGTTCAGGATCCAATCCAGCAAGTTTCTCCTCATAAGAAATAGATTTTTGATCTTTCACTTCCCACCAATCTTTGATTTTATTTTTTACTACATTTCTATTGTGCCTTGGAAATCTTATAACTTCTGCTTGTTGGTAGATGGAATTAAAATTCTCAATCAATCACTCCCAATATAAAACTTCAGTTTCGAGTCAAAATGCTACCTGTACTCAGACCATGGGGACATGTTTTTTTATTTGTGTAGTCATAAAATATTTTTACATAATTATTGGTTTTTTCTTTTGTTGCTTCTCTGCTTCTTCTTTCACTTTTCAAATCATTTCTACGAAAAATGGTATTTTTTGTTTATTCTTTTCTCTAAATTTTGACATAGAAATAATCTGATTACTCCAGAAGTCATCAGATTTAACAAATTTTATGATGTAAGTGATTTGCGTTTCGTTATATCAATCAATCTCTTTTAATTTTCTAATTTCATCACACCACGCGGCCAGCACATTTTCTTCTCATTGTGTTTTCACATAATGCTGTATTTGTGGTTTATCTAAATTAAAATATAAAAAATCCTTTGAGGTTTTATATTCATAGGAATTTTTATAAAAGACTTCTATGATTTTTAAAACAAGAATATTCAAAAAATAAATTTTATTTTCCAGAAGAGATTTATCTCTTTCTGGTAAAGACTTCTTATATTGTCTTGTATTATTCTTTCTTGTATTATTATCCGTGACTTTTTCGTCACCCGTCGAGTGATTTTTACGTCACTCGTCGAGTGACTTTTTTGTCACTCGTGTTTTATAGGGAGAATCTATTAAATAAATATGTCTATATATAACTTCACATCCTCTCATTTTGTATTCGATATCGATATATCATAGGCTTTGAAGTTTTGATATTTTTCTACTTATAGTTTTGTCATCAATTTCAAATTTTTCTGATAAATGAATGTTTCCTGCATGACAGTATCATTTTTCTGCTGCAAGTGATGAGATATATAAAAGCAGATTTAATTCGTTTTTTATATCCTTATCGAAGATCCATTCATTCATACAAATTGCGTATCAATTCTTCATATGTTTTTATTTCTTAAAAGAGATAATTTTTACAAGAGTTTCTTTTTTCTGAGTTCGAAGTAACAATTCTTAGTAGCAACAATGTCAGCAAATGCGTCATGAGCTCCATCAAAATCCACTCAAAACAGTTTTATATGGAGTTCCGATAGTTTGGGCCATTTGTATCATCTGTACCTTCCTGGTATCTGACAAAACTGTATTGAGGATTGCATGGTGCATGAGAGTTTGGATTCGAACATTTTTAAAAAAGCATCAACTCAATCCCAGTTTGTTTCTGCAGCAATTCTTCGATATTCGGTTGATAGAATTTTAAAATCAAAATCTACGTTATGTCACACTATGATGTCTGCTCGATTTATGAGTTGGGCGAATTTATTTGCATACCAGAAGAATCTATCTTTGTTCTGAATCATTTCTTGAGTGATTCAGTGTATTTCTGTGGATCCTAAAGGAATTAGAACTCACGGATTAAAGAGCTCATTTATTTTTTCGTCACTTCAATCTGGAATTGGTATTACTTCACCATCACCTAACTCATGAGCCTCTAAAAATTTTCAAAATAAAGCTCATAATTGAAGCATATGTGGTTGCTCTTCTATTGGAGCTCAAGGTATATAGACACCAGTTGTTTCGGTATCAAAAAACAGTATTTTTTTCATATTAAGAGAGTTTTTTAAGTTCAATAAATAAATCGTTCATGTATGTAATCGCGATACTATCAAGATTGGAATCTGCGAAATTTATTTTTGAGCAGAGATAATCAAATTTTTCAAACAAACTTGGTTCTTTTTCTTCACTGATAGCGTTTTTAGTATCATTTGCTTGTATTGAGTCGTTTTTCACTTCCACTTCTTTCTCAGGTAATACAGAGTCTTTTTCTACTACAATTTCTTTTACTTCTGCTTCTGCTTTAGTTTGTTTTTCTAGATCTTCGAGTTTCTTATTTTCAATAGATTCTAGCTCCCTTAATTCCTTAATTTTTAATGAGACTGCATTCTCAATAGGTACTGAATGATTTCTTCCATACATATTTTCAATATAATCTTCCATGTGTTGCATTTGCTCAAATGAAGTTATTTTTGAAATTTTTTCAATCTCTATATCTTCCTGAGCTTTTATTTTTTTCTCAATCTCTGCTTGCTCTTCTTTCATCTTTCTAAGTTTTTCTTGCTCTTCCAGGTATAACTTTCTATCTCTAAACGATTCAGCAATTTGTTTCTTCTTTCTATCAGATTCTAGAAGTGCTTTAAAATATTTCTTTAATTCTTCTTGTGTTTCGATAAGGAGAAATCAATTAATGATTCATTGAACTCTCTCTTTTTCTTCTTGTTTTCTTTTTTCTTCAGCTTCACTGAAAGCTGTAATTTTATCAGTGAGCTCATTTTTTAGTATTACAAGTGGCTCTTTAAACTTATTTGCTTGAGCTTCAATCATATTACAGGCCTCAAGTGCAGGAGCTTTGAGATTCACTCTGGTTTCCTCAATTCTCTTATAATGATCCATCACTTTTTTCTTGTAGCCTTTAGCTCTATCAAATGAGTATTTATCAACTTCTTTGAGCTCTCATGCAAGCTTCTGTAATTCGAGTGTTTTTGCTTCAATTTGGTTTGAATTTTTCAGGTCAAATCCTGGGAAAATTACGAGCTCTTTGATTTCTTTTTTTTCTGAAGGCATTTCCTTCAGTATTTCTGGGTTTTTATTTGTCATAAGATCAACTAATATTAAAATAATTTTTATAAAATTCAGTTACAATTATTCACCTTTTGGCATACCAAGTACCTTTATTTGCATGATAATGGAATCTATAAAGACAAGATAAAACACCGTATTCTCAGGCTTCAAATCAATCTTTGAGATTATCAAATTCCCAATATTTCCCACACCCATCAAGTGTTCCAGATTTTCCTTGGAAATATCTTTGTCGGTATACTTCTTCTCTATTCTTCATCCATGCGAGTTGTGATTCTATATCTGGAGATATACCGTGACTTCTGAGTGTTTGTACATATCACCATGCACTTGGATTGCTGGCAGTCTCAGAAAATCAGCTTTCAAAATTTACAAGCGCTAATCTGTTTATAATTTGTTTCTCGTTGTAATATTTCTTCCATGATTTGATGTCTCTTTGTGGAGGAGTCATAATATTATGATCTCATCTTTGAGTACATGATCTTTCTTCTCTTGTTTCTCAAGATATGTCGTTATAACATCAGATAACTACTCTTTCCTCTCAGAAGAAATCTTCAAAAGTAAGCTTTCAATAATCTGCAGAAGTAATAGGGATTATTAAAGAGACTAGAAATCCTGCTCACAGAACTGCGAGAATTGGTAATATTATTCACATTATTTTTCCTCACTTTCCCCAATCTCTCGAGTTGCAATATTCCATAGATTTTTCGAATCTAAGATCTATTGTGTAAGAGTCGGGGTATTTTGGGTTTTTAAATAATTGAACTTTTTTTGTTACTTTTTTAAGCATATTTTTGTTTTATAATGTATTTTAATTTTTATGTCGGGATATGTTTTCTTGATTTTCAGCACACCATGTATCTTCAGCATCTTCCATCTCTGGAGTGATTTTAGATAATGGAACATAGACTGGCCTATGATCATCTGAGAGATGATGAAAAGCTTTTTTTGATTCGTATGTAATTGTTTCTTTAGATTTTTTGATCTGGTATTTCTTTTTGAATGTCAGATCATTAATTTTATTTCAATTCGCAGTCCATAAATCTTCCATGCAAAAACAATATTCTTCAGTTCTCACACTCTCCCATAATGTGTGGTAGAGCCAGTAAAAATAATCTTTACTAAGAGCTAGGACCTCCGATACCTGCTTTCATTTATATTCTCAAATTTTTACTTCGAAGTCTTTCATGTTGATTGAGTCTTAGAAAATAAATCTTTGAGTTTTGCTCTCATTGGTTTTCAGACTTTGTAATCTAAAGTGATGTCATCGAGTGCTTCAGAGAAATTCTTGTATTTATCTTTTCCCTTCAGAAATTCTTCATATTGTGGTTTTTCATTGAACCATTCTTTTTCAGTTCCATCTGCTCGATAATCTCATTTTCTGATTTCCTTTAAATACTCTTCCCTATCTTTTTGCGTTTCTTCAATAGGTTGAATTTCTACTACAGCATCTTGGATTTCTCAGTGAGCGAGTGATCATTTCATATCTACTACAAGTTGCGTGATATTATCAATTTTCTCTTTCTCTTTTCGACAATCAGCTCTATTGCTCAGTTTTTCTTTGAAAACTTTAAGTTTAGATTCAAGACTCTCTAAAGTTTTAGATTCTTGTATTCATTCATACCATCAGATGAAAAATTCTTCAACCGTTGATTGTTGTTTTTCAGGAGCTTTTGGTTCTGGAGGTTTCTTTGTATTCTTTGGTAGAGTAGGTTTTGTTTCATCCTCCGGAGTATTCCAGTTCTCCGACTCTTCGAATGTTCCTGCGAATAATTCCTGAAATGCTTGTCTGAGTCATTGAGCTTCAGCTACTTTTTTAATCATAGTAGCTGGCTTAGATGTCCATACTCAATATGTTTGAATGTACTCTTTGAGTTCAACATAAGTAAATGTAGCCTTTGTTGATCACTTTCTCATGACTGTACAGTAAGCTCAGACAAGGTTCCCTCTATCTTTCAGATTGTAAGTATGATTAACTTCTCCTCATGAGACTTTAAAATCGTCATTGGTATAAACGGCATCTACTATGTGATAATCATATAACTTATTTGCCTGAGCAGATTTTCTATATCCATCTCTTCAGATGAAAATACTTGCAGGTTTATCTTTATATTTAACGGCCCATATTTCTTTAAGAAATGGACTGAGTCATGTACTCTTCCCTACTCATACAAAAGTTTCAAACTCTGGATCTGTAAGATCCTTTGCATAGATATCTTTTATGGTTTGTAACTGGGTTTTTTCTTCCCACTTTATGATTTGTGTCATAAAAAAATTTTATAAAAAAATTAAAATTGATTTTTTATGATTTTCTCGCTATAATTGAGCGAGAAAATCGCTTTGCTTTGTGGTTTTTCTAAACAAGAACTTCTTTCGGGAGTTCTTTTTTATTTGATTTAAAAATCTTTAAATCAATCAGATCCTGAATAAAGTCATCAAGCTCTTCCCTACTGAGAAGCATCTTTTGTTTCTTGTATTGGATCATGTATTTAGTCTCCATATGTGTATTGGTTTTGGTAAGTAAGATTCTCCAATTCAATCGTTTGAGTTTCGATATGTCCTACTATTCCGTAGATCACGAGGACAAGCAGCGTTATTCCTATAGCTTTCATAATTTTAAAGTCATCATGTAAAGTCTTTTCCAATCGTTAGGATCAGGTTTTGTTTTCTTTATTGAGAAAAATGTTCAATTTCTTTCGATGTATTTTTTGTTTTCAAAAACGGTTATTTTTCAACTGGCTGTCATTCTTTCATTGGTTCAAATAAATCTAAAGTTTTTGTGTTGATATCTATTACTTTGTGTTCGAGCAAAAATGAGTAAATCCTAAATTTTGTAGTAAAAGTTACGTCTCACCCATTTGCTGCTTTATCAATTGTTTTTGTGGCCATTTTTTCCGTTTTGCATATCAAATATGAAAGTCATCTCTCTTTATCTAATAATTCTCTGAATTTTGTTTTCATCTCAATCTATTATAGATATACCATTATTTTGTCATACATATAAGCAAAAAAATATATATTAATTCCAAGCAAAACTTTATTGCTTGAACTCTGATTTTAAAGAGCAGTTTTCTTATGTGCAATATAAATATATCATTTAATTGATATATTGCAAATAAATTTATATCTTTTTATCATTTTATCATTGACAAATATATCTTTTAAATATTATATATATCTATAATGTAATCAAAAATATGTTAATAAAGGCAAACTCCGACATAATTAGAAGTTGAACAATATGACAACATCTAAAAAATGTTATTGAACAAAAATCGTTTACAGTTTCTGAGGTAGCAGAAAAAATGTGAATCTCTCAACCAGCACTCAGTAGAGTTTTAAATTGAAAGGTTTGATGAAGTGATAACTTTTTTACTAAAGCTTCAAGAGCAATCGGACTCTCCACTAAAGAAATGCAGGAAATATTCAAAGCTGCAGATCAAGAAGAATACAAATACAAATATGGTGAAGAGATAATATCATGAGAAATCGATATAGAAACTTTGAGTGATGAAGATCTCGAAGATGTTTTGTTGTCTAAAAATTGAATTATCTCTGAAGAAGCTCAGAAAGATTTGAAGAGTTACATTGCTTTCCTGAGAACTAAATACCCAAAGAAATAGAAAATGACTGAATCAAATTTAATACCTTCAGAAATATATGATGCAGCACTAAACGATGCTGTTGAGTATTATAAGTTAAATAGAGAATTTCATTCACCATATCTCTGACAGGTAAAAATTACTAAAAAATGATTTCAACACTTAGAAAATAAATGATTTAAAAATCAGAGAAAAAGAAATCCAAAGGATGCATATGTAAGATTAAAATGTTTCCCACATGTATGAACTTTATTAAGAAAGTTATGATTACCACAAGAATATAAGTGTGTTATGGAAAATGTGACCGTTAAAAGATGATCTAGATTAGTTACTGAGAGAAGACAGGTACAATATTATGCTTTCATTTGAATTCTATATAGCAATATGAGAGTTAAGATTGTAATTAGAAAGCCAGATTGATACGAAAAGTCTGAATTTCATAGCATACAGCCAGCTTGGGTCATGAATTCTTATCATGATATGCAAATGAGATGAGATATGTTTATTGAAGAAGTAGAATGAGAAGAAGACAATCTTGATGAATTTATAGATGAACTTGTTGAAGAAGACACAAAAAAAGCTAATCCAAAGTAGATTAGCTTATCTTGAGTAAGATCTGCACCGAATCAGAGATATGTTCGAGTGTGAGGACGTGCCAAACAAATCTTACAGGTACATAGTATATGAAATTAGACTTTTTGTCAAAAGTTTTATACATAATATTAATATATGTCAATATATATAAACTGCCTAGTTCAAGGCTTTTTAGCTAAAAATAGATATAAAATGACATAAAAAAAATATAAATTTAGATATAAAAATATACATATTTAGCTTGATAATAGTTAAATAATAATTTTGAATAACATTTAATAATAATTAAATATAAATGAAAGAATTTCCATTATACTATTATGATCTAAATTTACTTTGAAACCCTATAGATATTGATCAAGTTGTTTCCACTTTAAATAAGATTGCATTTTGATCTATTGATTGATACAAAATTGAAAAGGTATGAGAAAAAAAATTCTTCTTTACTCTCATTCAAAAACATGATTCTGAAGTTCTATATAAGAAATGAAAATGAAACAATGTTGGTGTTGATGATTTAGAATCTCTCTGATTACTTGAAGACGAATCTCTATATGCAGATATATATATGTATATTGATTTTTCTTCAAACAATCCTTTTATGAATTCATTATGAATAATTTCAGTATTAAAGTGATGAAAGGAACCTTCATTAGCTCTAATATGAAAATTCTTTTGTACAATACTTTGACTTAAAAATACCATTACTTTAAAAACCATTGAATATAAAAACAGAGAAAAATATTTTAATGAAAATCTGATTAGATCTTATTCTTTTGAAATAGCTACTATTAAAAATCAAAAGAATTTATGAGTTAGTTGATGATTAGATCCAGTATGGGATTTAAAGGAACAATTTTGATGAAAAAAAATGAAATTTACTGTTTTGGATAAAGATGGTTTAGACAAGGACAAAATACTATGATTTCAGAAAGATCAATGACACAATTTTGCAAATTCTGCAACCATTGAAGTTGATGAAGCTGGGAAAAAAGTACAACAAAAAATAGACAAAATTCGCTTTAAGTCTGCAGTTTCTATACAATTATATAATAAAGAATTGAATCCAGAGATAGTTCTAAGTAAGATGCAGGAAAATTATTTACAAGAAATTCCTAAAATACGAGAAGAATATAAATAATTCTTAATTTCTTATTTATCAAAAATGAACTTACTAAAATTAATTTGAATTGATGATAGATTTAGATCCTACATATACAGTATTATTATTGCAATAACTATAGTATTAATTTTAAACAAATATAAGATTATAATTGATCCAGAGGATTTGAAAAACCTTTCAAATACTATAATTTGAGTATCTTCTATTTTTGCTAGTTTTTTAATGGCATGACTTGCAATTATTTTACAAAGTCCTGAAAATGAAAATATAAAAGCAATGCAAAAATTGTGAAAATTTAAACTATTTATTAGATATTTTAAGGAAGCTATATTCGTATGTGGTATTACAGCGATAATATCTGTATTTCTATCACTTTGATGAGCTATAAATTTAATTAGTACTTTTATCTTTATTCTTTGAATACTCCTAATGATTTTTCTTAATTATAGAGTATTTCATTTTCTTTTTAAAACTCTAGAAGATTTAAAATAATATGTTACAACTGCCATCTACAACTATAAAAATGATTCGAAGTCATAAATTAACTGTTGATATATTTCCTATGAATAAGATTTTGAATGGTTTTTTGCTTTCTGGGAGACATATTGCAATTAATAAGAATATATCATGGTATGAACAAAGATTTGCAGTAGCTCATGAGTTAGCACATAAAATATGTAATCATACATGTGAATGTAAATGGAATGAACAAGAAGCTGATGAAAGAGCATTTAAACTACTAATTTCAGACAACGAATTACTGGAGTGGTGAGAACATTATGAATGGGACACAAATCTAATTTCTATGCAAATTTGAATATCTGCAGAAAGAATTTACAAGAGACTTTCTAAAATTACGAAAAAATGAAATTTATAAAAAATACATTATCAAAATTTGAAATAAAAGAGGAAAATTTTGATGAAGATATAGTTTTTTTTATTTGAATATGAATTGCTGCTTTAATTATAATTTCTGCAATTTTTAGAGCTTATATACCAATGATATAAAATGGATCTTAATTTTTGATTTTACAGGAGAAAGAGTACCAATTCACGAAACACTCAACAATTATCTCTAGAGAACCAGGATAGTTGGAGAGATCGTGAAGTTCTTTCTAATGGCTATAAAATTTCTGAAGAATACACTGAAGCTGAAAGTGCTACTAAAGTATCATGACGGCCAGAATTTTACAGAATGATTGAAGACATTCATGCATGAAAAATCAACGCAATTATTACCTATGAGGTAGATAGACTTGCTCGAAATTTTACAGAGAATTCAATTATTCAAACTCTTTCCCAGGAAGGAAAGATAAAAATACTTGTAACTGCTTCATGAAAATTTTTACCTGAAGATATTCTTCATCTTGGAATGAAGTCTCTTTTTGCAGTCTATGAATCTCATCAGATGAAAAAGAAAATGCAAGACGGGAGAGAACAAAAATTAAAACTATGAAAGAGTCTTTGAGGATTTAAGTATTGATATGATACAAAAAATAAAGAATTAGTAATAAATGAATCTGAAGCATTTTTTGTAAAAAAAATATTTGAGCTTCGAATGCTTGGTGAACCAGTAAGATCTATCGTAAAAATTATAAATGATCTTTGATTTAAGAATAGAGATAGATTTACAGTAACTTGAATAAGAATACCTGGATGATCACTTGTAAAATCTAGCTGCGAAAGAATATTACAAAATCCTTTGTATTATGGAGTCATTTCTTACGACTGAGAGATATATAATTGAACTCATGAAGCAATTGTATCAAAAGAAACTTTCGATGCTGTAAACAAGAAAAAAAAGACATTTAAGAAGTCTTTAGTTTCTCCTCTGAAGGGAAAGGTATTTTTTGAGTGAAAACCGTTAACGGTTTCATTGATCAAACAAAAACATATTTATTTTCACAAGCATTCAGAAAAAGCCTGAGAAAAAATTTGGTATAATCAGAAAAATATAATTAAAGAGTTCGATAAAAATATCAATCTTTATAAAATGCCGAAAAAATATGAGAAGGAATGCCGAGAAAGTTTAAAAAATTTGTATGAGGAAGAAATGTGAGACATAAAAAGAATCAGAATAACTCTCAATAAAAATCATGCTGAAAAAACGAAAGAAATAGATGGCCTCATATCAATGAGAACCATGTGAGAAATAGACCAGGGATTATTTATGCCTAGAAAAAACAAACTCATGAGTGAAATTCATGATATAGAATTGAAAATGTTTAAACTCACAGAGAGTAATGATAAAATGCTTGAGTATCTTAACTATTCCGTCGAACTCCTATGTAACATAGATATATACTGGAAAAAATGGGATGATGAGGTTCGCTCGATATGGATAAATGATATCACCGTCGAACTTAAAATAGACAACAAAAAAAGGCTCTATATAGAGGAAATTCCTACTATGAAAGCCTTTAGAGAGTTCAATTTCAATGAATGGTGGACCGACCGGGGCTCGAACCCGGGACCTAAGGATTAAGAGTCCTGCGCTCTACCAACTGAGCTATCGATCCATAATAGATTTTGCAAAAATGCCCGCACAGTCTATAAATAATTAGGGAAAAATCAAATAAAAGTAAAAAAGAAGTTTCTTATTTTACAACATAGAAAAGAAGCTATAATACGAGAGTATCCTTAGAGTGCAAAGGAATAATTTTATATTCTAATTGTGTGATTATGAAAAATATATTTTCTGGTTTCAATAAGGAAGAACTTCAAAAAAAGATTCAAGTAATAATATCACGTTTTCCATTTGCCGTAGTCTATAGTACTGTATTAACGATATTATTTTTTGTACTCATATATAATTCGTTTGAAAATCAAATACTCATTGAGAGAATTATGAGAGTTATTTTTACGTGAATCATTACATTTTTTTTATCAGTCTGAGCAACTCTCTTTGTAGAGTCGCAAGATACTAAGTATAATCATTGAGATATTATATCTCAAGTTGGAGTATTAATATTTTGAGCATTGTTTTATTACTTTTTGAGTGCAGACTTAGAGAGTATGAATAATATTATTTTCTTTGTCTTGACGCTCTTTTGAGTCACAAGTTTTTTATTTTTTGCTCCGTATATCAACAATATTATAGAAAATTCTCAAATACAGGAAGAATACTATATCTATTTTTATAGTGTGTCAGTCGTATTTTTTATATCTTTTATAGTGTGATGAGCACTTGCGCTCCTATGAAATGGTGCAATACTTGCAGTTGATACCCTATTTGATATAAATAATTCTGGATACTCAGATACATACTGATATTGGACGGTACTGTCACTCGTGTTTTTCACCCCATTATTTTGACTGACACAGTTACCTACTCGAGACCAATTTTATGACAATAATTTTAATGAAAATGTATTTTTCACATTTCTAGTACGCTTTATTGCTATTCCCTTTATATATGTTTATTTTATTATTCTCTATGCCTATTCTATAAAAGTATTACTCAATTTTTGAGATTGGCCTAAATGAGAGATAAGCTGGATGGTAATACTGTTTTCAATATTTTGATATATCACGTATATATTTTCATACTTTTTTGAATTTAACAATAAGCAGACGAATTATAGTTTTATTCTCACGTTTCGAAGACTCTTCCCTTTCGTAGTGATTCCACAACTTGCCATGCTGTTTTACGCGATTTGACTCAGAATATGACAATACGATCTCACGATTAACAGATATTTTGTTTTCGTATTTGGGATATGGTTATTGGTTATTTCGTTGTATTATATTATTTCACGAAAAAAATCACTGGTTTTTATCCCAGCAATTTTAACGCTCTTTATAGTTATAATATCTCTTTGACCATGGTCAGTATATGATCTTCCACTCACTCGTCAGATTTCTCGACTAGAAAATAACCTACGAGATGCTAGAATTCTTACTGACAGCATAGAATGAAGAAGAATCACTCCTCTTGAAAATTACGCTGATATTGATGAGAATCTCTCAAAACAAATCTATGATGGGATAGAGTACACCTGTAACTTTGATAATTGTGCTAAAATAAAAAAATTATTTCCAGAAATTACGCAAAAGTTAGATGCAAAAGATTTCAAGGATTATACTGAAAATAATTGAAATTATGAGTATTATGGAAGTAAAGATTTTATAAATAATGGTTGAGAAAAACCAAGGTATCCTGGTGTTTCTAACTGGGAGTATATAAGTAAAATTACTGATTCTATAAAAGTTAAGTCATATATAACTTGAATTGTAGATACTAATACGCTCATAAATATTTATAGAAATGATTATACAGATATATTTCCAATAGATGTACGCGGATATGAGAGTATAGTTAATCTGTGATTTCCTAATACATCTAAAAATAATATTTCTATAGATATTTACTCAGAATCTCTTATAATCTCGCAAAATTGAGGTGAAGAAGAGTCTATTGATATCTCATCAATATTTAGTTCACTCAGAGAGTTACAATTAAATACGAGTAATGGTTGAATAGATGGAGATAAACTCAGTTTTGAAATACAGTGAAAAACTAAAACATTTAAACTCCTTATCTGAAGTGCAAATATCCCATATGAGAAATGAGCGATTAATAACACAACTCAAAGAGATAGATTGTATGGAAATATTGATTGATATATCCTCATAAAAAATAAATAAAACAAGAAACAATGGTTATACAAAATCCTTATAGGGAACTCGTGCTTGCTGACAACGATATATTGGTAGAGCTTGAAACTATCTATGCTCAACAGTGAAAATGGTCAGAATATATATGAAATACTAACCCAGTTGTTTTAGAAATAGGAACATGAATGTGAAACTTCTTTTCTAAACAAGTCATCGAAAATCCAGAAATCAACTACGTTTGAATGGAAATACGATATAAAAGACTCTTTCAAACAGCTGAAAAATCAAGAAAAAATAATGACTCAAGTGACAACTTTGTACTTCTCAAAGATTTCGGTCAAAATATAGATAAAATATTTTGAGTTTGAGAAGTGTTTGAGTCATATATATTTTTTCCAGATCCCTGGGGCAAGAAACAAAGTCAGAAAAAAAACAGACTCTTGCAAACTGACTTTTTAACACATCTCTATACTATAACTCAAGATGGAGGAAAACTCTATTTCAAAACAGATCATAGAGAATATTTTGAAAGTGTACTAGCTATAATTGAAAAACTCTGATTATGGAAAATAGAAAAAATTATAGATAACTATGAAAGTGATGAGATTTTTGATATGTGAAATATAACAGAATTCGAAGCTTTTTATAGATGAAAAAACACTGACATCAATTACCTCGAACTTGTAAAAACTCTGTAAGAAAAGTTATAGATTTTACATCGAAACCTTTTACATTTTTGACTTATTTACTACAATACGTGTCACACACTATTTTTAATATTACTATTATGAAAATCTTTGCTTCTCTCCTATTAACTACACTTATAGTTTTAACAGGATGTGCATCAAACAACTCAGATTTAGAAGATACTGTCACAAAGGAAGATGCTAAAACAGATAAAGCAGAACTCTTTCAAGCTTGATTTGAATGAGTTGGAATAGATCCAGACTTTGCTTTTCGATTCTCAGCAGGTAAATTTAATTGGCAAGAACCTGGCTCAACAGGAGCTGACTCATATACTGCTACTGGAAGCTCTACACTCGTAGAAGAAAACCAAAACGTTGTCATCGAAGCTTGAGACTTCAGTGCAATACTAAATCCAGATAATTGTACTGATGGAGTAACAGAAAATGAATACGGCTACAGTGTTATTCTTAAAAAATGAGACAAAGAATATACTGGATGTGCTCGAGAATACACCAAATAATTACTCGTCTCTTCATAAAAGTTTTCAAATCTTTATAAGTTGAGACTCAAGTCTTATAAGTTTATCGTTGATTCTATCAATCTCATCATAATCTCACGAAGCAAATGCTTGTCGTTTGAGATCATCAAGCTCAAAGAAATATTCTTTGAGCTTTTCATAATTTCACTCGAGTGTGTTTCAGGGATCAATTTGTTCTTTTTCGTCTTCTTCCTCATCTTCATCTTCTCGCTCATTATCTTCTGCATATATTCAAGCCATATCATCTTCATGTCAAAAATGAATATCCGATCCAATAAAATGAGTTCAAGACTCTAGTATTTTTTCGAGCATTCATTCTTCTAGTTGTCAGTCAGTTTCTGAAATAATTGAACTAATATTAGCTGTAGCTTTTTCTCATTTGAGTATTTTCTCTTTTTTTTGATCTGCGTCTTCTAAAATACTTGTAACTAACTCTTTTTCTTCTTTTGCGTGAAATGATGTTTGAGCTTCATCATCCTCTCCAATGATTTCAAAAAGTTTGTAGAAAAGTAAGAAAAAATCTTCAAAACTCTCACAATTATCAAATTGTTGTAATACAGATTCAATATCAAAACTTCAAAACCTGATTCAAAGCATTTTCAGCAGTGCTATCTTCCAAGTTCGCCTGAGTCTATTTTTATCTTTTTCAAATCGATTTTTTGGTTTGTAGTATGATTTTGAAACAAAAGATATAACAGGTGCAACTTTGTATCCTCTTTTTTTTAAGTTTTGTATAGGAACTGAAAATTCTGACTCAAATAATTCTTTTCTTTCACTAAAATTTGTAGCTGAGAGCTCTCCTATTTCTCATTTCACAGCTTTTTTAGATGTGCTTGAAATACTCTCGAGTGAATCAGTAAATGAACTGTGTTTATTATAATGATGTTGTAATAACAAAAATTCTTCACCTGAGATTTGTCAGTCCTTAAATATATCCTCTAAAATAGGGAATAAAGGATCTCTTTGAATATTTGATTGAGGGAGTACTTGAGAAGAGTTTAGTGATTTCCCATTTACTTGAGAGAGGAGTGAATGAGCAAGAATATTTTTGATATCCCCATTCAATGGAAGAGAGTTACAGACCTTAATGATACTCTTTTTTAGTATATCTTCATTACTTGTTTCTGTTCAAGAAGCCAAGTTTTCAGAGTGTTCTATAGTAAATACAAGTGCTATAGATTTTTTGGTACCTAAAATATCATCAGGAAGAAGAGTATTAAGTGCTTGTTCATACTCATCTTCAAATATTTTTTTAGACTTCTCAAATAACTCTCTTGATTCTAGAGAGAGTTTTTTCATTCGCAGTTCATAGTTTTCGAAATCTTTTGAGAGCAAAATAAATTCTTAAACAATAATAATATTTTCTGGTTCAACTATACCATCTTGTTGATATCTAGCTCAAATTTCTTTCACCAATGATTGTATTCAGGAATAATCTCAAGAAGGACAAATTGACATCAGATTATGTATTTTTTTTCTATATTCATCTCTTGCAAGATCTACAGCATGTCTTACATCTAGCTTATTTTTAAATAAATGAGCCCTTTCTATGTTATTTTTTTGAATAAGTTTTTCTCAAAATATTTCATTTCAATCAAGTGAAATATTTTTAATAGTGACGTCAAGTGTAGAATTTGTTCATAAATCAAATTGAAGCTTTGCTCAAGAGTATTCTCACTCTAAAACTTCAAAAGTTATTAAATCAGAACCATATTTAATGATTTTAAATTTTTCTAAATTTCATGAAAAATCTTCTACATCAACGATTTTTCAAACTGCATTATTGAGTGACTCCAACCTATCAGGTCATACAAGGTCATTTTCCATAATAATCATAATAAAAATCTATATATTAAATTATAACATATAAATAATGAATATAAAAATATGCACTATGAAATAAACGCTTCTAAACTCAGTACTTCTACTCAGAGTTCATTTGCCTTTTTGAGTTTACTTCCAGCTTTGTCTCAAGCAAGCAAGTAATCAGTATTTTTAGAAATAGAACCAACGAAACTTCATCCTTGTTTTTCAAGGATTTCAACCAGTTCATCACGACTATATCAGTCAAAACTCCCCGTAATACATACCTTCTTGCCTGTAAACGTACCATCAGTAAATTTAACTTTTTGTGAAAACTGTACATTCACCTCCTCAAGGAGTTGTTCAACGATTCATCTATGATTCGTAAAAAAGAGTATAACACTTTCTGCAACTTCTGGACCAATATCAGGGAGTGACTCGAGTATTTCTAGATTCAAAAACTCATTTGAGAGTATGTCTCTTTCACTGTGAATCAGTGTTGCGAGAGTTTTAGCAGTCTTCTTCCCTACTCCAGGAATTCAAAGTGCTTTTAAAACTGAAATAATATTAGTATTTCTTACTTTTTCTATTCCATCAAGCAGTTTATTCACAGATTTTTCCTGGAATCAATCAAGTGATAAGATGTTGTCTTTATACTTTTTAAGTTTAAATATATCTCAAAAAGTATTAATAAATCATAAAGTATAGAAGAGCTCTGCTTGTTTTTCTCAAAATCAGTCGATATTAAATCACTGTTTTCCTACTGCAAAAGCAATTTTTTCTCTCATTTGAGCTGGACAGCCATAAGAGTTTGGGCAATAATATCTGACCTTTTCTTGATCTTTTTTTACTTCGAAATCACAGCTTGGACAATTTTTTGGAGGCAATATTCATTCATTTCAAACACTGGTTGCTACTGAAATAATCTTTGGAATTACTTCTCAAGCACGTTTCAAAAAAACTATATCTCAAACTTTGACTCAGAGTTTCTCTATTTCTTCATAATTGTGAAGCGTCGCTCTACGAATAATGGCTCAGCCAATAGTAACAGGATCTAAATTTGCTACTGGAGTAATAGTCCCAGTCCTCCCAACACTATGATCTACGGATATAAGCTTAGTAGTGACTATTTCAGCAGGAAATTTATAAGCAATAGCGTACCTTGGATGATGTTCGGTAAATCAAATAGTATTCCATAGATTCATATCATTGACCTTAAGAACCAATCCATCAATCTCAAAATCTATTTGTTTTTTTATTTCTCCAATGTTATGAATATTTTCTATAACTTCAGAGATATCCTTACCTTTAATAAAATATGAAGAAATATCAAAACCAAGAGACTCTAGATACCCTATCATGTCAGCATATTCAGCAGATCCTCATGATTTTTCTGATAACTCAACAGTTAAACTCTTAGTATCACTCACATCATATGCAAAATATTTAAGATCACGTTTTTTAGTTATTTCTATGTCTAAAACTCGCAAACTTCCTGAAGCTGCATTTCTCGGGTTTGAAAATATCTTTCATCCAGATTCTTTTGCTTCAGTATTGAGTCTTTCAAAACTCGAAAGTGGCATAACAACCTCTCACCTCACTTCAAAGGTTCAAGTTCTCTCTATTTTTTTTGGAATATTAGAGATTTGCTTCACATTTTCAGTGACATCTTCTCACGTTACTCCATTTCACCGTGTAATGGCTTGTGTAAGTATGCCATCCTCATATATGAGCTCAATACCTAATCCATCAAATTTGAACTCAATCATATAGGATAAATCGTCTGATTTAGATATTTTTTTTACTCGAGTATCAAAGTCTCTTAAATCCTCTTCATTATAGGTATTGTCTAAACTAATCATCGAGCGAGAGTGATCCACCTTTCAAAAGCTTGATTGCTTCAGTGAACTTCAAACTTTATGAGAAATTTGAACGTTCGTAGCAAATCTCAGTTCAAGTTCTTCCAACTTTTTAAATAAAGTGTCATATTCTACATCAGAAATAACAGGATTTTCTGATTCATAATAAAGTGTAGCGTGATAAGAGACTAATTTTCAGAGTTCAGAAAATTCTTTTTTTGTGAAATTCTTTGTTTCTTTGGCTATAAAATTTTGAGATAATTTGTAGGCTGCTTCTGCTTTCATAGGGTATTGGGTTGTTTAAATGAGTCTTATTTACAAGTTTTTAACATTCTTACAGTGTTCTTACTCTTTGTGTCATTTATTTGTACAAGACTAAGTTTTAGTGCTCATTTTTTAGAGTATTTTAGATGTATTTCAAGGAAGTATTTTAAATTATCTTCACCTTTTCTTCACAGTAGTTCTTCCCTATTTATACACAAAAAATGATGTTTTAAAAACTTTATTTATAAAAAAGTACACAAATATTTGAGCGTATGGAGAATATGAGATATAATAGATATGTAAGTTACATCTGTAATTTACTGATGTTCCTTACATAACAGAATCTTACTTCTCGAGTATGGGTCTTGTAAAAATCTAACAAGCAACCCGAAACCCACAAAAATTTTGTTTAGCCTTTGGTTAAATAAACAAAAATAAAAACAAAAACGTGAGAAAGATTATACTTGCTCTCAAGATTATTTCAAAGAAATAGTTTTAGGAGCAAGTATAACACCAAAAACTCACATACAAAAAACAAAAAAAGTTCTTTACTGAACAAAAATAAAAACAAATAAGGATGGTGAATACCTTTTAAATAATTACCCAAGGGAGGTTTGATTCTAGAAATTCAGAAACGTTCGAAAGAATCGCTATGAATTTCATGAAAAACAAGGATTAGTTTTTCAAAACCGATCCTTATTCCCCTGGACAACAAACAACCATATTTAACGTCACAGGAAGTGAATCTGGACACTTAATGACTGAGTCAATTTTACCCAAAATACTCAGTCTTTTTTATTGTCTAGATTTTTGAATTAGCTTCACATTTATCAAAAAATTTCTATACTTATAGAGATTTTTTTATTATTTAAAACTGAACTTGCAGCTTCTTTCCCTTGAAAAGGGAGAGAATTCAAGAGAGAGTTATGCAAAACGAAATACAAAAACTCTGAGAACTTATTCATAATTCTCACAAAATACTCCTTATAAATCATATAAGAATGGATTGAGATGCCTGGGGAAGTCTTGGATGACTTGCTCTAATACTAAAAAGTTTAGGAAAGGAAGTAGTATGAATAAACGACTGCCCTGTCCCTCCATTTCTAGATTTCCTATGAAATACTGAAATAGTTCAAGCCGAACTTGATGTTGAAGCTTATAACCCTGATCTTATTATTTCTCTGGATGCTGCTGACGAAGATAGACTTTGAAATATTTATAAAAAATATAAAAAATATTTTCAGACTAAAACACTTGTGGTGATCGATCATCATATATCAAACCCTGCTTTTTGAAATCTTAATATTATTGATACGAAAGCGAGTAGCGTATGTGAGATGATGGTACAAATTATAGTAGAGCTCTGACTTGAGAGTCACGTAAGCCCTGAAGTAGCAACTTTTTTCTACACAGGACTTCAGACTGATACGAATATGTACTTTACGAATAATACCAGAAAAGAAACGCTTTTAGCTTGAGCAAAACTGATAGAACTTTGAGCTGATTTTAGACTCCCAATTGAAAAATGTTTTAAATCTCGAAGTATTATAGAAATAGAACTGTGGAAAATCGCGCTGAGAAATTTAAAACAAAACGACGCTCAAACATTCTCCTACAGTAGTATCTCAGTCGATGATTTACGAAGTATAACTTGAATAAATAAAGAAGATATTGGATGATATCTCAAATGATTTATAAACGATGTCCTTATAAATATAGAAGGAACAAAAATCGCATTTCTTCTCTATCCTCTTGGTTTAAGTGAGAATAAAGTATCAATGCGGAGTCAATCAGGGTATGATGTAAATGCTATTTGTCAGACATTCTGATGAGGTGGACACTTACAAGCAAGTGGTTTTCAAAGTATAGATTCACAGGAAGAAATCATTCAGAAACTCCTGAAAATAACGTCAAATATTCTCGATTAAAATAACTCAAAGTACTTCATTAAAAATAAACTGTCTAAAATTTTACTTTTTTAAAATAATAGATTACATTTAGTATCCCATTATTTAATATCATATATTTTTATGAAAAGTTTCGACAAAAAAAGTGCGTTTACATTGATTGAGCTCGTAATAGTTATAACTATTTTATCTCTCTTATCTACTATGGGATTTATATCCTATATCAATTTTTCTAAGGGATCAAGAGATTCTGTTAGAATTACAGAAGTAAGAAATATTCAAAAATCCCTTGAACTCTCTGCAATTGATGAATGAAGATTTCCAATCCCAGACAAAGCTCGTGAAATAACTCTGAGTTGAAGTGTGGTTTGGTACCAATGAACATTTTGAGATAGTGCTCACAAAGCTGTAAAAAGGCTTTCTAAAAAACCCGTTGATCCATCTCTCGGGATTGAGTATTCTTATTCTCTTCTCAATAATTCTCAAGAGTATCAAATTTCAACTATATTTGAATGAGAAGAAATTACCAAATCCCCTTTTATCTCACATACCTATGCTGCTGAAATCACAGCATTTAATATTTGAAACTATAATGAACGAGTAAGTTACGTAAAAAGTGACGGTAGGGATATAATTGTTGCACTTCCTAGTATAACATCGAGTGATGATAGCAGTAATGAACTGCTTGAAATTATTCAAAGTAATAATCTCGTAATTCACTGAAAATATAATCTTTCTGATAGCTACAATACCTGAGAATATAATCAATCAGGATGAGTAAAAAGCGAAGACATGAATGCTATTGTTTTTTCTGGAAATTTAAATGAACTCAATGAGTACGAGAATCAAAGAAAGTTTTTGGAAAATCTTATTGCTTCATATTCTCAGATGAGTGACGTATCTCAAAAAAGTACAGATGCCGTTGAGAAACTGAATCAAATTAATCTTGATGACTCAGAAGCTGTACAAGAATATACAAATTTTTTGATGCAAAATAATATTGGTGGACTTCCAAGATTATAGAAAGTGGTACAATAAAAATTAGACTTTATAAATATTTTGTTCTATTGAATGTATCTGTTTCATCATTCAAGGAGGATTTAAAAATACTTTATCTACAACTATCTCGGTTTTTGGAAGCAGTTGTCTGATTGATTGCATTTCTCATTCAAAACATTCTGGTTTATCTTCGTAAATAATTATTTTTCAAGGAACATACTTCAGTGTATCAATAATATATTTGATAAGTTCTAGAGGTTTTTTTAGAGCAAAATCAACCGTAATAAGCGCAACACTCTCTCTACATATATCAAGTGAATCTACTTTTAATTCTTGTAAATCTTGCATCCCAGCAGTGAGAATAAGTGATGTATGAGTTTCTGTCTGAGACTCTACAACTCATAAGATTTTTTCAACGGCTCTGGATCTGGAATAGAATTTCTCTATAAATTTTCTAAATCAAAAATTTTCTCGTACAAATTTATTTCCCATCTCCCCTCTATTATCCTGAAAACCTTTTAATTGCAATTGTTCATATCTTGAATATAAAGTATCATCAAAATCTACAACATTCAATGTCGATTCTGCCCTATAATCAAGTCGAGACAGACGCTCTCATAGAGATAATAAATCTCAAATATTTTTAGAAAAAACACTTACAGGATGCAATAATTTATTTAAAGGTTCATGTGTTATTGAAGATACAATTCTATCATTAAGTCAACGTAATTTTTGCATACCAATTCTATGTAAATCATATTTATAAATATTGTCTAGTATTATAAATAAGTTTTTGAAAATTACAATTATTCTTTATAATCCTGAGTCAATTAACATACAAAACTTTATGCAAAACACTCAAGACATTCTCGACCTAATCATCAATGCTGGGCTTATTCAAGTTGAGAAGGATTCAGGATTTTCAAAACAAGCCTTTCATAAAATAAAAAATGATATTTATAAGAGTTATGACGTACCAAAACCATTTCCAAGTATCAGAATCTTAGAACGTTATGATAACCGAGTAATAGCTTGAGAATTTCCTGAAGATGAAAATTTCAGACGACTCTTACGAAAACGAGGGGTTCGAAGTCTCTCAGGTGTCACTGTAATATCTCTGCTTACAAAATTTTGGGGATGTCCTGGACTCTGTGTTTACTGCCCAACTTTTGAAGGTCTCCCAAAATCATATATCCCACATGAACCAGCTGTGATGCGAGCTGAGCTCAATAAGTTTGATCCAATCCTTCAAATTCATAATCGACTCCGAGCTCTTGAAGTAACATGACACAAAATAGAAAAAAATGATATCAGAATCATAGGTGGAACTTGGTCATTTTATCCACATGGATATCAAGAAGAATTCATGAAGTGAATATATGATGCTTTTAATAGCTACGAAGCGATGAAGCCTCATATAGAAAAAACTGATTTTGAACATGATAGATTTGCGAGTTTTAAACTCAGAGAATGATTTAAAATGTATGAATCAGCTGATTTTACAGAAGCGAAAAAAAATAACGAATCAGCGAAGAATAGAATTATTTGAATCGCAATAGAGACTCGACCTGATTGGATTACTCCTGAGGAAATAGTGAGACTACGAAGTTACGGAGTAACCAGAGTAGAAATTGGATACCAAACAACGGATGACGCAATTAATGAACTCAATAAACGAGGACATGGGAACTATGAATCTATTGGAGGAACAAAAATGCTTAAAGATGCTGGGTTCAAAGTAGTCGCACATATGATGCCAAATCTTATGGGTGCAACACCTGAGGGTGATATAGCAAGTATGAAGGAATGTTTTGAAAACCAACTTTATAGACCAGATGAGCTAAAAATCTATCCGATGATGGTAACAGATAAGTCTGAACTCACAGATATCTGGAAAGCTGGATGATTTACTGCCTATGACGACGAGACGCTCATCGACCTTATGTGTGAACTGGAGATGATTATCCCAGAGTATGTTCGAATCAACAGAACGTATAGAGATATTCCTGCCAGTGAAATACTTCATGGATCTACCCTCTCTAATCTCCGTCAACTGGTTGAGGATAAACTGCTCGCTGAATGAAGAATCATGACAGATATCCGAAGTAGGGAAATTAAAGATAAAACTAATAATCCTCAAGACGCAGAGCTCAACGTATTTGAATACGAAGCCTCAGATGGAATAGAGTATCTTCTCACTTATGAAGACCCTGCAGATAGAACCATATTTTCTCTCCTCAGACTCAGAATCCCAAGTTTTATTGTGAAACCAGAATCGCAACAACTCTATGACATGACAACAGACGCTGCAAAATCGCAAGCAGAAAATAGAGACCCAAACAGAGTACTCTTAAACGACATCACTGACTATATTCCAGAACTCAAATGAGCTGCAATTGTCAGAGAAATACATACTTTTGGAGACCAACTATCTATCAATCAAAAGTGATCAAGTTTCGGGCAACATATAGGGTTTTGAAAAAAACTTCTAATAGAAGCTGAGAAACTTGCAGCCAAACATTCAGGAGTAACTCGAATGGCTGTTATTGCTGGAGTCGGAGTACAAGCTTATTATGAAAAACGAGGATATCATCTCGAATGAACTTATATGATTAAGGAATTTAGTTAATATTTACATATTTTTTCTACATGAAAATAGCAATCGGAACCACGAGGCTTCCAAAATTAGAATGAATTAAAAAATGAATTTTAGATTGCCCGTATTTTCAAGATATACTTTCAGAAATAGAGTATTTTCCTCACAATGTAGCAAGTGAAATCTCTGATATGCCACTCTCTCTTGATGAAGTTATGCTGTGAGCTAAAAATAGAGCTACAAATCTCAAAACTCTTGAAACTGCAGATTTTTATATTTGAATAGAGTGAGGTACAAGTAGTATTTGAAATAAAAAATACATATTTTGAGTCGTATACATTGAAAATAATCAATCTGAGTGACACTATGGTTTTTCTCCTATGATGGAAGTTCCAAGTTTGATTGAGAAAAAACTCTATCAAGAATGACTCGAACTCTGACCAATAATGTGAGAACTTTCTTGAAATACAGATATTCGCAGTGAAAATGGCAGTATGGGAGCCTGGTCCAATGATATGCTTACCAGAACTGATGAATTCTCAGCAGCATTCAAAGCTGCTATTGCTCCGTTTTATAATGAGTATTATAAGATATAGTATTTTTTTTAGTAGGAGAAATTTGTGAATAAAAACTTTATTTTTAGGCAATATTTCCTAAAATAGAGAGACTATTTCATTCACTTTTAATCTTATGCGACAAGTTGTACGAGCACTTCTGAAAAATGAAGAATGAAAATACTTGTTGGTCCAACATCATAAGTCTGATATTTGGACTCTGCCTGGAGGACATGTGGATGAGTGAGAGACGCTCCATCAAGCAATGAAAAGAGAAATTAAAGAAGAGTTTAATTTGAAAATGAAGTTTTTAGGAGCAAAGGATGATTTTGAACTTGAGAACATCAAGAGCCAAGTTCTCCCACTGGCTATGTATAAAATCTATTATAATTCAAAGAAATTTTGAGAAGTAAAAAAATGTGAATATATATTTCACGCGGAAGTAAAGCAAGAATCAATGCCAAAATTTAAAATACAAGAAAAAGAAATCAAAGATTATTGATGGTTTGAAGTAAGAGAAATTATAAAAATGGAAAGTATATTTCCTCAAATACCTAAATTGTTCTCAAAAATAACTGCTTAGATTATGAGATTTACAAAATACTTATTTTTGATTCTCTGTGCATTGATACCAATTATCCATGCAAAGATTTTGCCTACTCTCTGAATTCCTCTGTACTTTACAATCAATGGAAACTTTGAGTTTACAAAAGTAATGTTTTTTAATATCGTTGTGAGTCTTATTTTACTGGTATTTCTCTATGAGAAATATTTTTTCAGGAATCTCAGTCAATCTGAAAAATTGGCTCAAGTTCCTCATAATAGTACTACAATCTTCATACTGGTATTTGTACTGAGTATGTTATGACTCTCCACCTATTTCTCCATTTCCCCATTTACTTCATTGATTTGAGATACTGAAAAATGACATACAGCTTTGATGTATTTCAACCTCTTACTACTCTATTTGATTCTCAGACAATTAGAAGTAACATTCATTAAAAAACTATTATATGTTAGTATTATAAGCATATCAATAGCATCACTCATTGGCTTCAAGGAATATTTTATGCCTAGCTATGATTATGGTGAACTTACAAAAAGAGCTGTTGGGACCTTTTGACACCCCAATTATCTTGCATGAATAATTGTTATTATTATTCCACTTACAAAAAGTGTAAAAAATAAGTTTCTCAAGAATTCTCTTGTAATATTATTTACTCTCACAATATTACTTACAAAATCCTTTACAGCCTATATTATACTTATTCTCTACTATGGATATATAATTTCATTTTCAAATAGAGAGTTCATTGATTCTGTTTGTAGATTGTTCAATAAAAAATTAGTACGTGTTTATTTGTGTTTACTTTTTATATGAACACTTTTATTTTTTTGTTATGTGATGATTGTATTTCTTCCAGAAAAACTTCACTCTTTTCTTTCTCGTTTTTATATTTGGAAAACGACACTTCTTATTATTTTCTCAAACTTAAAAAATATATTTATAGGAGCATGACCTGAAACTCTTCCCTATTATTTTAATGCTTTTAAAGTCCCTGAACTCTACATCTTTGAAAACTATGGATTTACAGCAGATAGAGCTCATAATAGTTATTTAGATATATTCTATAGCTTCTGATTACTGTGAATTACATTTGTTATGTTTCTTTTTTATTTCCTCATTCAAGAAATAAAAAAATGACTCAGTCCAAAAGTAATTGCACTTATAATATTCTGTATATTTTGAATATTTCATTATTTTTCTATAGCTTCATATGTACTCATCATTCTTATTATTACTTCAATAGAAAAAGACAATATTTATAATAAATTTGGAGATGTTTCAAATGAATGTGATCAAAAAAAGAGAATATGACTCCTCACACTCTTTTCCCTCATTTCTCTGCTTTGAGCTATTTGATGTTTGAATTTAGTACAATCAGAAATAGCACTTGCTCAGTGAAATAGTGAAAAATCTATTCAAATATTTGCGACTCCTGCAGCCCTCTTGCAACAATGAGAATACGATTCAGCCGCAAGGCTCGAATGACTTGTAAGTCAAGAAAACATCAAAGTCCAGATTATAAATGAGGCTAATAGACAAGAACTCTGTAATACACTCGTATCAGAGTTTTCATCAGCTGAGAATTATTTCTTTTGTGCTACTATATTTGAAAATCTCGGAAAGCAAGAACTCGCAAAAACATTCTATACACTCTGAATTTGAGAGTTACCAGATCTCTGGAACAAAAATTCAATATATTGGGATAATTATTTCATAAAAAAAACTATTACAGGAAATAGATTTTTTTCTAAAAAATATTCAAATATAAGCCAAATAGTAGAAAAATATTGAAAATAATTATCATATGACTTCACGAATTTTTTCAAGAACTTGAGCTTTGTAGCTCGTGAGATGTAACTCAATTTGTCATTTCTTTGCAATTTCTTTTGCTTGAGGAAAATATTTTTTTAAAAAATTCTCTAAGCTCTCTCTCACTCTATTTTTTTCTCAATCATACGTAAGTACATGTTGCCTCAGAGATTCAAAATCAGAATCAAACTCTCAATCACTATAGGGACTCAAAATATCTCACAAAACTTTCATAAGGTCTTCTTGTTTAATTCAATGTTTTTCCATAAAAGTACGTACTTTGGGTTTTTGTCCGATTGATTGAAGAAAATCTTTGTAAGAAGAAAATTTATTACAGACTCATTCTAAAGTATTTCATCATAAATACATAAGAGCAAATGTTTCCTCTTTTTCAGAAAAATATCCAATGAGTGGAGAAAGTAGACTTGTTTTAAAATCTTCACTAAAGCCTGTTCACTGATTAATTTGAAACATATATAAAATATATTCCTCTGGAGAACTTGTTTGTTCAATGGACTTCATATTTTACAATAAGATAATATTGAATATATTTTAGCATATAAATCACAATAATTAAAATTGTACCATGAATAATGAAGTTTTACAAGATGCTCTCAAAATGCAAGAAGCTATGAAACTCAAATTTACCTATCGTTTTTGAAACAGACTCAAAGGTGACAAAGAATCAGTCGCAGCACATACTTGGAGTATGTTTCTTATTGCTGATTACCTGGAAGAGAAACTACATCACCTAGCTCCATGAAAATACGATTTAGATATGAAAAAAGTTTGCAAACTTATAATGTATCATGATCTTATAGAAGCAGAAACGGGTGATGAGGATTTAGATCCGAGTAATAGCGAAAATCACAATGCTAAATGAGAACAAGAAAAGCATGCTATGGAGACTTTTCCTACCAAACTTCCAAAAGAAATACAGTCAAAATTTGTTTCAGCATATAATGAGTATGAAGAACGAAAATCACTTGAAAGTAAGTTCGTAAAAATAGTAGATATTATCGAAGCAGAGTTCTTTTGCTTTAATAAATGATATTTATTTAAAAACTGGACAAAAGATTATCACGAGTCAAAGAGACTCCATCACTACTTAGACTTTCCAGAATTACTGTATATTCAAGAAGCATTAATTAAAAATGCTCATAATAATTATTATAAAAAATAGTATGCTTAAGATTTGAATTCTAGATTCTTGAATGGGTGGACACTATGCCCTACTTGATATAAAATCTCACTTTCCACAATATAAGTATGAGACCTATCTTGACCACAAAAATGCACCCTATGGAAATAAATCTGGAGAAGAAATCTACAAACTCGCAGAAGCTTGATGTTTAGATTTATGGAAGAGAGATTGTAACTTGATACTCATTGCCTGCAATACCATTTGCGCTGAAACACTCAGACATTTACAAGATACCTATCCTGATAAAAAAATACTATGATGTATTATTCCATCTGTTGAAATTGCTGTGATGATTTCACACAAAAATATAGGGCTTATCGGGACTAAATTTACCGTAAACTCTTGAAAATATGAACGAGAAATTGCAAAACTTTCAGATCATCACACACTCATAGCACTTGAAACTCCAGAACTAGCAGGATTTATAGAAGCCTGAATGCAAGAACATAAATATACCTTAGAGTACCTCGAGCGTAGAATCGACTCACTTATTTTACAGTGAATTGATAGTATTATTCTTGCTTGTACACATTACACGGTATTTTACGAACATATAAGTTTGAAGTATCCAAAAATCAAGATAATAGACTCCGCGAGAACACAAACTATTAAACTTGGCGAATATCTCATTAGACATCCTGAACTTTGAAAATAATATTTAAGAACTTAAGTATGCAACTTCCCAAAATAGACGATATCATAGAAACTCCTAGATGTATTCTAAAAATACCTCAAGAATCTGAAGCTGAGAAGATGTTAGAGTTAATAAATAAAAATACACTTGAGTTTATGCCTTGGAGTAAATGCAAAAGCATAAAAGAACAACAAGCACACATTAAAGAACGACATAATTGAGTGAGAGAATCTGTATCTTGGTCTGCAGCAATCTATTTAAAATCTTGAGAAATGATTGGAAGTTTTTGAGTTCCTAGAACTATGGAAAAAACAAAGACTATAGAAATTGGCTACTGGTTATGAGAAAAATATCAATGAAAGTGATATATGTCAGAAGTTTTAAAATTATTTGTAGATTATATATATTGTAATTTCAATACTGAAAATATAATTGTACGTGTAAATATCTTAAATAAAAATTCATGCAAAGTCGCAGAAAGATGTAATTTTAAAAAAGACTGAATTCTAAGAAAAGATGATATTATTAGGTGAAAATACGAAGATATAGCTCATTATAGTTATACAAAAGAGGATTATTTATCACAAATAGACTAATGCAAGATATAAATCAAAAAAGTACGACTCAAATATACAATGACTGAGCTATTCAATACAAAAAAAGCTGTGAAGACTTTGTGTTTCCAGGAAATATGTTTGAGTATTTTTTAGATGAACTCTCAGGAAAAAAAATATTAGATGTATGATGTGCCTTTTGAAGAGATGTTATGAGACTCAGAGCAGTTTGATATGAGGCCTATGGGATTGATATATCTCAAGAACTTCTAACTTTAGCAGATAGCTCTGTATCACATTTTCTATTTGAGTGAGATATAACTAATTTGGATAAGCTCTATTCAAATTCAAGTTTTGATTGAATAATTTCATCTGTATCAATTGTTCATTTGGATAAAAATATAGCACTAAAAGCGTTGGAAGATATTTTTAATCTACTACAAAATTCTTGAGTATTTTTTCTCACACTCAAGATTTCTGAATCTTGAGATACTATATTTAAAAATAGTACTTCACTTCCAGGAGTTCAAAAGAAATATGTATATTACAAAGAATCTGAAATACTTAAAATATTAGAAGAAATATGACTAAATATTTATAAAACTCATATATATCATAACGAAACTGATGATTGGATGAGTATAATTTGTAAAAAATAATTTATGGAAATAATAAAAATATCACCTGACAATTGATTTGCATCAGAATACGAAAAACTTATTAAAACAACTTGGCCAAGAGATTTTAAGGAAGATTTTAACTGAGAAAAATTTTCAGATAAAACTGGTATTCATGAATGTGATATTTTAATAGCTCAAGAAAATTGAGTTTTTTTATGATGAGCAATTATATCTAAAGATATTTTTATAAATCAATTTAGTACAAAGAAAAAAATAAAATATAAAAAGTATTTACAAGAAAATTGATACAAAGCATTAGTGTATCTTATTATTAATCCAAATTATAGATGAAAAAAGATAGGATTTAAAATCCTAAATTATATCTTAAATAATTATGAAAAAATATGGCTCAGTTATGAACCAGGAACTATTCTATTTTATGAAAAATGATGATTTAAGCATTATTTAGATCCAATATCAAATGATATTACAGGTATCATGATTAATCAATAATTTATAATCTCTGTGAACAGACACACAACAAAAGAAAACGAAGCTTGAGTTATGCATACGAGTATTTCTTGATGAGTCGTACTCTATGATATATTTACGAGAATGTGATTTTACAGATGAGGGAAAATATATTTTTCAGATAAAGTTTGTAAGATTATCTCAGGAAAAGCTGAGCTTATATCAGAGCAAAATTGACTTGAAGTAAGAGAAATACTGAGTCCTAAAATGTGAGAAAAAATAATTCTATCAGGAATTCCTCATGTATTTTATTTTCATGAAAATTGTAGAATGCTTGAGTGGTTTCCAGAATGAACAAAGAGTGAAGAATTTAAAAAGTACAGAAATATGAAAAAATAATTTCCACTTCACGATAATATTTGATATACTAGAGAGTGTAAATATTTCTTTTAATAAAAAAATTATGGCTACAAAAGTTAAAACTGATGATATAAAAGAAGAATCTAAAATATTAGTTTCAAGCACTGAATCAGTCCCTTTATCTGCAACAGATAAAGCTGAAATAGAGCAAACATTTACTGAAGCAAAGGATTTCAGACAGCTTGGAGAAAAAATCACAGCTCCCCTTGATAGTATAATATCTGAAACGGCAAAAATTATTGACAGCGACCCTATTATGCAGGTTTCAGATGAACTTGCTGAAATGAACAAAGATGTACAGTCAGTTTACAAGGATATCATCAACAATGATGGAACCGTTATGAAAATAGCTAAGTCTATTCCACTTATCGGTAATCTAGCAAAGACTTTGGACGCTAAATGGGATGAAGCTAAGTTCAATATTAAATCAATGGAAGGAAAACTTGAAGCAATATTTGACGGTTTTGACCAATCAAATACTTCGCTTAATACTTCAATCGACATGCAAAAAGCATTTCTTGAAGGAATTGAAGCTAATTTATGAAAAGTCGTTGCTTACAAAGACTTTTTACGAGTTAAACTTGAAGAATTTAAAATTAAGTCAGAAAATGTCGAATCAGAAGATGAAAAAATGAAATACGATATGTTTCTTCGTAATGTAGAATATTTTGTTTCAAATCTAGTAGTTCTTATTGGAAATCTAGAAATGGCGAGAAAGAGACTCCTTATGAGACTTGATAGTGCTTCTAAACTCTCACTTGCGATGAGCTCAAGTCGACCTATCTTTAAAACTCTACTCTCTACTGCGCTTATTGAAACAAGTTCACAAAAAGCACTTGACGCAAGTATGAAGGCTCTCAATGTCATGGGAGAAACTATTGATAAGATGTCCTCTGAACTTACTGACAAAGCTATTGATTCTGCTAAAAGATCTGAAGAACTTTCAAGTAAACCAGTACTCTCAGCTTCTGTATTTGTTGAAAATGTAACAAAATTAAAAAATCACTTTGATCAAATCGAGAGTTATAGAGCTCAAGTAAAACTTGAAGCAGAAGCAGAGAATAAAGCATTTGCTGACGCAAAGGATAAACTAGAAGAAGTAAAAGTACTTTCGGCTCAATCTCAAGAAGAACTTGCAGCAGAAATCAATAAATAAAAAATGAACATCTAAAAACCTCAAGAAAATTCTTGAGGTTTTTTTAAAAATATTTTACTTGTAGAGTTTTACAAAAGTATCTACAAAACTTACAAAATCTTCCCTCGTAAATACAGAGTTTGGGTTAAATAATTGTTTTTCCATATATGGATCAAAGAGTCAAAGAGATTCTCAGATTTCTACGTATTTTTTTTGCCATGTATTTCAAATATCAGTGTAAAGTGTAGGAATAGTTTCATTAACTTCTATCGCACTGAGATTCAGTAAGATTTTAAATGCTTCAGCTTTACTTATATATTCATTTGGTCTGAATACAACATTAGATCGTGAATCTAAACTTCATCTCACGATTCATAATCACTGAGCAAACATAATTGTCCTCGCTTGCCATGAATTTTTATCCACATCACCATAGGTAATTTGTGAAGTATCTTGATTAGAATAATCATAACAATGTGATTTTAATATAGTTTTCAGAAACTCAGCTCGTGTGATTCACTCTTGGGGTTTAAAACTTCAGTCATTAAATCAATTTAGAATTCACAACTCTGAAAATTTTCTAATTTGTAATCTACTTCCAGATTTTCATTCATCAGTAAAAGCAAAGTCTGTTGAATCACTTGTTTTAAAACTACTTTCTTGTAAATATTTTATAACATTACATTTGCTCACATAATCAACACCTTGAGAGTATTCCACTTTAGTAGGATTGTTAAATAATCATACAAATTCTTTTAATTTTTCAGATTCAATAGTTTGATTCTTCATTCATTCACCCAGATTTATTATTGCGTTGTTTTTTCTCTTGAGTGGAATAAGTTTTGTAGAATCCACTTTAATTTTCTCAATTTCTGGAATCCTATTAACAGGAATAACTGGATTCTGAGATATCGGATTTAGTTGATTAGAATCAGGTTTATTTTCATCGGATTTGGAAGATGTTGTTCAATCTGTTGAACTCCCCTCTCAAGAACTAGTGTTTTGTGGAGTAGTATTTTGTGAAGTAGGAGTTACTCCGTCGCTAGAGCTCGTATTTTGTGGTGTAGTAGTTCAAGATGAAGTAGTACTTATAACTTCTGGAATAGTAGTTCAAGATGATGTAGTATTATTTAATACTGGGACACTGCTTCACGTTGCAGTAGTTGCAACTCAACAAGTAAGTGAATTATTAGTGACACAGTTTTCTTTTTCATTTACATCTAAGATTCAATCCTTATCACTATCAAGAGGAAGAATAACATCACCAAATTTAAATTTTAGATATTCACTTCCAGCATCAATCATTCTTACACCAGCATTTTTAATAGTGCTCTCACTTTTAAGTCTATAATCATATATTTCAGAATTTCTAAAATTTGATGCATAAGTATCCATAGGAGCCGTGAAATTATTTCCGGATCTCACTCATGTTTGATTAGTAGAGAAAGATTTAGTAGCAATATTGTTCTCAATAACAGAATTCAATGGAGCTGTTCCATTTTTATGGTTAAATATTTTAACCCAAGGTGCTTTAGGATCAACACTGTCTATATCTACGACTGTATTATTTCGAATTTGAACATTATCAGCTCAATATACAGCGATTCCATGCCACATAGAAGTCATGATGAGGTTATCTTCAATAACGAAGTCTTTATACATACCATCAAAGAGTCAAATTCATTGCATTTCTCTCCCATACAAAGGATTATTTGGATCATCATATAAAAGACAAACGTTTCATTTAAGTATCATTCTTTCTACTGTTCATTTTCAAACTGAGCCATCAAGTGTTGACCAAGATTGAAAACAATCATCATGATTAGAATCTACTTTAACAGAATTTTTTACAAAATTATTAAGTACTTTTGTATCATTTCAAAATGCACGTATACCATCAACTCTAAATCTGTTAATTGTATTGTTTTGGATTATTGCATTATCTTCAAACACGGTAATACCACTTGCTACATTCTCGATATAGTTATTGAGAAGTTTAGAATTTTTTCAAGATCGAATATAGATTCAGTTTTTAGCGTTATTTAGCCAATCGCTCGCTTTCCAGTTTGTGGAATCTCAAAAAGTAATAAAATTATTTTCTAGTGCTACATTATTTCCTCATAATACGTATATTCAATTGCTCTTAGCGGAATTTGGAGTAATTTTTAAATCAGTAATTTTTATATTTGAGGTTCTAACATCAAACGATATTACTTCAGCTTTGTTATTTTTATCAAGGGATGTTATTGTAACGCTACTTGAGTAAGATTTAGAAATAGTAACACTCTCATATTTTCAAGATTTCAAATAAATAGTTTCTCATCCTATAATTGAATCTAATGCTGATGTAAGTTCGAGAGAATTTGTCACGGTGATTGAGTTTGTACTTATTTCTGGAGTATTTGTAGTCGGACTTGGTATATTCTCTTCAGGAATTGTTGTAATTATTTCTGGCTTAGATTCTTGAGTGACACCAAAGTTAAAATACGGAGTTTTATTTGTGACGTCTTTTAAAACTACAAGATTGTTATTTGAGATATCGATATCAAGAGATTCTACGAATGGATGAAAGCGAATTTTATGCACTGAAGTATCTCCATAATTAGAAGCAGGAACTAACATTCAATATTCAACTGAATCTCGAAGTGAAGTAAGAATAGAACCATTAATAATTTCTCAAGTTCTCACTTTAAAGCTTGATCTATTTTTTGAGTTATTTATTTTTACTCTCACTGTGTCTTTATCTAATAGAGAATATGAATCAATTATAATATCACTTGGGAAACCTGAAAATCATCAGTTTGTAAGTTGATATGGAAAATAACTCTGAACATTTTCTACAAATCATTTAATAGTTTGAGCAGGACTATAGGTTTGATTGAGAAGTAATCTATCATCTATAAGATTCCCTTTTAAACCTCAAAAATTGATATCTAAACTTCCTGATTCATTATATTGGTATGAACTTATGTATGGAGTTTGTGAGTATCACTGTGTCATTATATCGTAGAGTTGATATCCCATATTTTCTCACATGATTCTATATCAAAGACTACTGAGATGTCCTCCAACTGAGTCAGTATTTCTTTGCGGAAATTTTATATTATATGCGTATTCTGGATATCAAAAATGTACATCAGATCTATCACGAACGAGTTTTGATTGAGCACTTGGAGTTGTAAAGGCATATCTTGATACTTGATTAATCATAGATACAACTTTTACATCTTTGGAATAAATAGTACTGAGATCTGACTTGAGCATATCTATAATATGACCAAGATAAAAGTCATATCAGTTTGGAATAGCTCCTGTATTAGATTGTCACTGAGTCCAGTTAAAAAATACAGTAGTATTCAGAGAAATCCCTTTTTGGTCAGCAATAATTTTACTTTTTTTAAATTCTGAAATCATATTACCATATCAAACTGGTTCAGATTTTCAACTTACTGATATAGCAGGACTCGATGTTCCATCATCTATATAAATATCATAATTTGTACCATTATAAAGGGCAAATACATATTTAGTCTCAACCGCATTTGCTGCAGCTGCTAATGTTCACGATTTAAAAATATGCTCAGGTCTCACAGCAAGTTCTTGAACTGTTCGCCCACCTATTCCAGAGTTTTGACTCAGAAAAGAGGGAGAATCACCATAATTATTTATAAAATTTTGAACCGTTCGTTCAAGCATTCCTTGATCATGACTTCTAAAATTAGTAGAAGCAAGTGTGACAAAATCATTTTTTTCATTATTAAGTGTGAATATACGATTACTCCAAACGGTATTTTCTGGTCCATGAGCATCTGGTGAGAGAATTCAACCGGCTCATACTGATACAGATTGTCCATATGAAATGACTGGAACACTTGGAAAATTATTAAAAGATTGCTGGGGAGTATCACTAGAGTTAGTAGTATTTGGAGAATTTGGAATAGAAATACTCTTATCCAATAGAGCTTCATTATTCGTAATATATTTATTCCATAAAGCGTCAGCAAGTGGCACTCGGTATCTTGAATATGCTCAGGCATCTTTATCAGTTCCGTGTAGTTCAGGGTATCTCCCTATTCCATCACTTGAATCTGTATCGAGTATACAACTTCCCTTTCCATCAGGTCAATATGTGATTCATCTGTTAGAGATATTCCCATCAAAAGGGGCACAAATATCTCAACTGGTCCATTTTCCATGTTCTACATATCTGTACGTAACATCGATATTATCCTGATCATTCCATACACTTTTAAGTTCCGGCATGAGTTTAATGGCTACAACATTTGCTTTCCATAATGCTGCATTGATAGGTATAAGATAAGAGTCTCACGCTCTTGGACCACCATCAATCAGTCCGTAGGGATCTTTGTTTGTTCTAAAACCTGTTCCATCTTCAACAAGTGTCCAGTACTGTTTTTCACTCCCACCACTCTCATCTCAAAGGAGTGCTATACCTTTTCAATTATTAGCTTTTTGACTAAAATATGAATGATCATTTTCTGAAAATACATTATTTGCAGCATTTTGAACAATATTTTTCATCTCAGTATCATTGAGAAGGACTCACGCATAGGTTAAAACTATTTTTCTTCAGTTTTCATGTCCTCCATTTCAAGGAAATCTCGTTCACGCTTCCAGCATCATCCCTTCTAAATCAATAGCATACTGTACAATTTGAGTCACTGCTGGAACTTTGTCTTGAGTAGCATCATCAAACATAGTTCTTAAAATTGCTGTTCAAATAAGTCTGTTCATATCTCAACCATACGCTGGCATATGAGCAATCGGATGAATATTTCTACTTTGATAATCTGTAATATGATCAAGCCAAGGTCTTTCAAAATATCAAGCAACTGTTTCTAAACTAACGATACTTCAGCCATCCTTTAAGTAATTTGGGATATCAGTACCTGAGTATACAGGAAGTGTTATATTTCAAACATCAACTTGTGGGAGCAAACTCCAATTAATATCACCAAGTGTATACTCTCTTTTATTATTTCAAGCATAAGCAGGTCTAAATGCGTCGTCACTAGGAGCCTGTGATACTACCGTTAATATAGACGCTTCTTGAGTACATGGCCTACAAGTAGAAATACCACCATCAATTGATACTGTTTTTAAGAGTGATGTACCAGCTGAAGCTATATACGGGAGTGAGAGAAGTGTACCAGAGTTATACTTTGGACTTCTTAGGTCAAAGGCTTGCGAGGTATCAGACATTATGTTTACCTCAAGTCCATTGAGTCCATTGACCGAATCAGGACTGACACGTACAATCTCTACTGGTCAAACGACCCAGTATCATCCAGAAATATATTTTCCATATTCAGCAGGTTCCTTAAGGGTCCAAGTGATTCCATAATCAGTAATTTGACTCGTCATACCAAGTCAACTTGCTTGTGTAGTTTTTGGAGTTATATCAATAGATACATCAAAAAAAGCAACTGGTGATACAAGTAAAACTGCGAGTAACCAATGGAGATGGAGATGTTTGTTTCAAAAGACACTTCTAAAACCATCTCTATATAATGTTCTAATTTGCTCTAACATATTTCATATGTAAAATAATATTACATTAAAAATATCATATAATTAAATTTAAAATGATTTATATACAGGTAAATTAAGAATTTCACATTGACAAAATAGTGAAATAGTATGAGTATTTTATAATTTTGAATGATTTATTTATAATAATAAAATATTTTTCATATAATATAAGAATCCTAAAACAAAAATATGAAAACAAGACACGACGAATATTCTGATGAACTCCCTCAGGTTCTTCAAATACCAAAATCCGTACAGGATGATATTACTGATAAATGATTTCATCTCTATAAATGGATCAGTCCTGATGAAGTAAAGCTCTCTATAGAACGAGATTTTTTACGTACTCTTAAAGTGATATGAATTCCATTAGCTGTTATTTCAGTTCTAGCCTGACTCATTAGCTGAATAAATATATGGGTATTTTTTGCAACCATTGCTACTTGAGTTTTCTTTGTATTTCTCTACCTTTTTTTTATATCTATCAAGAGATCAGCTCTGCTTTCAAAATCTGCATTTGTAATTATGACAGATAGTTCTATTTCTCTTTGAGGAAAGATTCATAAACTTTCAGATATCTGAGGTTTAAAAAAAGATATAGACGAAGTATCTAAAACCTTTGAAGAAGACCTGTTTTGAGAATCAAAACTCTCTGGAGCAAAGGAAAATCTTATGAAAGAAGTAATGGATCAATTATTTTGATGATACAAAATTATTATGAGCTGAATGTCACGATGAGGTTCATCACGTGATTCTGAAAAAGCAGTTTTGCTCGTAATTTGACTCTACACAGCCTACGCAGCAATTATGGCAAGTGTGTATTTCGTCTGAGTTTTATTTCTCTGGGTACTTGGAAGTTTTATTACGTGGATAAATACGAAATACCTCGTGAGAAAATGACACACAGTAATTAAAATAAATCAATTATTCTCAAGTCTAGATATATCCTCAGAAGATATCTACAATGAAAAACAAAGTTTAGAGCTCCTACTAGAAGAAGCGTACAACAATAATTGGCAAGACGGCTTGTTGTTACAAATTAATCAATGAATTTGACATATAAACTCAAAAACTCAAAACGCAATCATACAAGTCTTGGATCTTAAAAATACTATCTCGCAGTCTAAATATAGTGATATGTTCTCATTTCCAGTTTATAATTCTTGGATAAAAAAACAGATACTGACTCCCCTTGAACAAATTTTGGCACTCTTAGAAAAAAACCTCTCTCTCCTCATCCAAACTTCAAAAGATATAGAACAACAAATAACTCAGACTCACAAAATTGAATACAAATCGACTCTTGAATTACAGCTCCAGAGAATAGAGTTACAAAAACGAGAAATACAAAGATACATCCCTCAACTTCAAGAGTCGATAGATAAACTCAAATAATTAATTTAAATCAATTTATTTAAAACATATACAGATATAAATTTTAACTACATATTTATGCAAGAACATATACTCAAAAAATCCCACGAAGAACTCGAAAGAACTCATCGTTTAGTTAACTCCTACAAAGATGTAAGTATTATGGAGAAATTACAGTGAATATTTTGAAAAAGTTTCAAAAATATTCTTATAAAATATGCAGAAAAAAAAGAAGAAATACTTCTTAATTATTCTAATCTGTACTCAGATATTTGAAAAGATATTATCGATACAAAGGCTAAAGCTATCGATTGAGAAAATATACGACAGTGTATAGATTATATTACTGAATCTATAAAAGATTGCTGAGATATTCTAGAAACTCTTATTTCACATAATACAAAACAAGACGACATCATAGAACATGAAAAGGTGTTTTTCGTTGACCTACTTTCTAGTTTTCATACCGATATAAAAAAATGGATTGGGGCCCATGAAAAAGAGATTTTTTGAGAAGTTACAGAGTTAGAATCAAAGTGAAATAATTCACCTCTCATCGAAGGAAAAGCTCTTTTAGAACTTCAAAAAAAGAGACTAGAATCTCATATGCAAAATATTAATAACTCATAAATTTATGACACAAAAAGACGCGTGATTTGATGCTTTCTTTGAAGCAGTTACCACCACTCCAGAATTTAAAAAAGTAGTTCAAAAAGATTGGAGTTGAGATTTTTCAGAAACTCTCAAAAAAATGGAAGCCTCAGTTGCAAAAGCTTGAGATATCACAAAAGCATTTCATGAAACATTTGCAACTCCTGAATCTATAGATGCGTGAAATAATATCTCTACTCATAGTTCAGATACTAGTTGAAAATCAGCAAAAAATGCGTGAGATGATGAAGCTCGAAAACTTATAGTAGAGCCTGAGTATTTCGTGATGAAAAATCCTGATACTTGGGGATTTAAATGAGTTGCTGGAATGCAGAAACTCAAAGAGGAGCTCACTGATGGTTTCATTAAACCACTTCAATTTTTGTTTTTAGTTCGTAATCTCAAAGAGAAATACGACCTTATGTCAGAAACTGAGATTGATACAAAAGAAGAAAAAAAAGAAAAAATGCTCGTTGATCTCTACGCAAGTTATGAAGCCTTTCAAGTATGAATCCCAACAGGAATGCTTCTGTACTGACCTCCAGGAACAGGAAAAACATTTATCACTAAAAAACTCGCTCAAGAATTATGAGCAGGACTCATCACAAAATCAGTGTGAGAATTTGGTTCAAGCTATCTCCATGAAACAAGTAAAAATATTAGAGAATTTTTCGCTGCAGCAAAACTAGCGAGTGAAAAATGACCAATTATTCTGTTTTTAGATGAGATTGACTCACTCGTATCCAAAAGAGATAACAAGGTGGACGCAAATAAAGCAGAGGAAGTCTCTCAGTTTCTCCAAGAGTTTAACAAACTGGAAGAAGCTCCAAATCTTATAGTTATAGCCGCAACGAATCGTCCTGATCATCTTGATAGTGCAATCTTGCGTTCTGGTCGACTCGATAAAAAATACTATATTTGAGCTCCAGATACAGAAGCCCGAAAAGAACTGTTTGAAATATTTATAGCAAAACAAAAACGTCCTCACTGAAAACTTAATTACAGCAAACTTGCAGAGTTTACAGATGGATATGTAGCCGCTGACATAGAGGCAATAGTCGAGGAAGCAAGTAGAGACGCGAGTAAAAATATCATAGAATTAGCAGAAAAAATACAAGCGCATGATGGAGATATCAGTGATTTTAAAGACGCACTTCAAAATCATGAAATAACACAGTGACTTCTCGAAATAGCTATTTCAGAAACAACTCCTTCTCTCAAAATGGTTGATATGTCTGTCTTTGAAAATTGGGAAAAGACAATTGATACATAAATAAAAAAATAATTTACACTATAAAATAATTTATCATCAAGCAGTAATTTAAAAAAAAACTTACAAGATTCTCACATAAAGTTATATTACATAGAACTTATCCTTAAGATAATTTAATGAATAGTGTATTAAAAAAACAAAAAATCACTGCTTTTACTCTCGTTGAACTCATTGTGGTGATAACTATTCTTGCAATACTTTGAACCATTTGATTTATATCTATTCAAAAATATGCTCAATATGCTCGTGAGTCTACTCGACTAGCAGATATGAAAACAATAGAAAAATGACTCGAGTTTTTCCGAACCACTGAGTGATACTATCCTGATCCAGAAAATGCTCAAGCCGTAACTTATAGTTGAGCTACTCTATTTGAGCAATGAATACTGTGAGAAAAAACTGCAGGAATTATTAGAGTAAATCCTCTTCCTGTTGATCCAATTTCTAAACTGCCCTATGCGTATTCTGTATCCTGAAATAGAGGCGAATATCAAATAGCTTGAGTATTTGAAAATCCCGTTACAAGTTTATGACTATTAGGAACTAACGAAACATACGCTGCTGCAAAAAGAACATGATATGTGAGATTATGAGGGAAGTATAATGGAGTATTGACTCTTACTAATATTGCTGGAACAAGTTTTATTCTTGCTCTTCCCTCTTTGTTTACTTCAGATATTACAAATCCAGAGATTAGTAGTATCTTTGCTAGTAAAAATATACTTATAAATGGAGGAACAAATCTACCAGCTCATTATTCGAGTCTAGCTTCTTCTGATACTCTCTCATACACTATGACGTGAGCTGTAAATTTCTGAAGTCCTGATTATATAGTATTTTCTTGAGACTTAAATGATCTAATAAATGAAGCTCCAAGACTAACTTTTTTTAAAAAATTATACAGTATTTATACAAGTTGAGATACTGCTTGAAATAAATACTATGATGAAATAACGAGTCTTAATCCAAGTGTTAATCCTACTAGAGCAAAAAATTATGTTGCTGATGTTATTTGATACTGAGTTGCAGGAATTTTTGTTGAAAACTTTAATGAAAGAGTGATTCGTTGAGCTATTGACTGGTTTAATATTTTTAGTTTTTGAGACATTGGTTTATTGTCTAACTGAATTGAATCCATAGCAGAATGAAACAATGGTGAGATGGTTTTTTGAAGTGATGTTTGAGTAAGTATACTCAAAGATAATGTCTGGAAAAATTTAACAGGAAGTAATACGGCAAATGGACTTAAAAATGATGTAGTGAGGAGAGTATATATTGACCCTGATACATGAGATTATTATTTTTCTCATAATTTATGAGTCAGTAAGTATGATGGAACGGATTGGACTCAGTATCAATTTGGAGGTTTAATTTGAACTTCATGAGCGTGAAATGTCACAAAAGATAAGAATTGAAACTTTTGGATACGAACATGAAAATGACTCATCAAAATAGAAAATGGCACTATGACAGCAATCACGACAACATTGGCTGATCCAAATTTATCATGAGATTTTATTATAAACCCAGCTAAGGATACTCTTTATATTCCTTCAAAAACTTGAGTGGTAGTTTACAATATAGATGCAAACACTTCTACTATTTACAATTATACAAACTCAGATGTATTTTGTGAGACCTGTGGTTGAAATAATGTAGTGTATGAACTACTGCTTTGAAATAACTGAGATGTTTGGATGGATAAGCATTATCAAGAATTATATAATATGAATCTTACGACAGGGAGTGGTACAAGATATACAGATCTCAGAAATGGATCAACATTTTGAAGAACAAACAGAGCAGACTTAGCAAAGGATAATGCTTGAAAACTTCATTTTCCTACCTGAGAAAATATTTCCACATTTGATGGAACAAGCTGGTGACTCATTACTCCAGCAGATGGTATGGTAGGGTGAGAGAAATCATTCGCTTTTTTCGATAAAAAAAATGAGCTTTGGGTTTGAAGTAGATCAGAATGAATCTCAAAATTTAATGGTTCTAACTGGACCTCTTATTCAATAAATGAAGCATTAGCAACCAATACTATTCATGATATCTACATTGATGCTAGTTCTAAAGTATGGATTGGTACTGATATATGAATCTATATAATTGATACAGATAAGACTTGGAAGCTCTATAACACTGCAAATCTTAATTTACATAAAAGTGAGACGAAAGAGTTTCATGAGTATAATGGCAAATTATTTATTTCCCATTGATTTTGAATATCGATTGTAGATCCAACTACGATTACCGTTGATAAAACAATAAATACGTGAGGATGAACATTTTATACAGATAAAGTATGAGATTTATGGATTACAGGTTCAAGTCAAATTAGAAAATATGATGGAACAAACTTTATAACCGTTTATAAAAATTCAGACGGAGATGGCATATTATGAGGTAATACCTATGATATGACTCAGGATGCAGAATGAAATTTTTGGTTTGCAACGCAACAATGAGTGAGTAAGCTTGAAGGAACTAATTGGATAAATTTTGCCTGAGATAATACTCATGAAATAGAATTTTATAATGGCAGTATTTTTGCTGGAGGATTTAATGGAGTGAGAAAATTTAATGGGACAGATTTTACCGTATATCCAACTAGTGCCTGATTACCTTCAAATACGCTTACTGATATGATAATAGATGATAAAGATAATTTATGGATAGGAACAGATAAATGAGTTGTAATTTATCTTCCAGAAACTGAAACCTTCAAAACCTACGATAGCTCAGTGGGAATTATAAACGATTCAATAAATTCAATTTTTATAAAATGAAAAGAAGTCTGGCTTGCAACTGCTGGATGAATAGCAAAATGAATTCTAAAATAATCCCTCATACACTTCTCACACAAATGTAGTCTAGACTACTATGAAATATTTCATAAATAAAAACTATGTACGAAATGACTGAGTATCTACAAAATCTGTATAATGCACTGAAAGCGAAGGATATAGAAAAGATTCAAGAAATTTGAGTATATGTTGAAAATGATGATCAATATGATTATGAAACACATGATGTGAGAGAAATAAATCTACTCGTGGATGATTATATAGAAAATAGAAACGATATTAGTCGTGAAAAAGCACTTATTCTCATTGATGAATTTGATACATGAGATAAAAAAGATGAATTTGCAACGACTGACTATTAAAAGTTTTGTAAATACTGTTTTTTATCTATAATACTTCAAAGCGTTAGAGCAGCTATCACCTGCAAGCTTGAGGAAGAACAGATAATAATCTCAGTAGAACCTCACGAAGTCGAAATACTTCGATAAAAAATAAATCAAGCACAGCTTTAGGTGGTACCTTCATTGCAAAATGACCTCAAAGCATACAAACTCTTATTTTGTATGCTTTTTTTATGCTTACTCTCGAGAACATCACCGCAGCAAAACATAGATTTTGAAGAGTTGTAAAAGATACTCCTTTACAGTATAGTGACCGACTTTCAAAAAAATATGGAGCAGAAATTTACCTCAAACGTGAGGATCTTCAAAAAGTGAGAAGCTACAAAATTAGAGGAGCCTATAATCTCATCTCTTCCCTTTCAGACACCGAAAAACAATCTTGAGTAGTTTGTGCAAGTGCTGGAAATCATGCTCAAGGTTTTGCACTCTCATGCGCTGAACTCAAGATACAGTGAGTCGTCTATATGCCTGTAACCACTCCAGAACAAAAGGTCTATAAAACTCATCAATTTTGAGGGAAATACATTAAAATAGTACTTATAGGAGATACCTTTGATGAAGCACTTTCTGCTGCAAAACAGTACGAACAAGATATGTGAGCTATTTTTGTTCATCCATTTGATGATATGCGTATCATCACTGGTCAAGCAACGATGTGACTTGAAATTTATGAAAAACTCCCTGAACCAGATATGATTATTTGTCCGATTGGAGGAGGTTGAGTTATTTCAGGAATTATAACTGCCAGAAATGTCCTTTGAAAAACTACTGAAATAATCTGAGTTGAACCTGAATGAGCTGCGAGTATGAAAAAAAGTTTAGAAAAAAATGAGAACACAACTCTTTCTAAAATAGATACATTTGTAGATGGTGCCAGTGTTGCACGAGTATGAGAAAATAACTATGCAATTTGTGAGGCAAATAATATCGAAGTTATCAGTGTTCCAGAAAATAGAGTCTGTTCCACTATTCTCGAGTTCCTCAGAGAAGATGGAATCGTCCTAGAACCAGCTGGAGCCATTGAATCAGACGCACTGAAATCATTGTCTGAAAGAATAAAAGGAAAGAAAATAATCGTCATTGTTTCTGGATGAAATCTCGATTTTGAACGACTTCCTGAAATCAAAGAGCGCTCTCTGCGATATGAATGAAAAAAGAGATACTACCTCGTTAAATTCCCACAGAGACCAGGCGCTCTCAAATCATTTCTTGAGTTTCTCTGACCTGATGATGACATAGCTCGTTTTGAATATATGAAAAAATCAAACCGGAATACAGCTCCTGTAATGATAGGAATAGAAGCACTGTGAAATCAGAATTTTGAAGCAATTGAGCAAAATATGCAAGCATGAGGGTTTCAGTTTGAAAATATTACCAATAATGATCTTTATTTTAATCTTTTAGTATAGTGCTATGAAGTATCCAACTGCGCTTTGACCTTATTCTCCCTTTGTAAAAGTATGAAACTTCATATACTTTTCTGGACAAATTGGTTTATGTCCCGATACTATGAAACTAGAAACTACTATAGAGTCACAAACCAAACAAGTGTGTGAAAATATTCTTTGAGTGTGTGAAGCCGCTTGAGTCGAGATAGATAATATATTTAAAACAACTATATTTCTTGCTCAAATGTCAGACTTTGCAAGTGTAAATGAAATATATGGAAGATATTTTCAACACAAACCAGCACGAAGCTGTGTTGCAGTTCGAGAACTACCTGCCTGAGCAAAAGTTGAAATAGAATGTATAGCGTATAAATAAAAAATAGAATGGAAAAAGTATGTCAATTATGAGATAAAGTTCTCGATAGTGGTGCAGTGTATCAATTACAATGCTGACTCATACTGGAATATTGTCAGATAGAACATTTAGAAAGACGCGAAGGAGCAAAAACTTGGGTTCAAAATTTCTCTGCAAAATGTAGAACTATTCTAGAACAATGAGTTCCAGATGAAGAAACCTTAAAACAACAATTATACGGTTAAGTATATGTCCGAAAAGACATAAAACTAGATTCCTTTCCTGTAAGCCTAAAGGAAAGGGGCTACAATTGATTTTGGAAGGGTGGCTGAGTGGTTGAAAGCGCACGCCTGGAAAGTGTGTAAACGGTATACCCGTTTCGCGAGTTCGAATCTCGTCCCTTCCTCCATACATACAAAACTAGGACGTGATGAGAAGTTTATGCCCTTGGGTAAATCTCGTCCCTTCCTCCATTTTACAACTAAAAAAATATATGACTGCAGACTCCTACTCTGATTTCCTCGAAAAACTTCGAGAAGCTCTCGAAAACAAACAAAAACAAAGTGTTGATTACCTTCTTGAATATGCTTTTAGTGGAGCCCTTGCGCAAGACGAAGTTGAAGCACTTGAGGATATTATCTCAGAAGCGACGCTCTACCTCGAACTCTGAGAAGATGACTATAGAGAAACAGCTATTAAATATATTGATAAGCTTGAAGAAAAATAAATATTCCTCACTTGAATTCTCTCCTTTTAGACAAAAGGAAAGAGGCTGCATAATTTGTTCTTGAATAATATAAACATGATAGTACCTGATATTATAAAACAAGCTGCGAGAGATTTACGTAAGAACATGACTCCAGCTGAAAAAAATTTATGGGAATATATAAAATCTTGAAAGTTAGAGTGAAAAAACTTTTTGAAACAAAAACCTATATTTATGTTTGAAGAAGATTCCTGATTTCCTTGATATGTAATTGCTGATTTTATTTGTCTTGAATATAAACTCATTATAGAGATAGATGGGAATATTCACTATACTCCTGAAGTATTAGAACTTGATTTATATAAACAAGAAATGTTACTTGAAAAATGATTTACAGTATTACGATTTAGAAATGAAGAAATACTAAATAATATTGATAAAGTTTTGAGTAAAATTGCAGCCTCTTTCCTTTAGACTTAAAGGAAAGAATTCAAGATAGGAATGGTGTAATATTCCTCACCTGAATCCTCTGCTACGCTTTAACTTCAGAATAGTTGTTACACTCCTTTCTTCGCTTATCCTTTTTTACAAAAGGAAAGGGGCTACACAGAGAGAGTTAGTCCGAAACGACATAAAACTAAAATATTTTAAGTTAATTTTATAAATAAGATGAACACAATGATTACAGATTTATTAAATTCATTTACCCCAGTGGTTATAATATTCATAATAGCATTAATGATAGTTGTTTGGTTTATAGTAAAAGAAAATCATAAACCATCTAAAGATAGAAAGTTTTTTGAGAATAAAAATAAATAAAACTTATGAAAAAAATACTAATAATAATTGGGATTATTCTATTATCTTCATGTACGACTTTGAAGTCTCAAAATAACTCATTTTCAGAGAACGATAGTCTGTCAGAAAAAACAGAAAGTACAGAGTGAAATCTTGAAAGTTTGAGTGAGAAGGAAAAAATTTGAAAATTACTAAAAATATATTGAATTTGATTAGAAAAATTCGATGTTGAAGTATTTTATGATGATTTCTTAACTATAAAATATAGTGCTGATGATTGAATAACAAATAGAATTTACTCAGAAAGCTGAACCGAAATAAGGATTAAAAAAATTGTAGAAAATATTTATGAAATAAATGCACATAAAGAATTTGATAATTATCTCAGTTCTGTCTGAGATATAAAAAATATGAAACAAATTTATGAAATCCCTGGCTATGATTGAGTAAGTTGAAATAGTTTTAAAAGTATACTTTACACAAATAAGTTCGTATATGACTTAGATAAGTGAGAAATAATTGGTAGTGAAGAAAGAATAAATACATACCTTACGCATACTTTTGAAATTAATCAAAATAAAGAAATAATTATAAGAGATATCTCCGATGGAAAAAAATATATGCTTAAATGAGATATTTGAATTGATGATATGTGGAATTATTTTATTGTTAAAGATTGATATATAGCATTATTATCAAAAAATTCTGATAAAGTATTTTACGGAAAAATTACTGACAATGAAAATATTGTTTTAAAATCATATAATTTAGAGTACGAAGAATTAGATTGTGGAGGATGATGAAGCATTGAAATGTATCAGTGATATATTTATATAAAAAATTGAAAAATAGTAACTAAATGAAGTTGCCCGATGTTTTTAAATCATACGATATTTAATTTAGAAGATGAGATATTAGAAGAAAATAATAAGTGGTCAATTGAGTGAGTTTATAATAATTTTTGAGAATTTTATCTTTACTAAATATTTATAGTGAGAAAATTGATCCCCATAATCTGAATATTAATATTTATTACTTCTTGTTCAAGTTCTAAATACTTAGAAAAAAGTAATGATTCTGAAGATAATTTTTCTAAAAAAATTGAGTGTTCATTATTATATAATGATGTATATAGTTCTTTAGAAGAGAAGTATTGAATTATTACTGATTGAATTGATGAAAGTTGAGAGTATCAAATTGAAAATCCAAAGATTTATTACACACCTAAGTTAGATTCTTGTATAGCATACACTGAGATAATTAAAAAAGTTAAATCAGAAAGGGTTAATTTAATATATAATCTAGAAATTACTGATATTTTAACTAAAGAAATTATTGATTGAATAGTTTGCTATATGAATAATAGTTGAGAAAAAATAAACTGAATACCACAATATACTTCAAAAGATTTAGAAGACTTCAATAATTGTACCAAAATTATAAATACCAAATTAGAAGAACTTAAAAACTAACCCCACTCCCCTATGAAATTCCCAAAAGTAAACCAAAAACAATCATTTCCAGCTTTGGAAGAGGATGTACTAAAATTCTGGAAGGAGAATAATACCTTTCAGAAATCTATAGACCAGAGACCAGAATCAAATCCGTATAGATTTTATGATGGACCTCCATTTATTACAGGGACTCCACACTACGGTTCCCTGCTCTCAAGTATCGTAAAAGATATCGTTCCACGATACCACACGATGCAAGGTAAACGCGTTGAGCGAAAATGGGGTTGGGACTGTCATGGTCTGCCTATTGAGGAAAAAGTACAAAAGAAACTTGGACTCAAATCCAATAAAGATATTGAGGAACTTGGAGTGAAGAAGTTTGTTGAGGAGTGTTATACCTATACGACTGAAGTATCAGCTGAGTGGGATTGGTATATCGACCATATTGGTAGATGGGTAGATATGGATAATGCCTACAAGACGATGGACCAAGACTATATGGAGTCTGTTCTTTGGGTTTTTAAACAAATGCACGAAAAAGGAAAAGTTTATAAAGGTCGAAGAGTCTCGCTCTACTCTTGGAAACTCTCTACTCCTATTTCAAACTTCGAAGTTGCGATGGATGACTCCTATGAAGAAGTTTCTAATCCAGCTGTAACCGTAATGTTTCCTCTCACACAAAGTCATAAACACGTACAAGAGTGAGACTATATTATCGCGTGGACGACCACTCCTTGGACGATTCCTGCTCATATGAGTATGGCTCTCAATAAAAACCTCTCATACTCAAGAGTACAATCAGAAGATAAAGTATATATTCTCGCAACTGCCAGAGTAGAAACAGTATTTAAAGGACGAGAGTTTGAAATCCTTGAAAGCTTTATGGGAAGTGATTTAATTGGACTCAAATATACTCCTCCATTTGATTTCTATGTAGGAAAAGTAGATCCAGATAAAAATCATAAAATACTCCACGCTGATTTTATTACAGATACAGATGGGACATGAGTTGGGCATCAAGCTCCAGAATTTGGTGAGGTCGATTTTCAGCTTGCTAGAAAAGAAGGAGTACATATTTCAACAGCTCTTGATAATGCTGGGAATTATACAGAAGAAATACCAGAATATGAAGGTATGCACTACCAAGCTGCCAATGATGTCGTTTCTGAAAAACTCAAAGAACTTGGACTCTTATTTAAGAAAGAATCAATCAACCATAGAGTTGCTATGTGTCCAAGATCTGGAACAAAACTCATCTATAAAGCGCAAGATTCTTGGTTTATCAATATCCAAGAAATGAAAGACAGACTCCTCCAAGAAAACGAAGGAATCAACTGGCAACCAAATCACCTCAAACATGGTCAATTTCTCAAGTCAGTAGAGTCAGCACCAGATTGGTGTATTTCTCGTACTCGATACTGGGGAACTCCAATGCCTATTTGGATGGGAACAGACGTTGAAGGAAATGAAGTAGATATGAAGGTGTTTGGTTCAAAAGCTGAAATAGAAGCTGCATCAGGTATGACTGTGACAGATTTACACCGACCATTTATCGATGAGATTACGTGGAAAGAGGGAGAAATCACGTATACGAGACTTCCAGAAGTACTCGACGTGTGGATGGATTCAGGATCTATGCCGTATGCTCAAATGCACTACCCATTTGAAAATAAATCTCCAATGGAGAGTTCATATCCTGCTGACTTTATCGTAGAGTATATCGGTCAAGTACGAGCATGGTTTTATGTGATGCACGTCGTTTGAGTAGCCCTCTTTGATAAGCGAGCGTTTACGAATGTTATTACAACAGGAATCGTAATGGGGAGTGACTGACGAAAAATGTCTAAGTCATACGGAAATTATCCAGATCCAAAAGTAACGATTCAAAAATATGGAGCTGATGCGATTAGATTTTATATGGCAAACTCCCCTCTCTTAAATGGAGGAAATATGGATTTCAAAGAAGAAGGAATCGTAGAAGTTATCAAAAAAGTCATACTTCCACTTTGGAATACTTATAGTTTCTTCACAACTTACGCAAATATAGATAACTTTGTCCCAACTGGAAAATACACTCCAGAAAATCCTCTTGATGTATGGATTATTTCAGAAACAAACCAACTCATAGCCGATGTAACTGGGTGAATGGAAACATACGAAGTAACAGAAGCAACTCGTCCCATTGTCCATTTTATGGATAATCTCACAAACTGGTATATCAGAAGAAGTCGAAAAAGATTCTGGAAATCAGAAAATGACGGAGACAAAATGCAAGCCTACGAAACGCTCTACGAAGTACTCGTAACACTTACAAAAGTTATGGCTCCATTTACTCCATTTGTCACTGAAAATATCTATAAGAGTCTCACAGGAAATGAATCAGTTCATTTGGAAGACTTCCCTGTTGCAGATACAAAACTTATTGACTCAGAGCTCAATGAAGCGATGTATATCTGTCAAAAGGTTATTAATCTTGGGCTTTCACTCCGAACTGCTCAAAAAATCAGAGTTCGACAACCATTACAATCTATTTCTATCGGATTTGATCTATCTGAGTATTACAAAGAAATCATCAAAGAAGAGCTCAATGTTAAAGCAGTGAATACTGTAGATTCTAGTAGTATCGCACAAAAAATTTGTAAACCAAATGGTCGACTTATAGGTCCAAAATTTGGAAAAGAGGTGAAAAATATTATCTCAGAAGCGAAAAGTGGAAACTTTGAAATTATTGATGAAAATACGGTAAAAGTATGAGAATTTATTCTTGAGTGAGATGAATTTGAAATTGCTTATGTTACTGATGGGGAAAATGATAATATAGAATCAGGATTTGGAATGGTTATCGCGATGGACTTAGAAATTACTCAAGAACTTGCTGTTGAAGGATATGCTCGAGATATTGTTCGACATATTCAGGAAGCTCGAAAAGAAGCCGGATACCAAGTAGATGATAGAATCAAAATAAATATCATCACTCCAGAATTGGATGCTATCATAAACAGCTATGATATTGCTTCTGAGACACTTTCAACACTTGATACGACTCTAAACTCATGAGATATAGAAAAGGAGCTAGAACTTGGAGAAAATACTGCTAAAATTATTCTTAAGAAATAAAATCTATGCTTACTCATGAAGCAATGCTTACAAAAATGAAAAAACTTACTGATAGACCACTAGTACTTAATTTTTATATAGAAGAAGTAAAACACTTAGAAAAAAAAGAGAGTGCACTTCGAGTTTCAGATTTAGATGATACACTCTTTGGGAGAGGAGATCAACTCGAATCAGAAGTAAAGCTGAGAGAAAACAGAGGAGCTTCATGAATAGATGTGATTATAAACGATTTATGATTACATACATTTATACAGGAGCAGTATCATACTGATTTTCCTAGAGATATCCTTGATTTACTCGATCCAAAGATTGATATAATTTTAACTGCAGGGATGGTAGAGTTACAGCGTATGAAAGCTCAGAAAATGCAATTAGATAATTATACCGTTAAAATAGTTGATACCTGAATTGACAAAATTATGGCAGTAATACAATATGTAATTTTTGAACTTAAATATATACCAAGTGAAATTATAGTATATGAAGATAGACCAGAGTATTTTATAGAGTATAGAGAACTTATGGAATCTCTGCTTTGAACGAAGCTTACAATTATGTTTGTTGAAATGAATGGGAATGATGGATATAAAAGTATTCAAGAAGTGTAATAAAAAAGAGGACCCAAGTGGGGTCCCCTTTTATTCTACTCGCTATGTTGAAGCTTTTATTGCCCTACATAATCTTATTTTTACTGGTTTATTCCAGAAGGGCCAAGATTGCCAGTCCTGACTTCCCGACTCAGTTTGTACTCAAGCTCGACGGCTGTTTTCCATACTGCGGGCGAGACAAGTGATCACCTCCGATCAAACCAGGATTTCTTCCGAATTATTCAGGTTGATTGAAAAATTTTTCATAATCATCTCCATTTTTGACTCATACCACCGTGATATAAGTTTAGGCAAATTTATAATACGATTTATTGCCAAGTAAGTCAAAGTATTTTTAATAAAAAAACTCAGAATGAATTCTAAGTTTTTTTTTATAATTATTTTATAAAACCGTTATTAACTATTTTTTTAGACCTTGGAAATGGAATTTCTATAATATCTCAAGGAGCTGGAATTTTAATAGATTTTTTATTTCTAACTAAAGGATCTACAGCAAGTTTAAATCTATCATTTCAACCATGAACTATAGTAGTGACTCTTGCAGCACTAGAGTTTAAATACTTAATTAAAGTGGACTTTCAAGCATGTCATGAAAATCAAGATATATCTTGTATTCTAGATCTTACATTAAATATTTCTCCATCAATAATAACTTGGGAATCAGTTTTAAGCTTTCAACCTAAAGATTCTGGTGGAGCATATCAAGTAAAAATAATTGTTGAATCTACCTTACTTGTTAATCATTTTAAATGTTCAACTACAGGTCCTCATTCACACATTCATCCAGATGAAACATAAATCTTTGTTCTTCTATCTTTTTTCTTAGAATCATTTATATTTTTATAATCATCAATAAGAAGTTTAGATTCTTTAGGTTTTAAAAATTTTATTTTTTCTTTTCAAAATCTTTCTAATTGTGATTCTGGAGTTAGTTTATCGTAAATGTCAGGTTTAAATACTTGAAACACTGTTCATAATGCGTGAGAAAGAGGACTATCAGAAATAATCGTTATATCTAGTCTATCTATCTCTCATTCATTGAATTGGATTTTTTCTTGAATCACATGAATTTCAGCTTGTATTGTTTCTAAGATCTCAAATTGTTCATCTGAAATATTTTCATTTTCAGTTCAATTATTACTTTCACCATGAGATTTTTTGAGTTTTTTAAAATCCTTAATATCTTTTTTATAATTTCTATTTTCCTCAATGAGGGCTTTTCTTCTAGGTTCAATAATATGTTCTATATAATCTAGAAGCAAGAGTAAAGTATCTTGTGTTCGTTGTAGAGCGAATGTAGGAAGAAGAATATGTTTTCAAGAATCAAGTAATACATCAAATAATTTTTGAATAGATTCTAAACTATCTGGATGTTCCTTATCAGCGTATGTCCCTTCAACTTCTAAAAATTCGTATTCTCAGCTTGGAAATTGTATATTTCAAGCATTATTTCAACCGTGTTCTCGTCATAAATCTCATGATATTCTGTATCTTAAATTTTGTTCTCTCGTTTCTTTTCAAAAGTTTTGAGTATTATCTCATTTTAAGACTGATTCAACTCTTACAGTAAACTCAACTTGTACTGATCATAAAATATGTCACGCATCAAAAAGTTCTAAAAATATTTCCCTTATTTTTGGAGTTTCTTTTAAATCTTTTGCTCAAACATGTGAAGAAACAAAATCTAATTTAATTATCTGTTCTGGACTCAATGTTACTATTGAGTGAACATCTCAAGAATCTTTAGGAATTCTTCAATTTAAATCATCTGAGATTCTAACATCAGAATTTGTTTCAAAAAATTCTTCATACTTAGTCCCAGCAACATTTCATGTCGATAAAATATCTTCATCATTCACCAATGCGTCCTCTTCGATATCATCTTTGATTCAAAATATATCATTGAACAAAGGTTCAGTGAGGAGAAATCATTTATCTCAAGTAAATAAAAATATAACATCATTCTTTGAAAATAATGGTTCAATTACGTTTCATAAAAGTAGACTAATATCACCATCTACCCCTTCAATATCTCAAATGAATTCGTTGAGTTTGTCCTCTCAAAGTTCATTTAAAACATTAGTATTTTCTTGAGATAACTTATCTTTTACTCATTTTTTAAGTCAGTTATCATAAAGTTTCTTTAAATTGGTTACATATTTTTTTACTTTTCTATATCTATCCCCGTCTCGTTTATTTTGTTCAATCGAATTTAAGTAATTATCTAACATTAATTTTGCTGAATCTTTCAAAGAAATTTCAGCTAATGCTTTTGTTTCTGGTGTCATTATAATTTTTCCAGTAAATCATAGTTTTGTAAGCATTGGTAATCTTCAAACATGATCGAGATGAGCATGAGTGATAATAATATAATCTGCTTTTAAAATTTCTGGATCAATATTTTCATTTAATTCTCATAATTTTTGTCCTCATTGGTACAATCAAAAATCAACAACTACTGATATAAACTTTCATTGAGTATCTTGAAATTTTATAATTTTGCATGATCCTGTTAAAGGAGTTTCTTGATTATCATCTTCTATTCAACCTATATATTTTATTTTCATTCAAGCAAAAGTATCTCTAGATTTATTTTTTTTCTCCAACATATGTTTTATTTACAAAAATACATTATTACTATAAATTATTTATACCAACTGTCAAAATTATTTTATAATATAAAAAAATCTCAGAATTAATTCTGAGATTTCTCTATAAAGTTTGTAATTATTTTTTAGCGTTTCTATTTGCATTATGCTCTTTCACTGGATCAAGTTTCATTCCTTCAAGTTCCTCGATATTTGATGTAATCTTTTTAGATTCAGTATCGAGCTGTTTCATATCAGCTTCAAGCTCCTTTACTTGAGTTTGTAGTTCTGTGATTTGAGACTTAATTTCTTCTTCTTTTTTTGCTTTATTTTCAGTGTCAGAAGCAATAGCTTCTTGTCTCTTTTGAAGCTTAGCTATAGTAGCAGACAATATATCATTGAGACTTTCATGAGAATCAGAAAGTATTTTAGTTTCAGTATTTTTTTCTGTCACTGGAGCTTCACTTTGAGTTTTATTTGAAGTATCATCGCTCATAAGATCCATTCCAAAATCATTTTGTTCAGATTTTTCAGCTACTACTTCGTTGCTAACATTTTGATTCGTTTCTGGGAGTGTATCAATCTCCTTTGAAAAATCGAGGGAAAATTCTTCATTTTCAGATTCTTCGTTTTCATCTGTAGATTGAGGAATCTGTGAAATTTCTTCTTTTAAAGGAGCATCTTCCATTTCCAGAATTGTTTCATCAGTGTAAGAATCTTCAGTAGCTTGAGCCTCTGCTTTAGATGTTTCAGTTTCTTTTTCTGAAGTTGAATCAGTATTTTCATCTCAAAAATCAAAACTAAAATCCATATCCGATGAATCATCACTTGAATCATCGGTTATGATAAGAAGCTCTTCGTCTTGTGTTGTTCCTGTTTGAGCCATAATATGTTTATATTTAAATTATAGATGAGTGTATTGTAACATAATAAATACTTTTGGGCAAAATTCGAAAGTTTATTCTTGAAAAAAAACAAAAGCAGCCTATAATCACGACATTATATTAATAAATTTGAAAAAATGGATTTTAGCAAAGCTGGTGAACTTATGAAACTGCAACAAGAAGCAATGAAAGTTAAAAAAGAACTTGAAAACACACTTATCGAAGCTGAAGTAGATGGACTCGTTATTACTGTTAATGGTGAAATGAAAGTTGAAAAAGTTGAGTTTGAAAGTGATGCACTGATTGGAAATAAAGCTGGACTTGAAAAAGCAATTTTAGAAGCAGTAAACAAAGGGATGAAAAAAGCTCAAGACGTTGCAGGTGAAAAAATGCAAGGAGTTATGCAATGAATGGGTATGGGTGATATGCTTGGAGGACTTCCAGGTATGACAAAATAATTCAATCTTGACAAAAAAAAAGAGAAACAACTACGTTGTTTCTCTTTTTTATGAATAATTTTACCAATCCTTTTCTCATCATCTATTAAAAAATGAATCAAAAGCTTTTTGAAAATCTGATTCCTGTACTTCTTTGTTATAAAATCTCTGATTTTGAGCTTGATCACGTTTAAGCTCCTCAATGCTTTGTTCTACTGCTTCTCGTTCAGATTCTGTCATTTGTTCTATTTGTTCGTTTTCACCTAGTTGATACTCGTCTGGTCGTGAGTTTTGTATAGTTCCATTTCCGTTGTTTTGAGATTCTTGACCATCAGAGTTTTCTCACGGTTCTGAACTTTCTTGTCCCTCGTCAGATTCTTCTGGTTCTCAGTTGTTGTTTTCATCTCATTCATCCTGTTGTTTTTGATTTTGTGGTTCTGGATTTTGTTCCTGTTCAGGTTCTTGCTCTTGGCGTTCTAACATATCTAAAAGAGACTTTGTATAGTCATAGTTATATTGAGTTAATTCGTTGTCTTCAATCGCGAGAGAGCCAGAATAAGAGTCAACAGATTGCTGTAAAAGTTCAAGAGAATCTATTTCTTCCTGCTGATTAAATTGTTCATAAAATATATTTCATATATTATGTAGATTTTGTGCAGACTCCTCAAGTAATCATGCTTGCTGCAATGCTGATTCATACTCTCAGGCATCATATAATCTCTCAAGTTTTTTTTCTTGAACAAAATCTACAAGAATACTGATAGAAATAAATCACAGTACAATAAGGGTGATGACTAGTATTATATTTTTTTTCATTTTTATTTTCGATTTTTAAAATATATACGATACATCCAAATTCATATATAGAGCCCCCAAACTAAAAAGCTTATTAAAAAAATGAGTGATACATTCATATTTTTATTGAGTTTTCAGCCTATGGAATCAATTTGAATTTTTTCTCAAAGTGCATAATAATTTCAGTTTAATTGTTGAGCTAATAATTGAAGAGAGTCAGCATTCAAGCCTGAGATGACCGTTTCTCAATTATAGGTCACAAAAGGTTCTAATCCACTTGTTTCTGGAATATATCAGCCATCTTTTGATCATACTCAGACTATAGAGCTACTAATATTAGCATCGGTAAATATAGTAACTAATTCTGGGCTGAGTTCTACTTCATCTTCATCACCATCAGTGAATAATATAAAACTTCATTGCCTAGATTCTCAAAATGAATCTAATACATCCTCAAGAGCAGCACTTATATCACTTCACTGTATGGAGACATTTTGATTATTTATACCATCTAAAAATGTAGCAACGAGCGATACATCTGTAGTAAACGGAATAATTCTCTGAGATTCACCTGCAAATATATTGAGTGCAAATTCATATCATTCATTTTCAATCATGATCTCATATATTTCGCGTTTTGCTGCATTAAGACGTGAGTTTTGATTCACGTCTAATACATTCATACTTTTAGATACATCGAGCACAAAAACGAGAGAATTTTCACTGACTCAAGTACTATTTTGAGATGACTGAACAAACTCTAAATATATTCAGGCAAGTAATAATAGTCCAAATATTAAAAGAGATATTTTCTGAACTACCAGCAGATTTATTTTTGAGAAATATTTCATATCTGTACTCTAAAAGTAATATAAATTAAAGGAAATAAACTGAGAAGCATAAGCATTAAAACCATAAATCGAAGAGATGATTGGAGCTCTACGCTCTGTGTTTCTATTTCTTTTTTCTCTAGAGTTGCAATAGTACTCAGTATCTTTTGGAAACTCTCTTGTGAGTCGGCTCGACCATAAAATCATCAGGTCTCGCTCGCTATTTTTTGTAAAATTTCTTCATCGACTCAGCTCACTGAGACTCTCTGTGTAAATCCCCCATACGTAGGTAATTCAATCGTAGTATCTCACTGTTTCCCTACTCATATGGTATATACTTTAATCCCTTCTTCTTTTATATATTTCAAGGCGAGCTCTGGATCGATTCATTTATTTGCCTCTCCATCTGTGAGTAATATGATTACTTTTTCTCTTTCGTTTTCCTCTCGACTCAAGGCGTCGCTAGCGACAATCAACCCATCTCAGATTGCCGTTCCTTGTAATTGTGAACTTTGTTGATTTATTGTATCTATTTCAAGATCTGAAATGAAGGACTCTATAAAGCTGTAATCATATGTTAGTGGAATAGACTGGAATGGTTTTCAAGAAAATAACACTAATCAAACCCTATCATTTTCTACTTGGCTAATAAATTCACTCAGCACAGATTTGGCAGCTTGAAGTCTATTTGGAAGTATATCATTGGCAATCATCGAATAGCTCAAATCAAAAACTATCTCTATATCTATCCCGTTACGTTTAATTTTTTGTGTTTGCTCACTCATATATGGATTTGCAAGATACACAAAAAACAAAAATGTCATTAAAAAACAAAGAGTTAAAAACAAATTATATAAATAATTATTTCTTTTATATACTTCCGCAAGAAGTTTATACTCAACAAAATTTTCTTCCTGTTTTCGAAAAAAATAATATAAAAATCATACTACACAAATAATTGCACCTGCAGCAAGAAAGAGAGGATACTGAAATCAGAATGTTTGGAATATATTCATTATTTTTGAGAAAGTAACTGAACAAGTTTATTTACAAATACTGTTTCTTCATCAATTGATAGATCTCTGTCAGCAAACTCTTTATAGTATGTTTCCTGAAAGAGATTAAAAACTGGAGATGATTGTAAACTATTGGTTTTCATCATTTCACTGAGCGTAGCTTTTTCAGCCAAAGAGTTTCATTCATGCCTGAGTATATCACGGATGATGTGGTTATACTTTCTATAAAATTCTTGTTGTCTGAGTCATCACATATTAGATTCTAAGCGACGGAGTTCTCAAATTTTCTGTTGGTAATAACTAGGAGGAATAACTGGGCTTATATTATTTTCCTCAACAAATCCCTTCCTTTTTTGTTTAAGAATAAATCCAATGAGAAAATAAAAAGCTATTAAAAATACAATAATTCAGAGAACTATAAGACTTAATGGAAAATTTGATCTTCTCAAATCTTGTATATCTGAATCTATATTATCAGTTGGAGCTACATCCTGAGTATTTTGATTGGGTATAACTGGTGGAGCTGGAGAAAGTGATCATATTTCTCAGACCGTCACAGTAAATAATTCATCATCTATAAATTCATTTCAATTTTTTAAAACACTTACAGGTCATACCACGTATTCTCAAACTTCTGAGGTATGAAGTTTTACACTATACGCTAAAACTGAGCTCGTAACTCAATTTATTGTTCGAATACTTGTAGCCTGAGATTGAGAACTTATTTTAAAATTCTCAAGTCCATTCACTTTTATCTGCATATTTTGGCCTTGAGAAAGTTCTCAGTTTAACTCTATTGCTACATCAAAATCCTGTCAAACCTCCAAATTTGCTCTTGAAACCTGTAAAGTTATATCCTCATTGGCAAATACCCCGTTCACACTTAACAGAATCATGAGGCTGATGAAAAATAATGTTAATTTTTGAAACATAATGTTAATTTAAAATATATTTCTTTGTTCTTTTGCTTTCATGAGTTTTAAAAACTCAGCAAAAAGTGAGCTTTGTTCATGTAAAAATAGAGTATCAACTCATATCAAATGCATAGATTTTTGAAAATCCTTTAGTTTTTGTTTTCTTTTCAATTGGTATTCTTGTTTCTTCGTTTCGTCAGAAAGATTCATTCAAAGAGAAGCAGTTCAAGAAGAAAATACTTCGATTCACGTTCCTTCTAATGTGTTTTCAAAGTATGTTGAAATATGAATATATATTACATCGTGTTTATGACTTAGTATTTTAATACTTCTCTCATCTACAGTGAGACTATCACTCAGAACAAATATAACTGATTTTTTAAGCGAAGACTTATTTATTTGGCTTAAAGAAAATTCTGTTTTTGTGTTCCTTGGAGAAATTTCGGTAAATCAGAGAATTTTATGCAGTGAAATAATAGATTTTTTTGCTGGTATATATTTTAGCTCATTTTCTCAAATAATATATCATCCAAAATTTTCACCAGATTTTATACTTGCCTGTCATATGAGTTCTAGTATATCTTGAATGAGCTTAATTTTTGGATTCCCAGCTTCATAATATAGACTCTGAGAATGATCAATTATTGTTAAAATTGTCCCCTGTTTGTCCTCTCTATATCTCCTCATAATAGTTGTTCATTCTTGACTTGAACGAGCCCAATCAATATATTTCGCGTCATCTCATGAACTATATTCTCTGAAATCTTGAAACTCAATTCAACGACCTGAAAAAGCAGCTTTAAAATTTCCTATAAAGAGTCACTCCATAAGCTTAGAACTCTTAAAACTTATATGTTTGTGTCCTTGTTTCATGTATTAATCGAGTTTGGTATCTTTTAAAATATTTCTAATAATATCCTCTGTGACGATTCCATCAGCAAGCGCTTCATATTGAAGAATAATTCTATGCCTCAGCACTCCATAAGCCATAGTTTTTACGTCTTCTGGGATTACAAAATCTCTTCCCTGCATGACAGCAAGTGCTTTTGAAGTTCGTAGGAGTGCAAGAGATGCCCGAGGAGAGGCTCAATAGGCAATCTCGGGGTGAAGTTCAGTATCTCTCGATGCAAAAATTATATTACATATATAATCATAAATACTTTCTGATACTTGAATATGTTCTATCATTTCACGAAGTTCCAATATTTCTTTTTTTCAAAAAATTGTACTGAGTTTGGTAGTATCCCGAGAGATAGCTTTTTGGAGAATAATTTTTTCTTCTGCTTTTGTTGGATATTCAACTATAGTCTTTAAAAGAAATCTATCCAATTGAGCTTCTGGAAGTTGAAAAGTTCCCTCTTGCTCGAGAGGATTTTGAGTTGCAAGTACCATAAATGGAGCGTCCAGTGGAAATGTTTTATCTCCTATTGTTACTTGTCGTTCTTCCATAGATTCCAAAAGTGCAGACTGTACTTTACTTGGTGCTCGATTGATTTCATCAGCCAGCACAAAATTTGCAAAAATCGGTCCTTTTTTAACCTCAAATATCTTCGCGTCAGGATCATATATCTTAGCACCAATTAAGTCACTTGGAAGTAAATCTGGAGTAAACTGTATTCGTTGAAAAGACAGTTTAAGAGCTTGTGCGTAACTTGAGATAGTTCGAGTCTTTGCAAGTCATGGTGCTCACTCTAGCAATATATGTCCCCCCGATAATAGTGCAACAACTATATCTCTCTTAAGGTTCTCTTGACCTACTATTATTTTTCAAACTTCATCTTGAAGTTCTTGTATTTTTTGTGCTATTTCTATCATAATTATTTTATTTATTATATCTCGCCTATTGTAATGTAAATAGTATATTTTAAAAGTAAGAAGTATCTAAGAAACACTATATTATTTGACTAAGTTAATTAAATAACTATTAAAACAATATAAGAATAGTATTTAATAATTTGTTATGAATAATTCAAAATCTAATATGCATTGATCAGAAACAATTAGTAACTCCCCTGAAGCTATTAATCATTTAGATGAATGTAGAAAAAATGTATCCTGAATAATTTGAAATGTTGAAACAGAATTATTTAACAATACCAAAGGGCTTAATTTATCAAATACTTTAATACAATTACGCAAAAGTGGTATACAAGAAATAAGTGCCAATGTGTGACAAAACTTAGTGAGCAAATGCTCAAACTTTTCAGAACTCATTCAACTAAATTCTCTCTATTCTATTCCTAAAAGTAAGAATATATTTTTTGCTACAATTTTTTTGATTCTAAAGGACTGAGAATTGGACGATTGTTTGAAAGAAAAATATTTAGAACTTATTTTAAAAGAATTATTTTTACTTATAAGAGAAGAATTTAAAAAGAAAAAATGATGAAATCTTTCTAAGATATATAAACAAAAAGAATGAAGAGACCTAATATTACGATTTGAAAAAATTTTAAAAAATCCAAATATTCCTGAAACCCAAAAAAAATTAATTTTACAATTAATTCAAGATTTAGAACAATTGTAAAATAAAAATCCTCACTACTGAGGATTTTTATTGTATTATTTAACTTTAGATTCTAACATTTTCCAATTTACAATGTTAAAGAAATTATCTATGAATTTTTTTCTATCGTTTCTATAATCAATATAATACGCATGTTCCCATACATCACATCCTAAAATGGCTTCTCCACCTTCTGTAAGAGGATTTTCTCCATTTGGAGTAGAGTAGATTTCAAGTTTTTGATCTTTTTGAACAAGCCATACCCAACCAGAACCAAATCTAGCAAGTGCTTCTTTTGTAAAAGTTTCCTTGAATCAATCAAAGCTTCCAAAATTTTCTGTTAACATATCAGCTAATCTCCCCATAGGTTCTATACCATTATTTACTTTCAGAGTATTCCAAAATAAGTTATGATTCCATATTTGAGCTGCGTTGTTAAAGATCCCACCTTTTGATTTTTTTATGATGTCTTCTAATTCCATATCTGCAAATTCTGTCCCCTGAATAAGTTCATTAAGTTTTGTAACATATGCTTGATGATGTTTTGAATAATGATATTCAAGAGTTTCCTCTGACATGTATGGTTCAAGAGCATTTTTTGCAAAAGGAAGTTCCATTAATTCGTGTTTCATAATCTATGTATATTTATCTAATAAAGTATTGAGTTACTATTGTAACAAAATATCATTTTATCACAAATTTGTAAGAAGAGTGTAAGGAAAAAATACAGGAAAGTGAGATATTTTTCTTTTTGATAATTTTACTTTTTTGATTAAAGTATGCACGCAAAAATTAACATAAAACTAATCTGATACAACACGTGTTTTTTAAGAAAAAAAAGATAGCTTCACAAAAGAAAAAAATTCAAAAAACTCCTTATATTTTGTGAGCTTTTTGAGTTCTAAGTATTTTGTTTTTGGGGACTTTTGTAGTGCAAGCTATGAATGCAATTCCATTTCAAATTTTTGAATTTGCTGGAGGGAGTGGGTCAATCCTAAATTTTGGAAATAAAGAAGATGAAAATACTTTAGATGAAAATGTATACATACTTGTTACCGGTAGATGAGGTGGTAATCACGATGCTCCAAATCTTACTGATACCATGATATTAGCTTGAATAAACTCAACACAAGAGACAATTACACTTCTTTCACTCCCTCGAGATTTATGGGTTTCATATCCATCTTGAAGAAAATGAAGAATTAATGGTGTGTATGAAAATGGTCTGTTAGGTACACCAACAGAAGCTATGCAATGATTAGCAGAAGTAGTAACTAACATAACATGAAAAAAAATTGATCATTATGTTAACATAGATTTTAACTGATTTATAGAAATAGTTGATACGCTCTGAGGAGTTGAAGTCACACTTGAAGAAAACTTTGCTGATTATGAGTATCCTGATGCAAACAGGGGTTATAAAACGTTCATACTGAAAAAATGAACTTGGAATCTCGATGGTGAAGTTGCCCTTATGTACGCGAGAAGCCGACATTCAACAAGTGATTTTGATAGGTCACTCAGACAACAACAAATTATTTCTTCTCTCAGAGAAAAAGTATCGAATCTCTGATACTTTAAAAATCGAAAGCAAATCGTAGAACTCTACGATATCTTTACTGAATATGTAGAAACAGATTTAGCTTTGACAGATATGGTTAAACTCTGACTTGCAGTAAAATGATGGGAAGATCCTCAAACACTCAGTTTTAATCTCAATGATAGTTGTTATAGCAATAGTCCAAGCTGTATGCCATGAGGATTTATTTATACACCAAATAGAGCATTATTTTGAGGAGCAAGTGTTCTGCTGACGAATGGATGAACTGGAACCAATCCGTGACTCTATCCAGATATACACCAATTTGCAGATTATATCTACGAAAGTCCTGATATGTACTCTAAACCCAAAAGTATCGTAATTTACAATGCTACTAGTCAATGATTCCTCGCTCAAAAACTAGCAGAAGAGCTGAGACCTTATGGATTTACTATAGATTATGAAACTGGGACTCAAAGCATGAAAGAAAAAGAGTTTGAAAATTCTATTTTGTATTATAATGGTATAGAATCCAATGATTCTACTTTAACAGCACTCAAAGACTTTTTAAATATACAACAAATTGAAAAAGTGGACGCTCCTGTATTTAGTGGGAGTTGAACTACAATAGAGATTATTCTCAATGACACTAACAGTTTTTAATAATACAATATGGCATTTCAAAAAAGAAGAGTTGCAGCAGTAACTCCAAGTAGTTATCGAAATAGAAACTACAAAAAAATCAAAACTTCTACTCAATCGTGAGGATGAGTGAAAAAACCAAAAAAACCAATAGGGAAAACATTACTCTATATTATTTGAGGGCTTTTTATATTCTGACTTATTGGAATTATTGTTCTCTACCAAAAAATTATAGCCCCTCTTCCATCTATAAGTGAACTTGAAAATTTAGAAATTTCAGAATCATCAACTATATATGACAGAGAAGGTTGAGAATTGTATAGTATTTTTCAGGAGAAAAGAAGATATGTTACCTTTGATGCGATTAATAAAAATATGATCAACGCAATCGTAGCATGAGAGGATAAAAGATACTGGGAAAATCCTGGAGTCGATTTTATAGGACTTGTGAGGGCAGGAATATACTGAGTAATAGGTAAAAATGAATGATTCTGAGGTACCTCAACACTCACTCAACAACTTATTCGTAACACAATTATTGAGAACCGAAGTTCTGATGAAACTGTTTTTGATAAAGTAGAACGAAAGATCAAAGAAATATATCTCGCGTTTAAACTGACAAATGGAGTTTCAAAAGAAAAAATTCTTGAGCTCTACTTAAATAAAATAGCGTACGGAAGTAATGCGTATTGAATTGAACAAGCTTCTAAGACATTTTATTGAAAAAGTGCAAAAGACTTATGAATATTAGAAGCTTCTATGCTTGCTTCTCTTCCAAAAGGACCGACCTATTATTCTCCATACAATAATTTCGATAGGCTCGTTGGATACCCATATGTTTATGAAAATAATGATAGTGAAAACTCTATATTTGTTATATCTAAAAACTCTATAGAAGAAAATAAAGATGCAGTAACAGCTCTCACTGATTTTCTTGATGGACTCAAGGCTCAAAGATTTGATGGGACAAAAGCACTACTATGTGGCCTGAAAGAAGAAAATTTGAAATCAAATATTTCTATTGATTGAGATGGCTGTAGTGTTATTAGTTATACAGACTTCCTCACTCTCTTAAATAATATTAAAATTGAAGTTGGAGATAAAAATGTAGAATATCAAATCTGAAGAAAGGATTTTATTCTAGGTCGTATGCTTGAGGATGAATATATTACATTTGAAGAATATAAAGATGCTGTAATATGAGGTATAGGATTTGAGTTTCAAAAATATACTGAGGATATCAAATCTCCGCATTTCGTGTTTTATGTCAGAGAATATTTAGAAGAAAAATACTGAAAAGACTTACTTGAGACAGGTTGATTAAAAATATATACTTCACTCGATCCTAAACTTCAAGAAGAAGCTGAAAGAATAGTTTCTGAAAGAGCTGCTGCTAATGAAACAAAATTCTGAGCTCAAAATGCTGCCCTTGTTTCACTCGATAATAAAACTGGACAAATACTAGCAATGGTATGAGGACGTGATTATTTTGATGAAAAGAATAAATGAAATATCAATATGACCACAGCTGCTTTGCAACCTGGTTCTTCATTTAAACCATTTGTCTATGCACTCGCTATTGATCAGGGTGAAATAGGAACAAAGACTCCTATATATGATTTAAAAACAACATTTCCTTGAGATTATACTCCCAAAAACTATGATTGAAAATTCATGGGAAAGATGACTATTTCAACTGCATTAAACTATTCTAGAAATATACCAGCAGTAAAAATGTTCTTTCTAGCAGGTGGAGAAGAAAATATTCTCACATTCATGGAAAAGCTCTGAATTGATGGTATTCGTAAATTTAGAGATGAATATACAGCAAGCTCTTGAACTAAGTATACTTATTGAGCATCAATGGCACTTTGAACAGTTATGATGACTCCACTAGAAATGGCTCAAGCATATAGTGTATTTGCCAATTTATGAGTAAAAAGAGAATTAGTTCCTGTTATTAAGATACTTGACTCAAAGGGATTAGTAATTGAAGAAGCAGAAGAAAATAATTGAGTTCAAGCAATAGATGCTGCAACGGCCTATATATTAGATTATATTCTTTCAGATACTTCAGCAAGACCGTCAGGTTGGAATAACTATCTCTCTCTTTCTTGAAGAAATGTAGCTGCAAAAACTGGTACATCAACGAAGGCTTCTTCAAAAGATGGGAACGAGGTACTAGCCAGAAACCTGTGGACTATATGATTTACTCCACAAATTACTACAGTAGTATGGGCTTGAAACAATGATTGAAGTGAAACTGGTACGAACTGAAATTGACTTGAAGCTGCTGGATCCATTTGGAAAGAGTTTATGGAAAGTGCCCATGTATGAAAAGAAGTACTAAATTGGAAGCGACCAAACGGAGTGAAGGAAGCAAATATATCGAGAATATCAGGGCTATTAGCTCCTGGTAGTCTCGATTCTAGCCTTATACTCTCTTCACTTTTTAAAAATGCCCCTACAGAGTTTGATCAAAGTCTTCAACCAATAGAGGTAGATCTCTTGTGTAATGGTACCATTACAGAGAATACTCCTGCTTCAGCAATTTGAACTGTAAACTTATTAGCACTTCGTTCACTCCAGCCAAATAACCCAGCATGGGAAAATCCTGTGAGAGCTTGGGTGAATTGAGGTGGGTATACCAGTGAAATTTGAAATGTGGGGTCATTTATAACTTATATTAATCCTGAAGCTTGTGAAAGAACAGGATTTGCATGAAATATTTCTGTATGAGCTAATATAGAATCCTGAGCTACCTTTGTAAATGGTTCAAATTATATTGAAATAGCGTATCAAAGTTCTACTCCTATCACTCAAATAGATGTGTTTTTATGAGAGAAGAAAATTAAACAAATAGATTTAGACTCAAAAAAAGAATGAGTTTATAAGTGAGATGTTACAATACCCAGTGGAACACTTTGAATAGAATCTCTTATAGTAAAAGCTACAGACACAGAATACTATTCACAATCTAAATCATATAGTATAGACGTAATAAAACGAGATAATGCAGCTCCTGAAATAACTGTTTCAAACCCATCTAATGGCAAAATATCACTCTATGCGTGAGACTTCTTTAACTTACGAGGTTCTGTAAGTGATATAAGTGTTATTCGTTCTGTAAATATTTATATAGATGATAAACCCTATAAAATAGGGATCCAATGACGAGACTTTGCACAAGAGATTGATAGTTCTGAAATAGAGATTTGAGAACACGTCATTAAAGTTGAAGCTGTCGATATGGATTTCAATATTTGATCTCAATCAATACAGTTAGATGTATTAGAACGATAGTTTTCATGTATAATTTTATTGACCTGATGCAAGATTTTTATAGACTACAACAGCTTAATAAATTTAAATTAAAAATACATGTACGAAAATATGCAAGATTACTCTATTGTAAAAATAGATACTCCAGCTCCTGGTTTCCATCTCCCTTACTATTGTCCTATAAAAGATGATGAAGGAATGATGGATTTGGCTGATTTAAAATGAAAATGGGTGGTTCTATTTTTCTATCCAGCAGATTTCACATTTGTATGTCCTACAGAACTCAAAGATATGGCTGATAACTTTGATGAGTTCAAAAATATGTGAGTAGAAGTGCTAGCTGCGAGTACTGATACAGTCTACTCTCACAAAGCCTGGGTACAACATGAATTGCTTATGAAGAACTTCCCTTTCAAAATGCTTGCTGATCATAATTTAGGAACAGCAGATGCATATAATATTCTCGATGAAGAAACAGGAATTGCTGGAAGAGGTACCTTTATCATAGATCCAGAAGGAACATGTAGAGGAATAGAAGTTACTTCAGGACCTTTAGGTCGAAATTCTGAAGAACTCCTACGAAAAATAGAAGCTCTTCAATTTATGGGAGCGAATCCATGAGTTGCTTGTCCAGCTCGTTGGAAATCAGGTTCTAAAACTCTCACTCCATCCATTAAAATATCTGGTCAAGTTGGAGAACAACTTCAAGATTAAAATATATTACAATAAAAAAGCTCAGAATAAATTCTGAGCTTTTTATATTTAATAATTTTAAAATTACATTTTTTTAAAATTTCTTTTAGTTTCTTTTTTAAGTTCTTTTACCTCTGAATCAGCTTTTGCAAGTTTTCTTTCAGCTGAATCTAGAGAGTCATCTGCAGAAGATATAAGGTCCCTAACTGAGCTTAGAAAACTAGAAAATAATCCTTGTGCTTTTTCTTTTCCGACTTCTTTATTTTTTTGTAATTCTTCAATAAGTTGTTGCCCTTGTTTTTGATATTTTTCAGCGTATTGTTTAAAATCAGCCTTTTTAGCAGCTATTTTTTCTCTATTTTCATCTGAAACATATTTTTGTTCAACATCTGAAATAAAGCTTTTTTGAGTCGCAAGAAAATTATCGACCATAAGTTTTACGTCTTCTTTAGATTGTACTTTTTTTATAGTATTTTTGTTCTTCCCATACATAGAAGCCACGACATTTCAAGCTATATACCCGCTTGCTAGGAATAAAAGTTTTCTTCAAAACATAAATTTAATAATGAGAAAAATAAATTGTACAGCTATATTACTTCCTTGCTGTAAGAAAATAGTATATAATTGATTATATTATTTAAGCAACGAGATGCAATTGTATTTTTTAACATAAAAGCACTTGTATTGCTTTACAACACTTAGTATATGACTACACTATCACAGCTTAATTTCAAATAAAAAACGATACAAATGGTTTACAACAACTTTTCAGATGGATACAAAAAAACTCTTATTAATGCTGAAAACAAAGCAAGAGAAATAGGACTTAAAAACCTACAACCAGAAGATATATTTTTAGAGCTTTTAGAAACAGCAGATGGTTGAATTCTCGAAATACTTACGCTCTATGGTATAGATAAAAAACTCACTTTAGAAATCATTAACAAATGACTATTTAATGTTGCTCCGTTAAAAAGAAAATGAGTATATAGTGGGATGCACCAAAAATGTAAAGATATTATACTTTGAAGTGTAAAAATAGCAGCACAAAACACAAAAGCGAGAGCGAGTTTAGAGGACTTACTCTTATCACTTCTTATAAACGATATTTGGCTCGCTAACTTCTTAGAATATATAGGAATTAATCCAAGTGACGTTGAGACAAACATGAATGACCTTATTAAAGTAGGAACTATTGACTGACTCAATGGACAAATCCTTGATGAAGACACCTCAGATTCTTCTATAGAAAAACTATTTTGAAACCTTGCTGATAATATTTTTTCAAGCTTACAAGGTGGGAAAGATGAATCTGAGTGAGATCTCCCATTTGATGCAAATCCAGTTATGGAAGATAAAAAAGATGAATCCAGTACTCCAGCTCTTGATTTCTTTTCAACTGATCTCACAGCAGAAGCTCGAGATGGTAAAATAGATGTCATAATTGGGAGAGAAACAGAAATAGAACGACTTATAGCTATACTTAACAGAAAAACAAAAAATAATCCGTGTTTGGTATGAGATGCCTGAGTCGGAAAAACAGCAATTGTTGAGTGACTTGCCCTCAAAATAGCAAAATGAGAAGTTCCATTTTCTATGAAAGATAAACGAATCCTTTCTCTTGATATGTCATCTCTCGTAGCTGGTACAAAATTTAGAGGTGAGTTTGAAACGAGAATCAAACAAGTAATAGACGAAGCGAGTAAAGCTGAGAATGAAGTTCTCCTCTTTATAGATGAAATACATACCATAATAGGAGCTTGAAGTGGTGAATGAAGTTTAGATGCTTCTAACATACTTAAACCAGCTATGGGACGTGGAAAAATACGAGTTATTTGAGCTACAACGCTATGAGAATACCAAAAATATATAGAAAAAGATCCAGCTTTAGAGAGAAGATTTCAAAAAATTAACGCATCTGAACCAGATCGAAAAACAGCAACTGAAATAATTATTGGACTCAAAGAAGTCTATGAAGAATATCATAATCTCAATATTTCTAACGAAGCAATAACGGAAGCAGTAGATCTCTCTATGAGATATATTACAGACAGACAACTCCCTGATAAAGCTATAGATTTAGTTGATGAAGCCTGTTCGCTTAAATCAATGAAATACAATTTCGATGAAGCTGAAATCAAAAAAATAAAAGAAAAAATAGCAAAAAATCAGAAAAAAATAGAAGATTCAGTTATTTCTCAACAATATAAGAGAGCAGTTACACTCAAAGAAACTCAAAAAAAACTCGAAAAAGAAATACAAAGCCTGAAAAAGAAATTTTCTATTCCAAAAGACAAAAGATTTTGGGTGACACCAGAAGACATTCACAGAGTCCTCTCAATTACCACTGGAATCCCTATTGCAAATCTCTCTAAAAATGAAATAGACAGACTCAAAAAACTCCCAGGGATAATGAAAAAGAGTATTATCTCTCAGGATGACGCCATTGATGCTATTTCAAAATCAATTATCAGAAATAAAACAGGAATTGGTGAACCACATAGACCCCTTGGTAGTTTCCTCTTCCTATGACCAACTGGTGTTTGAAAAACTGAAATAGTAAAAGTATTAGCTCGTGAATATTATGGAGACGAAGAAGCACTTATAAAAATAGATATGAGTGAATACTCTGATAAAACAGCAACTAATAAGCTTATAGGTGCCTCTGCTTGATATGTTTGATACGAAGAAGGTGGGCTCCTTACTGAAAAAGTCAGAAAAAAACCATATTCTATTATCCTCTTTGATGAAATAGAGAAATGAGATGTAGAAGTATACAATCTGCTCCTTCAAATACTTGAAGAATGAATATTAACTGATAATAAATGAAGAAAAATTAACTTCAAAAACACTATTATCATTATGACTTCTAATATCTGACAAGAAGAGTTTTCAGAAAAAGCAGCTCAAATCTGATTTAATATTTCAGAAACAGCCGAAGAGAAAATCATAACAGATTATGAAAAAGCAAAACAAAAGATCAAAGACTCTCTCACTGATTATTTCTCCCCTGAGTTTATAAACAGAATAGACAAAGTAATTGTATTCAACCCCTTGGATACCGCAGCAATTAAAAAGATAGTGAAGTTACTTCTTTCAAAGTTTAATACTCGACTTGAAATGAAAGGGCTCAAACTCAATTTTGATGCAAAAGCAATTACAACTATTACAAAAGAGGTGTACAATCCAGAATTTGGAGCGAGAGAAATACGCAGATATATCACAGACACAATTGAGGATTCGATTGCAGAAAGTATTCTTCAAAATCCTGAGAAAAAATCGTTTACACTCAAATCTATTAAAAATAAAATTGAAGTACAATAAAAAAAGAAGCCTTATTGGCTTCTTTTTTTTATTATATAAAATTATTAATACATTTAGTCAATACTCTTTTATCTAAAATAGTGAAAAACATGCTATAATCGGTATTATAGAAGCTACAACTTGATATAGAAAATAGAACTTTATGAAGAGGAAAACCACTCCATTCCCAGTTTATAAAAATACGAAGATTTTTTTTATATATGTCTGTATTTTAATCAGTCACTTTTTTCTTCCTCAAGGGTACTCATTTTTGTGAGAAGACTTGTGACTCGATTTATACGAAAATATTGATAAAGGTCTAAAAGAACTTGAGCAAAAACAGTATGAATACGAATTAACTGGTCAATGAGAAGCTCCAATTGGAGATGTGATAAGACCAATTCTTGCAGCAGAATGAATAGAGTGTGACATCAGGTCAAGTGATGAGATGGAAACTATTTTGTGAAACAATGCAGATTCGAGTATCGAGTTTATAGTAGATAGATGTAACTCTACTCAAGCTGGTGGAACTCCGAATCTCATGATAGAAAAAGTACAAAACGCTATTGCATATACGAAAAGTAGCTATCTTATACGAGCTCAAGAAAAGACAGAAGCCACCTATGAAATTGCACGAGTTGGCCTATACAGTGATGGAAATATAGAAAATTCTCCATTTGATCTCATATTTGATATTCAAGAAATCGATAGAGTTATTTTTAGCGAAGAGATTGAATATGAAGGTGAGGAAAGTAATGGGTCAGATGACAAAAAATATGATAATTTTTTTAAGGAAGATAAAAAATATCTCTACGACAGTGATGCTCTATTACCTAAAGATATTACTAGTCCTGATATTGTAGATAAGGATGGAATAGCAGAAGATGCTCCTGTAGTTTTACTTGACTCGATAGATGATCACAGATATATGTGTCCTGTGAATAACAGCTGACTCGTGAGTTTGGATTTTGAAGAGCTTTATAACTCTATACAGTGAGTAAATTGAGGTACATATGTACCATCAACAAATACTTGGGTATATCCAGATGGTACTGCCTCAAATGGAGCAAGTTGGGGTTGACCATATCCAGCGATTTGACCTGAATGACAATATGCAAGTGTACAAGATGACTGGAAATGTGATGTAGGAGACGTATTTTGTATAATAATAGAGTTTCAAAAATCACAATACTGACTTGCTTGATGAACAACAAGTTCTATTGAAAAAGTGCTCTCTAAAGTTGCAAAGCATCTTGAAAAACCTGCTAATGCCTCATTGACTCAGAGAAAAATGACAACAAATAACTTTGAACTTGGTAGTATTATAAAAGACCTCCCAGGAATGCTTCGAGGTTTTTGAATAGAAGTATCTACCAAACCTCTTCCTATTTTGGATTTAGAATCATGAAATGAAAATTTACTGAGTTCTGAAGCTGAAAAAGTAGAAAATAAAGTGTGTGAATTTTATAAAAATGCTGGTCTAGATTGTATGAGAAAAAATGATATAGAAGTATTTAATGGGACTGAGCTGAGGCAAAAAATAATTTTAGCTTCCGGGTGACTTCCTATAACTACATCAGAAAACAGAAATAATCAACTAGATATTTTTAGAGCAGCACTTATGGAAAATAATAGACAAGTATCAAGCCAAAGTAATAAAGAGACTTTAAGCGCTGAGATGAATAGATTTGAAAAACAATTTGCAGAGCTTGAAATATTCTTAAAATGAATCGAGGATTTTACGGCCTCTCTTGCTTGAATGGTCAGTGAAATGAAAAAAATTCCTACAAGAAGTAGCTAAATATGAATACAAAAATACTTACATACTCTTTTATCTTGTTTAGCTGTTTTATTTGAATTCAAACAGAGCTTTTTGCTGATGAATGCAGCCAAAGTTGTAAAATTCAGGATGGTCCAGCTCCAGCGCTGACACAATATATGGCAGATGTTGAAGTTATTATGTGAAATATTCTTTCAGGTCTCACATCATCTGAAAAAACTGCAGAAGAAAATACTGAGAATAAAAATAAAATATCTACAAGTATGAATAGAATATTTTCAGTTTGAAAGTATTATACGAGTTTTGATTACAAAATCTCGCTTCCAATGACGCAGGAAATACCTGACCAGATAAAAAGAGATGTCACAAAACTTGAGTCTTACAGCGAAAAACTCACTCAAGTTCTATTACAATCCAGTAAGAGATGATCTGCTGATTCTGTTCTCAACAAATTGTGTGAATGAGTTTCAAACTGTACTTTCACGCAATCAAGTGCTAGAAATGCGATAGTAAGTCTTATAAATAATAATGATACAATTGTAGATTTTATGAGAAGTTCACTGTTATGAAAGAGTTTTATAGCAACAGATTCTATATTTATATTAACTCCAAATGATTTCAGTACTCAAATTCTTGAGTACTATAACCCGGATACACTTTCTGGCTGTTCCGCGTGTGATGGGTGATTTAAAGATACAAGTCTCAAACAAATACTTACTATTAGTAATTTTACGTGAGAAACAAAAAAATGAATCCAACAATGGAAAGATGCGTGGACTTTGGCACGTGGTTGAAGTGCACAAGGCTCTTATAAAGAACAAGAAGCTGTTGTACTAGCAAGATATCTCGAGGAACAGGGAATCTCAACAGATCAAGCATGAATCATTATGTGAAATTTAAATAGGTATAACGGTGGTTGACTCTCTACCAGTAATCCCCTCTCAAATACAGCAAATAACTCTCTGACTCAAGTTACAAATGTAGCTCAGAGTTTTGATGAATCACTTGCTCAAAAACTTCAAAGTGGTCAAGATTCTATTCCTTATTTAGAACTCACACGGGTCGATACAATAGCTAAAAATTCTGCAGAAATATCTCAGAGTATAGCAACTATGTATGAAGAGCAGATTCCTTTTTCTCTCAGTCAGGACGTATCAACTCAAAAACTCCAATGAAGAATTATAGAAATACATTATTCACTCATGAGAAGTATAAATATACTCTCTAAACAAGTCCCACAAGCAGAAAAACTCTGTAATAAACAATGAGTTTGAGATGGAAACTGTAGCTATAGATAAACTTATTTTGTAAATAATTAAATTTTCTCTATACTTTTACGAATTATACTCGTTAACATGTGTACATGCTCAGTGAAAAAGAACTTCAAATTATGCGCGAAAACGCAAAAGTTCATAAAAGAGTTTTTGATAAAATTAAACAAGTAACTGTTGCTGGCACAAAAGCTGCTGACATAGATAAACTTGCTTTAGAAATATGTAAATCTGCTTGAGTCCTCTCAGCATTCACAGGAGTGTATGGCTATAAATTCACACTCCAAACGAGTGTGAATGATGTAGTAGTGCATGGTCGTCCCCTTGAAAGTATCGAATTTCAAGATTGAGATGTTGTGACGTTTGATTTTTGAGTAAAAGACAAACAGTTTTGAATATGTACGGATGCAGCCTTTACTATGATAGTTTGAAATCCTGATGATTATCCAGAAAAAAAGAAATTTTTAGAAGTTGGTGAAAAAGCTCTAAAAAAATGACTCGAACAAGCAAGAGTTTGAAAAACTGTTTGAGATATATGAGCAGCTATAGATTCCTATGTTTCAAAGAAGTGATATCATATTATACGAGATCTTACTGGTCATTGAGTTGGTAAATCTCTTCACGAACAACCGTATATTTACAATTATGGAACTCCTTGAACAGGTATGAAACTCAAAGCTGGAATGACCCTTGCAATTGAGCCAATTATTTGATATTCTTCTGGAAATATCGTAGATCATTGAGATTGGGAAATCTATGTAGAAGATGGTAGTATCGGCTGCCAATTTGAACATACCATTCTTATCACCGATGGAGATCCAGAAATTATCGTGTAAATATTTCTAATATGGAAAAAATAATAAGGGTATGAATTTGATCCTTTGCAGTCAAAGATTGAAAAATACTGTACGGACTAAGAAAGTCTAAACACTGAGAATGAAAATACTCTCCTCCCGGTTGACACTTAGAATATTGAGAAACAATTGAAGAATGTGCAGTAAGAGAATTATATGAAGAAACTTGACTTATAGCTCAAGAAAAAAATGTAATAGTATACGGAACACTCAATGAAATATATCCAAACAATGAAAAACATTATATAAATATATCCACATTTATCACAGAATTCACATGAGAACTTAAAAATATGGAACCAGATAAATTGGAAAAGTGGGAATGGCTTTCTTGGGAAGAGATAATAAAATTATGAGATAAAAATTTTCTTCCTGTACAAAATTTTATTGAAAAATATCCCGACTTTGATCCAACTAAAATATAATTATGAAATTCCAAGAAGCACGAGATGATTTTAATAACTGGCTAGAAGTTATTAAAGATAAATCTCCAAAAACGGTTGAGCAATACAATCGACATTTGGAGAAATTTTCAGAATATTTAGAAGATAAAAATATAGATAGTTTCACTTTCACGGTAGAGGAAATAACTCACAAACTTGCTGAATGATTTCGAAGCTATTTATATAAGTGAACAAAAAAAATTTCTATCAAGACTGCAAATGCATATATGATAACGCTTCGTAGTTTTTTAAAATATCTTGAAAAACAAGGCATTAAAACACTTTCTGCTACAAGTATTGATCTTATTAAAGCAGAATCTCGCCAGGTTGAGTTTTTGAGCCCTGAAGAACTAGAAAAACTTTTTGATAACCCAAATACAAAAACTCTTATTGGGAAACGTGACAAAGCTATTATGGAGTGTATTTACTCAACATGACTGCGTATTTCAGAACTCACTGCACTCAATAAAACAGATATCAATCTAGAAACACGAGAATTTGCAATACGTTGAAAATGAAGAAAACTTAGAATAGTGTATCTGACCGAACATGCTGCTGAACTAATTGAGCAATATTTACAATCGAGAAATGATCATGTCAGTCCCCTCTTTATTCGCCATAATATTAAAATTGATTCAATTGATGCACTTGAGGATGAGACGATAAGACTTTCAAGATTTTTTATAACCGGAATGATTAAATCTCGAGCTGTAAAAGCTTGAATACTCAAAGATATTTCAGCTCATACTCTTAGGCATAGTTTTGCAACGAGTTTACTTTGAGCTGGAGCTGACCTGCGAAGTATCCAAGAAATGCTCTGACACTCAAGTATAACTACTACTCAAGTCTATACTCACGTTACAAATCCACAACTCAAGAAAATACATTCTAAATATATGAAATAATGGATAAAAAAGCTGAAGAAATTCAAGAAATGAGAAAATGAAAATTTTCATGGAGACTGCTTTGAGAAAATTTTGTCTTTGAAGAAGACTGACATTTTTATAAAATGCCAACGTATTTAGCAAAAAATACGATGTATAGAGATTGTAGCTCGTATGAAAAAGTAAACACATCACTTGAAACAATACGAAAATATTTCTGACCTATAGCATTTATTCCAGAAACTAAGATTTATGAGGATTCTGAAGGCCACTTTGTCATTGACCAAGTAAAAGTAGAATGAGGAAAAGAGCTAACCCGAGATATGATGGATAATAATCCTGAACTGTTATCACGTTTTAAAAGGCTCGTCATAGCAAATGAAGTAATGTGGCAAAATGAATGAGTATTTTTAGATCTTTTAGGAAGTGATATTGTAACGCATCCTCAAACAATACATAATCTCATTACTGACGGCAAAGACCTCTATGTATTTGATTTTTGATTACTTGAAAAAAAACCTAAAAATATACTATTTCGTGTCATTTCTCATAGCATCAAACTGTTCCAATCAGCTTTTGTTAAAATATTTTACTAAAAGCTCTTTTGCTCAGCAGAGACTTTTTCATATAATTATTAATAAATATTCTTCAGAACAAACACATGAAAATAATAGTATGACTATGAAATCCTTGAGAAAAATATAGTACTACAAGACATAATATTGGGTTTATATTTTTAAACATTTTTAGAGAAAAAAATAATTTTTCTGATTGGAAGTATGAATCAAAATTTACAGCTGATATATCTCACTGAGATATAAGTTGAGAAAAAGTTATATTGGTAAAACCTCAAACATTCATGAATCTTTCTGGAGAGTCACTTCAAAAAATATCTCAATTTTATAAGCTTGATACTTCACAGTTTATAATAATTTTTGATGATATATCCCTTGAGTTCTGAAAGGTGAGGTTTCGTGATAAGTGATCGGCTGGATGACATAATGGAGCTAAAAGTATTATACAATACTTCTCAGACTCTTGGAAAAGAATCAAAGTATGAGTGGGTTTAGATGATAGGTATGATGTCAGTGACTGGGTGCTTTGAAAGATGAGTGAAGAAGAACTCATAGATTTAGAAAACGAGGTCTATGACAATATTGATGATACATTAAAAAAAAACATTTAAAAATAATGAACCAGAAAAAAATATACTGTATAGGAATAGGATGAATTGGAGTCTCTGCACTAGCTAGATATTATCTGTCACAGTGATATGAAGTATTTTGAAGTGATTCAAATAATTCAAAACTCATTGAGGCTCTCATTTGAGAGTGATGTGATATTATCATATGAGCTAGTAGTTCTCGTATAGATAACAGTTTTGAAACTATTATTTATTCAGAAGCTGTTCCAACGACTCAAGGAGAACTCTTACGCGCAAGAGAGTTACAACTATTATGTTTGAAGTACTCAGAAGCACTTTGAAGAGTAGTCAATGAGTATAAACTCATCACAGTTTCTTGAACACACGGGAAATCAACTACGAGTAGTATGATTGCTCAAGTACTGAAACATAGTTGAGAGAGCTTCTCAGCAGTCATAGGCACGATACTGAAAGAGTTTGGAGGGAAAAATTTTTACACACAATGAGATAATAACTTTTTTGTAATAGAAGCCTGTGAATATAAAGAGCATTTTCATGCCTACAAACCCCTCGTTGCAGTGATTACAAACATTGAGTATGATCATGCTGATTATTTTAAAACTCCTGAGAGTTATGTACAAGCCTACGAAAATTTTATACATAATATACTTCCTTGAGGATTTTGTATCCTCGATGCTAATGAAAAAAACAGCTCTAAACTTATTTGAAAAAGAAGTGATATAAACTACATTGCTGTGTCTAAAAATAGTTTTGAATTGAGAGGAGTAGATGGAAGTAGCGAAATTTTTGATTTTCCTGAGATAGTTCTTCACGTACCTGGAAGTCATATCCTCTATGACGCAAAACTCAGTTACGTCGTTACTCATATGATTGGAATATCAGATAAAGTGATACTCGAAAGTTTAGAAAACTATAGCGGAGTTTGGAGACGTATGGAAAAAATAGGAACAACAGAAAACTGAAATATGCTCATAAGTGACTATGGTCATCATCCAACTGAGATTCAAGTAACACTTCAAGCGCTCAGAGATACTTATCCCGAACATACAATACTCTGTGTATTTCAACCACATCAATATTCTCGTACTATTGAACTTATTGAGTGATTTAAAGAGAGTTTTGATGCAGCTGATACCCTTATCGTTCCAAATATTTATGAATCCAGAGATAGTGAAGCAGATAAAATAAACATGAATACGGAGATATTTTTGGAAGCAGTGAATCATAAAAATAGTAAAAATGGCAAATGACTCATTCATACTGCTGAATTAATACAGAAATTTGATATTGATAATCCAAATAATGCCATCCTATTACTTCTTTGAGCCTGAGATATAGATTCACTTCGTGACAAAATAAAAACGAGCTAGGCTCGTTTTTATTTTATTCTGGGAGGTGTATTTCTCTGAGGACTTTTTCAGCATGTCCTTTTGCTCGTACATTTCTCCATTCTTGTATTATTTCTCAATTTTTATTGAGCAGAAAAGTAGAACGAATAACTCAGGTAACTATTTTTCAATAATTATTCTTTTCTCCATAGGCTCAGAGCTCTTTATGAAGAATAAGTTCAGGATCAGAAATGAGATCTATTTGTAAATCATGATTTTCTATGAAGTCTTTATGACTCGCAATACTGTTTTTTGAGACTCAAACCAACACAATTCATAAGTCTTGAAAATCATTTTTAAGTGATGAAAAACTTTTATTTTCAAGCGTACATCCTGGAGTATTATCTGCTGGATAAAAATACAATAAAGTGTAATCTCAGTAAGATATTATATCTTTAAAACTCAGTTCAGCTGTTTCTCATGATGAAGTAATAGCTTGGAATCTATTTTCTAAATTAATTTTCATATATATTAGATTATTTTCAAATAAATACTTTTTGAGAAATATCTGATCGAGCTATGAGTCGGATAAAGAGTCGACTCACAAAGAATACTGAAAATAAACTGACAATAATACCAAGTCCCAAAATGAATCCAAATCCTTTTATAAGATTAATCCCGAATACAAAAAGTATCAGCGCTACGATGAGACCTGTAATATTCGCGTCCCAAATAGCTGAAAATGACTTTTCAAATCAAATTTTTACTGATTCACGAATAGTGCTTCCTTGTCTGAGTTCATCCTTTACCCTTTCAAATATAAGAATATTAGCATCAATAGCAATACCGATAGAGAGCACCAAACCAGCAATAGAAGCAAGAGTGAGCACTACACCAAATTGTTTCAGTATAGCGAGTGTTATAACTATGTATATAAATAGTGCAATTGCTGATACAAATCATGCAAGTCTATAAGTGAATATAAGAAATAATAAAATAACTAGAAAACCAAACATACCAGCATAGATTATTTTTTCAAGTGAGTTTTGACCTAAACGAGCATCGATAGTTCGTTCACTTGTAAGATAAATTGGGGCAGGAACCACTCATGTATTTATATCAGTCGCGAGTTTTTGAGCAGATTCTGGAGTATAATTTCCTGTGATAACTGCTTGCCCTGTAAGTATAGCATCATTGACCGTAGGAGAAGTGAGGAGTTCTCATCATACAAATATAGCAATAGGTTGTCCAACAAGTCTTTTTGTAAGTTCACCAAATATATCCGCTCCATCGTTATTGAATGTAAGCTCTACCATTGGTTGAAATGCCTGATTATATTGAACCGAAGCTTTCGTAAAATAAGTATCGTTGAGCACTCTCCCTTGAGAATCTTCAGCAGATATCCATATTGATGGTTCAGCGTCTACTACGATATAATCAAAACTATCCTCATTTTTTTTATACACAAGATATCAGTTTTCACCATCAGTGTTTTCTATTTCAGAAAGTGAAGTAGATATATTTTGCTTATTGAGATTAATAGTTGCTCAACTTTCTGTTAATAATGAAGTTATATCGGAAACCGTTCCAACTTCAATTCATTCATTATTATTTTGAAATCTTTGTGTTTCAGTGATAAATTCATCTGGACTCTTTTGTAAATCAGTGAGTATTTGACCAGCAAGTTCTTTTCTAGCTGTTCTGTCAGCTTCTGTAATATTTTCCCTGAGTTCTTTAAACTCTATTCTAACTACTTTTCCAATCGCATCTTTCGCTCGCTCTATATTCGCTGAACTTTGAAGTGCATCATTTCATTTAAGTGGTATTTGAACTATGATATGTTGTTCATCACCGTAACTCGCACTCGTAATAATAGAATCATTGATATTAAGTGTAGCAATTCGTTTATCAATTACAGATTTTAACCCTTCTACGATTGAATCCTCACGCTGTTGATTGTAATCTTCTTCAGTTCTTGCTTCTTCTAAATCAACTTTATAATCAAGCTCTATTCCTCACTGAAGGTCAAGTCCTAGCTTATAATCTGGTCCAGAAAATGGAACAACTAAACCAAAATAATTCCAAGGAACAGCAAACAGAAGTATGAACAGTCCACCTAGAACTGTTAAGAACAATTTAAAAATAAGAGATTTCATAGAGTTTAGTAAAAATTATTACGCACATTGTATCCACAAACAGCAAATTAAGAAAAATAGCTTATAATTATATTTGACAAAAATAGTATTTAGTTAGTATATAATTAATATATTATTAATAATAAGAGATTTTATGCATAAATGAATTTGAGTTTTATCTTTATTAGCTTCAGTTTGAGTAAGTGAATTAGATGCCCAAACTTACCAAGAAGATGATAGAATGAAGGTTACGACATAATGATTTGAGTGTGATGGAGTTTGAGTTTGAGAAATAACTAAACAAAGAGTACTTGATTTAATAAATACTGTGGACTTAAACAATGACGATTTAACTGATAGAACACACATATGACCAAAAGGAGAAAAAAGACTTTCTTTTAAGTCTGAAGATATAATGATTTCTGTTGTTTGCGAAAAACGTTGAACACTCATATAAAAAATAAAAAACTCAGGATTAATCCTGAGTTTTTTCTTCTGTATCTTTTTTCTTTCTCGCAAGTTGCCCACAGGCAGCAGCAATATCATCTCCCATCGTTGCTCGAATCGTTGAAACCACTCCGTATTTTTCAAGGGTTCTTTGAAATTTTTCAATAATGAATCGTGGAGTCGTAGTATATCAGTCTGATGCAGTTCCCTCTCACGCATTATACGGGATGAAGTTTACATGAGCAAGCCTTCCCTGTAAGAGTTTCCCGAGTTCATCAGCGAGCTTGAGATGATCATTTACTCAATTAATCATGATATATTCATAAAAAATTCTTTTATTCGTTTTTTCTACGTATCTATCCAATGAAGTCATAAGCTTTTCTAAATCATAGGTATGATCTACTGGCATGATACTCCTTCTAATTTCATCATTAGGAGCATGGAGACTTACTGCGAGCGATGTTTGAGGGAAATCCTCAGTAAATTTTTGTATACCAGGAACAATTCCACAAGTAGAGACCGTCACTCTTCTATTAGCTAAATCAAACTTCTTTTGATTCGTAAATACGTGAATTGATTCTTTCATCACGTCATAATTGAGCATAGGTTCTCACATACCCATAAATACTACATTTCTGAGTTTTTCTCACTCAGAATTTAACATTCGAGCAGCATACATCACTTGTTCTACAACTTCATAGAGTGGTAGATTTTTTTGTAAACCGAGTTTTCCAGTTGCACAAAATGTACACGCCATCGGACAACCTGCCTGACAACTGATACACAGAGTATTTCTTCCAGAGAGATGACGCATCAAAACTGCTTCTATAAAAAGTCCGTCTTGGGTTTCAAAGAGAAATTTTGTTGTTTGTCCGTTCGCTGAAGTAGCTTGATTATCTACTTTTAGTGTCTCATAAAAACAATTCTCCTTGAGTAATTCTCGAAGTTCTTTCGGAATTGTTTGAATTTCATCAAAATTTGTGATGAAGTTTTTGTAAATAGCGTTCTCAATTTGACCATAACGAAATGCAGGAAATTTATATTGCGCAAACAGTTCCTTTAATTTTAACTCGTCATGTATTGAAAATTTTTCCACTATCTTTGGGTTAAGGTTCGCAGATTGTATAAATAAAATAAAAAATGTAAAGGCAAAATTGTATTTATATTTCTTGTGATTTTTCTATTTATTTTTATACTGAAAACAATACAAATATTTCTCAATTATTCAATGAAATACGATCTCAAAGCAACATCAATCATCGAAGCAATGGTCGTACTCTTGATTGTTGTAACAGGAATCATTTGAGTATATTGATTACTAAACTCCTCTCAACGATTAGCAAACAGTACTTGAAACCGTATAGAAGCAATTTCTATTGCAAGAGATGGACTCGAATCATTTTCAAATATACGAGATACAAACTGGATTAGATTCTCTGCAGACACGCGAAACTGTTGGAATGTACTAAATTATAATATTAATTGTTTAGGTAACTCTACTACAACTTACGATATAAGATCACTTGCAAATCAGTCTTATAGCATTTATAGAAATGCTCAAAATCAATTTGAGTTAAGTTTGAAAAGTAATCTTTGAGATTTTGATACACCAAGCTATAGAAATGATTTCAAAGTGCAAAAAGATGCGAGATGATTTTATACTCAAAGTGGATGAGTTGATATCAATCCTCTCTACACTCGAGAGATAATTGTTGAATATATTGAAGATACGAATAGTGATGCGAGCATCAATTCAAATGATGCTAAAATGAGGGTGAGTTCTCTCGTACAATGGAGAGATGTGTGAAATGAAAACATTAAGACTCTCACATTGCAAACCGTTCTCACGAATTGGTACAAATAGATTAAAAAACACTTATCAAATTGATAAGTGTTTTTTAATCTATTAATATTCATCTGAATAATCATCATCTTTTCTTTGTGGAGCTACTCGAGGAGTAATAGCCCTGTTTACATCTCATTTCACCACATCAGAAAAGCTTGGAAAGTCATCTGATGGCACTTCTCATTCATTTAAAAATTCATATCAGCCTCGTGAATCTACTACAGTTGCTCTTTCATAACTTCTTCATCCATTTTCATGATCTATAATTTGGTTTACAAATCTATCAATAATTCACGTATTTTCTCAGGCATCAATACTTTCTGAGTTTGCTCACGCATTCACGAGTTGATCAAAATACACTCACCAATCATTGAGTTTAGAAAATTTTCAAGTGGGAGAATTAAATGCTGCAAGAGTTCTAATTTCAGCATGCATCCCCATTATAGCAGTAAGAAAATCTCTGAGGTTCTTTTCGAGAATTTTTTTCTGAATTTCTTTATTTTTCATTGGATCAGAATCATACTTTCTTTTTGTTACAGCAACCATTTCTGGAACTATTTCATCAGTCCACATCATATTTGAAGCATCTCAGTGAGATAAAACTCACCCGGTTCTCATATTAAAGAGTCCTGAGGCTTTTTTTATACTAAGACCCGAAGTTCCCTTTGCAGCCATAGGATCTTCGTATAACTTATTCTCAGTAAAACTTGGATCTTGTCACATAAATCCTTCAAGTTTGTTATAATATTTTTTGAATATAGGATCGTCATCCTTTTCAAGAAAAATCATTTTGTTGTGTATATCTTCAGTCTCTCACGTATTAAGCATATATAAAATATCTGTAATATCTCATCCCCATTTTTTATAAAATGCAATTGTTTCATCTTGTTTCTCTCATTCTGGTTTAAGATTGTTTTTTTGATTCTTAAATATACTTTGAGCTTGAGCAGATATTCAAGCATACTTTTGAGGATTCTTTTCTTCGAGTCTTTCAGATATTCTTTTTATAGTTTGATTCACTATATCTATATCTCATGAATACGACATAAATCTCATCATCATAAGCATTCGAGACTGGCTTGGAAAATTCTTCGCTTTATCAAGAATATCTTTCTCAAAATTATATGCCATACCCGAGTACATCATAACAAACGGAATCATATTCATTTCTTTCATGCTCCCTCATTTGTTCGTGACAGACTCAAGCCATCAAAAAGAGTTTGGATAATTTCAACTGCTCATTTCTGAAAGTCATCCATCAATTCGTTCGACTACATCTCTTTCATTAGAACCATCTTTTAAACCTACAGCCCATTCTTCCTCTTTTCATTGACCTCTAAATTTCTTAAGTTCTTTTGCGAGTTTAGATCTTCTTTTTACTCCATTATACCCTCATTCTTTTACTTGTTCAGACATGAGGTTATAAACGAGTTCTTCTTCCGTGGTATTGAGTCAAAGTTTATCATTTTTTTCATGGACTCTCATCCACACAGAATCTCCAATAATACCTCACATTTTTTGATACCAATAACTTTGACCTTGGTATTCATACATCTCTTTCGCATTGAGCGCTCCATATTTTTCAAGCATATAAAACATACCAGCTTCTTTTTTATATTCTGGAGTTCTTGGGTCTTTGAGCCAATTTTTTATTAATTGTGTAGCTGGTTTAGAATTAATATCCTTAAGTCTTCAGATAAATTCTTCCATACTTTTCTTTTGAGTTTGTTCTACCCGAGACATCATATCAGTCTTCCCATCTTTTCATAAAAGTGGTCCAAAAAACTTGAGGGCAAATTGGTTTGCTTTATCATCATCACCTTCATTGAGAATATTAGTGATCTGCTCTATAGCTGTTTTTGATCATTTCACAACTGAAGCAAGCGACATTCCTTGAAACATAAAATTAAAGAGTCCAAATTTGCTTTCTGGAATTGGAACATTATCCATTTTCTCCTGTTTCACCTTTCACTCTTCTAAACTTCTAAGTTCAAGTTTATTATCAACAATATATCTATCTAAAACTCATACACTCATAGTATATTTCTGACTCTCAACCTTGAAAATTTCACCTACTTTTTTATCCTTCGTTTCTCAATTTTTTTGTTTTTCAGATTTCTTTTTATCAGCAACTTCTCAAAAACTTACTGTGACCATCTCTCCATCAATAGAATGGATTTTAAAAAGTTGTTTTGATCATCATGAAATAGGAACCAAAAAATCATAATTAACATTCGTTTTAGATTTTCTGTGTTGTATTTTACCAGATTTTAATTCAAATTCTGACCATTTTGTATACATTTGGTCAGTTTGAGTAAATAGCTCCTGAAAGTCAGTAATTTTAGAGACTCTCACTGCTTTTTGACTTTTAAAAGCTTCAATAAATTGTTGATAGGTCAGGGATTCTTCTCCTTTAAGTCATTTAACAACTATTGTTTGATTATCATCAAATACTCTAAGAACACTGAAAGTTTCTCATTTTTTTCCATTGGTCGTAAATGTAGTCCCTTTTTCGATTCAAAATGCCTTTCACTCAGTATCCAGCTCATCAAGTTGCGCGTGCAAAGTTTTTGTATTTTGACTTGAAACGTTCAGATACACTTGTTCCTTTTCGTCTTGTAAGAGGAGTAATTCATTGAGCTTTGAATCATCATTCCATTGTGACTTTGGAGTTCATTGTTTTCTTAACTCATCTTTTCTCGCTTGAATTTGTTCTGCAATTTGAGTTTTTTCTCTTTCAATTTGTATTTTATCCTGATAGTTGTCAGCTCAATGTTTATCAGTTATTTTTCATGTTTGGATTCTATGATTGAGTGTTTGCTTCGAAATAAACTCAATTTTAGGAACTCAATGTTCTTGATTTTGAGCCTTGCTTGCAAAGTCTATAAATTGAGAGTACGTTTGTCTCGAAACATCACTACTTGCTCTCGCGTCATAGGATTCAGATCATCTATCAACGAGTGAAAATGTCCCAACTTTTCAAGTATTTATTATTTCAGCGTAGAGATTTACTTCTTGCAGAACTTTCGTTTCAGGATGTTGAAGTTTTTGAGTTAAAACAATAATTGCTCCAGCATGGAAGTTTTCAACTCACTCAACATTTGCTAAACTTCATAATATACTTTTTGCTTCATCCAGTGATTGAACACTCTCTGACGCAAGTCTCGTCTCAATATCAGCTATAAGAGTATTATAATCACTTGCAAAGAGATCATAGAAAAAATTCTTTTCAAAGAGTTGCTCTTGAGAACTCGCATGTGATAAAAGTCACTGCGTAGACATAAGGAGTTCTTCATCACTAATTTGAGATATATAGCTCTCAACATCAATCCCCGTAGTTCCAAAAAGTCCTGTTTCAACTGAAGTTTCTAAAGCGCTTTTTTTTATAGATTTTGCAGCTTGATTATCAATAATTCAAAGTTCTATTGCTTGTGCAACGGTCATACTTGGCATATATGACTCAATAATTTTTTGTTTTTCATCTACAGTAAATATAGATGATTCAAAAAGAGTCATGACATCAGCTGTATCTAATTTTTGTCGAGATTTGATTTTGTTATTAACAATACTTATTGCTCGTTGTTCGTGATCTGGAAGACGTGAAAATCTTTTTTCAATCTGCATGTCCTGTAAGACTCATGAAAATAACTTTACATTTGGAGTATGAGTGGATCCATAGACCGTATTAATAAATTTTTTACGCTCTTTTTCTGATTTTAGTAAAAGCTCAAGTTCCGATTCTCTCTCAATACTTTCAACTTTTGGAGCAATTTTTGATGAATATTTTTTGGTATCTATATCAAATTCTTGCAAGAAACTATCTTGGATAGCTATTTTTTTTGAACGAATTCAAGCCAGAAAATGAGCAATTTCTTTTTTAAAACTACTTACTTGAAGCGTGTCATTAGATATTTCAAGTCCTGAGAACCTAGAGTCAGTTCCAGAAAAGTTTTTTATGTCTTGAATTTGATCAGGAGTAAAATCATTGACTCAGTCGATTGATTTTGCAAATGTGAGTCTATCTTCTTTTTTATTAAGTCTGTTTTTTACATACGAGGAAACAAGTTCAGCATATGAATTATTTTTATTTATTGGTTTATTTACCTTATCTTCTCCAGATTCACCAAGTGTAGGTCCAGTCATATTTCTCTATTTAAGAATATTTTAAATATTATACAATAATATGCTATAAAAATCAAAAATAAAGACTTGAAGAAATAATATTGCACTTGGCTTAAAATACGATACTATGAGTCTATTAATTTTTGATTCTATAGGCTATGATATTCCTCTGAATTCTCGTGAGTATTGTTATTTTTAGTATCATTGTACTTTTCCATGAGTATTGACATTATCAAACAGCTAGATTTTTTGGTATACACGTTGAAGAATTTGGTCTATGAATACCTCCGAGAGCAAAAAAACTCTGGAAAAATAAATATTGAACTTTATTTTCACTCAACTGGATTCCATTGTGAGGATTTGTTAAAATAGCGTGAGAATCTGAAATAGAGTTTCGGTATTATTCATGAAAATGAAAACATCTTACACTAGAACAAATACAAAAGAGACTGCATAAACACGAAGATATTTATGACGTGAATGGAAAAGAAATTAAAAAAATTGAGAGAAAATTTCTAGAATCACATATTCAAAATCATAATGCTTGAGCTAACTTTTATGAAAAAAATATCTTCCAAAAAACTTCTGTTCTTTTAGCGTGAGTTATTATGAACTTTTTACTTGCAGGATTCATTTTTACGGGATTATTTTTTATGTGAGTACAACCTATTGGGATAAACTCCGTTATACCTACAGAGCTTCCATCTAAGATTATTCCAACAATTGACCAAGCGATTGAATCTGGACTGATTACCAAAAACCCTGGAATACTTCTCTATCCAATTGAAGATTCGGTTTCACAAGCTGCATGAATACAAGAATGAGATATATTATTACGGATGAATAATATTATATTTTCAGATATATCTGAACTTCAATCATATATCAAGGAAAATCCCTTGAATTCTCCACTCAGTTTATATATTCAAAGAATAATAGAATGTTCTCCAGGAGAAACAGAGTGAGAAACTTGTCCCATAATAGAATTTCTAGAAGTACAACTCTCTCCAAACAGCGAAAATATGATAGGTTCCTATTTAGCTCCAAACTTGCAACTTGAGGAATGATTTGAGTATAAATTTGGAATTATAGATTCTTTAAAATTTGGTTTTTTAGAGACATACTACCAAAGTAGACTCACGTTATCAGGACTTTGAATTTTGGTGAAAAACATATTTGCTCCAGAAACACCTGTCCAAAGACAAGAAGCCCTTGATCAAGTAGCATGACCTATTGGAATAGTTAGTATCATAACACAATCTCTTGCATGAGGATTTACACTCTTAATAATCTTAGCTGCAGTGATATCTGTGAATCTTTGAGTATTTAATCTTTTACCAATTCCGGCTCTAGATGGAGGAAGAATTGCACTTTTATGGATTCGTAGTTTCCTTGAATCTATCTTTTGAAAAAATGCTTCTCTTCAAAAAATTGAAAATCTTACTCATATATTTTTCTTCATTCTTCTCATTGCACTTTCATTTCTAATAGCATATAATGATATAGTAAAACTATTTTAGTATCAGATTATCGATGAATAAAAATCTCATTATTGACGTCAAAAACTACGTAAATTATCTCATGCTTCCTCTTGATGAACTCTATTATCATCATTATGAACATGCATTGAGTGTAATGGAACGAGCTATGTATCTCGCCACTATGGAATGATGTGAGAGTAGTGATATCGAGCTTCTTTGTATTGCTTCCCTCTTTCACGATACATGATTTGTGATACAGTACGATAATAATGAAAATATAGGAGCAAAAATAGCTCAAAATTTTCTTAAAACAATTCTATATCCAGAAGACAAAATTAAAATCATAGAACATCTTATACTTGCAACAGCTCCAGAAAAAGAACCCAAAACTCTCTTAGAAAAGATTATAAAAGATGCAGATATGGATAATCTGTGAAGAGAAGATTTTTTTGACATAGCCTCTAAGCTGAAACATGAAAGGGAGACGATCAAAAAAATAAAAATAAGAGATCCCGATTGGCACCATGCAGCACTTGATATTATTCAAGGTCATAGTTTTTATACCCCAACTCAAATAAAAGAAAGAAATCAAAAATTAATTGAAAACACAGAAGAATTACGAAAACAACTTGGAGAATAATTTTTTTCTTTATATAATACATTTAAAATACGAAGATACATTTATTTGTATCTTTTTTATATATATTTAATTCATAGTATGTTCAAATACACTTTAGAAAACACTGATTGATTTGCAAGAGCATGAACCATAGAAACATCACATGGAAATATTAAAACTCCTGTTTTTATGCCAGTAGGTACGAAAGCGACAGTGAAATGAATCTCACCTGAAAACTTGGATGAAATGTGAGCACAAATTATTCTCAATAACACCTATCACTTATACCTCAGACCTTGAGATGAAATAGTGAAGCATTTTGGATGATCACACAGTTTTCAAAACTATTATAAACCTATACTTACTGATAGTGGTTGATTTCAGGTGTTTTCGTTATGAAAAACGAGAGAATGAAATTCTCTCGTTAAAATAACTGAAGATGGCGTACATTTTCGAAGTTTTATAGACGGAAGTAAGCATTATTTCACTCCTGAAAAAGTGATGGATATTCAATCAAATATAGGAGCAGATATTATTATGGCATTTGATGAATGTGCTCCATGAGAAAGCACTCGAGAATATGCTCGGGCTGCCATGAACCGAACTCACAGGTGGGCAGAAAGAAGTAAGACTCAGTGGCTTAAAAATAATGAACTGAGAAAGAATTCTGGATTACATGAACAAGCTCTTTTTTGAATAGTACAATGAGTCGTTTTTGATGATCTACGTAAAGAGTCTGCTAAATTTATATCCGAGCTTGATACTCCTGGTATATCAATAGGATGACTCTCCGTTTGAGAATCAAAAGAAGATATGTACAGAATACTTGATGTGATGAAAGAGACTCTTCCAGATAATAAACCGAGATATTTGATGTGAGTTGGTACACCAGAGGATTTAATCGAGTGAATTTATAGATGAGTAGATATGTTTGATTGTGTCCTCCCTACTCGTGTTGGAAGGCATTGACTTGCGTTTTGAACGTATGGAAACGTACGAATAAAAAATGAAAAACATAAGCTTTCAGATTTGAAACTTGATGACAAGTGTCCGTGTAAAGTATGTAAAAGTTATTCAAGATGATATATCAGACATCTCATAAATGAAGACGAAATGTACTGAAAATCACTCCTTTCGTATCACAATCTCGCATTTTTAATAGAAATAGGAAATGGAGCTAGAATAGCAATCCAAAATTGAGAATACAGCAAATTTAGGAACAATTTTTGGGAAAATTATTCGAATTAATATATAATATAAGAAAATGCTTATATATTTGATATATTAGTAGTTTGATATACAATATGTATATCACTCATTTATAATACAGCTCATGCAAGATAATTGAGAAATATACTGAATGAACTCATTATCAATCTATTGAGATGCCTTCTTAGATTTTTTAAGAGATTGTATACAGAATAATATTAGTTTTAAAAAGCTCCAATCAGATGATGATTTGGAGTTTTATTTTTTTGAAAAAATTTTTCAAGTCTGTCAAAAAACTGAAGAAAACTTTCAATGACTTACAAGACTTACGGGTGAATATAGAGAATATCATAGTCATCTCTATGAAGTAGCGAAGCTTTATATTCTCTATGCTTGAAAATATGCAACAATTTCCTGATTAATAATAGCACTCAGACATGATGATATAGAAGATTTACATAAAGATACTAAATCAATGAAGAAAGTGAATTTTTTAGATATTTTACGTGAGGACTGATATGAAGTTGCACTTTGAGTAAATTTTCTCACAAAACAAAAAGTTCCGCATATTGATGAATCAAGAAAAAAATCAAAAATAAATGATATAAAATCCGTAAGACTCGAGCAAAAATTTTCAAGAGATGAGATGTATTACAAAGATTTTTATGATATAAAAACACTAATTGAAAAATTAACCCAGCAATCAAATAAAAATTTGTGAGAAATGCTAAGTTCAGAACAATTAACACAATTAGCCCGAGATATAGCTATTGTTAGAATTGTAGATCGAATTCATAATCTGAGAACTATGCCGGAATATAGATATGATAATGAAAAAAGACTGAGAAAATTAAAAAATACTGACGAGTTTTTACTGAGATTAGCTCAATCATTAAATATTCCAGAATTATACTGAGATCTCGTTTGAGTCCTTATAAAAGGATATGAGACATATTATAGAGTAAAAAATAATGCAAATTCTCAATTTTTGCTATAATTAGATTAATAGAATTAAAAAAAAGTAATGCTTCTTATAAAAACTACATATCCAAACACCCCAAGAGAATGTAAAAAATTTATTCAGTGAATAATTGGTGGAAGACTTGCTTGATGCGTCAATAGAATCAATAACGTTAAGTCTTTCTATATGTGGGAGGGAAAAATCACAAGTTCTAGTGAATTAATCTTACTCATAAAAACACTTCCAGAAAAAAAAGAAAAACTACTCAGTTATATCAAAAAAAATCATCCCTATGATACTCCAGAAATTTCCATACTAGAGATGGAAAGCGACGAGAAATACAATGAATGGATGAACAGTATTATTAATTAATTAATAAAATGAGAGATATTATCTCTCTTTTTTATTTTTAAAAAATAAGGTAAATACTATTCACATATAACTTATATATGCTAAGAAAGACAGAAGTGATGGATTAGCATCATAATGAATAGCTGCTTTAAGAATACTACCTAGTCATTGCTTTTCAGAAAGAATTCCAGAAATGTCATACAAAGGATTTATAAAATTTGGTAATACTCATGCTTGCTGAAACTCTATAATCCCGTGTGACAAAAGACCTCAAGCAATAAATATAAAAAATATATTAGTGAAAACGAGTAATTTTTGAATCTCTACTTTCTTTAAGCTTATATACAAAATGACGGAAATAATTAAAGCTCAAATAATTCCTAAAATCGCTAATACTATATCTCATTTTTCTGAACTAAAACTCAATGCATTGAGAAAAATCACTGTTTCAACTCATTCTCTTAGGACACTCAAGGCTACTAATAAAGAGAGATACCATAACTGATCACTCTGCTTGAATTGATCTGAGATTTTTTTTACATTTGTTCAAATATTATGAAAATGATGTTGAGTCCATATTACAAAACGAGTAATAAATAAACTTCAAAGTATCATGAGTACTCATTCATAAATTTTTTCAGAGTTTCATTCAAAAGCTCAAAACAGATATTGAAATGAAAATGCAAAAATAACACTTCATAAAATTCAAGCTGCAATTCAAACACCTATATATCTTTTTCTTTTAAAAGAAACTCAAAATACTTGTAACAGTGAAAATATAAGTCCTACAATGATGGAAGCTTCTAATGTTTCACGAAAGGTAACTAAAAATATTGCCAAAATAATTCATATAATCCAATAATATATCGACAGGATAGTAAATATAAAAAGTATGTCAATTTTTTATTACCTATAGCTAATCTTATTAATCTAAGACTTCATATAATGCCTTGTAACTCATTTGCATATATGGAGTAAGAGTCTTTTTTACTTCATCAAAATTATTAACATCAGTTTCTGATTGTATTACAACATTTTTATAAGGAAGTAGATATTCATATTTATTTTCTGTAACCATATTTTTTGAAATTACCCTTGAAATAGATTCCAAACAGCTCTCTACTTTTTGAGTCCTCATTTCTACTGACCCATAATTTACTCCCGCAAGTTCAATATAGGATTTTAGGTTTTTATTATCTTTAAATACATCATTGGCTAGCTTCAAGCAAACGCTATCGCTGCTTATGAGTTCAACTTTAGGATGTGTAAGGAAAGCAAGGAGATGTTCATATCTTTGAGTTAATCTTTTTTCAGGATCTTGATCTATGGTCGCTGCATTGAGATCTAATAAAATATATCTCAGTCAGAGTTTTCTAAATCGTTCATGGCTCACATCTAAGTTTTCATCATATATATACTCATCAAAAGCAGTGAGAAGAGAATCTTCCATTATTCTTGAACTATTTTCCGTTATAAAATATTTTAAGAATGTCCCAACTCTATATATAACCTGTGTGTTTCTTTGTTCTTGTTTGGGGTAAAGAATAGTTACATACATCTCTTGAAGAAGGCTCTCTATGTCTTCATTGAGTCCTCATTCAATGTTGTAACGAGTTAATTGTTGTAAAACCTGAAATAGTCTTTCAATGTCCTTTATATCACGAACCATTTCAACTACGTCGATGTTATTTGGATCGTCATCAATAATTTCTAGTAATTTATTTCTACTTGAAACAAAAAAATCATTTTGTTCACCTTTTCCTAAATTAAGATTATACAAAATATTAAAATAATCTGGATGAAACTCAAAGACTGCAGCTTCTTCAGTTTGAAGTCATATTTTATAATCTGAATATCACGCAGTTTTTAGGTTAGTAATTCAGTGAGGTATTGCTGAAGATAATAAATATACAGCAATGATTCAAGCCACTATGTAGCTCAGTGATCATGAATATTTTTTGATACCTTGATTTTGAGATTCTAGGGAGTGCTCAAAAGTATTCACTAAAAGTAAAATGAGCACTATAAATACAAAATACATTACTATTCCGTACCAAACAATTCAAAATGCGGAAACAGCCCAAAGTAATAAATAAATACTTAAAAAACTTAAGACTGAAAGAATATTGTTATTATGATTATTTTTTTCCAATGTATAGTATAAATACATTAGTGGAAATACATAAAATAAAACAATGAGTATATATCATCCAGGAAGTCAGAAATTTGAGAATGCTTGTGTAATAACTGCAGATACAGAACTAGGAATATAATACACAAATACCAATGCAATTATACCAGCGAAAATATACATATACTGAATCCTTTTGAAAACCAAGAATAAAAATAATATGGGAAGAAGTGCGAAAAATATAAAACTAATATCTGTAAATTCTCATTTTTGATTAAGTTGAAAACTTAAATTAAATGGAAGCTTTAGATAATTATTTATACCTTCTTCATACCCAAAATAGCGTCCAAAATCTTCATTATTTGTAGTTCATTCATTATTCATCCTGGCATCTCCATTAGACTGTATCTGAGCAAGTTCATTAGGTGTATAAAGATTTGAATAATCTGCTAAAAAATCCTGAGAGTATCATCAAAGTATATATCAAATACTTACAGGTAAATCCGCTTCCCTTTCAGAGATATTTTTAATAAACCAAGGACTGAGTATGAGAAAAAAACCTAGGATAAGAAAACCTATCTCAATAGTTATTTTAATATAATCACTGAGAATATTTTTATTTTTCAGATACGAATATCAAAATATCACTCATGCAAGAACTAAGAATATCAAGGAAATAATAATTCGAGTTTGGGAGCTAACATCTATTGCAACATTCATTATCTTCCAGAGATTTCAGAATGTAAAAATACTGAGAAACAACAAGAAATAAACAAAAAAACCAGAAAGCTGAAATCTTTTATAAAATATCATTCAAAAACCAGCTAATAGAACAAGAAGTGAAGTGACTTTTATAGTAAAAATAAATCAAATAAGTATTCAGATAATAAATAAATATATGTATCTCGTTTTACTTCTCGTTATATGAGCTTCTGAAATATAAGAATATAAAAGTGTAAATGGAATGATAGAAAATGTAAGTAAACCATAATCTAACTTCATATCTTTTGCGAGTTGAAATACACTCATAGGAAGCATAAGAAGGACTATGATTCCGAGTAATGGAAGAGAAAAATATTTTTTATGCTCTCAAATGATATACTTCAATGCAACATACGCGATAACTACAACAGTTACTCACGAGAAAGAATTGAGTAGAAACGCATAGGTTTGACTTCCAAATAAAAATCAGATTCCACTAAAGAGCTCCCAGCCATACATTTTCCCAAGTGGGAGTAACTCTCAAGCTTGAGAAAGAAGTTTTGGATAGTTCATATATACTCCTAAATCATCCCAACCAATTGGAAATGGTCTGTATACATTTATAAAATTGATTCAGAGAAAAAAACTGATTATTCAAACTTGCACTTCATTAATTATTCTCTCAACACTTAAAGAACCATCTATTTTATTTCAAATGGTAACTCGAGATAATTTTGATAGCTCAGGGATACATTCTTTATATCAGATACCAGCACAAATTAAAATCCAAATAGCAATCGCTAGGCCTAAATACAATCACGTTGCTGCAATAATAAATACTCATAGCATAAATATAACAAATCATATTCCAAAGGACATCAGAAATACTATCAATGAATCAAATTTAGAAACATCTAATATTTTTTTTATGACACTGAGTCACAAAGTATAAATCAAAAACCAAAATAATGAGAGTATGAGTAATAATCCAGTAAGTTTGAGGAACAGAAACACTCAAAGTCCTATACTAAGACCCGTAAGTCAAAAATACAAAAGACAGAGTAAAAATAACTGAGAGAAAAATATTCAAACAATTTTATAAATGGTAAATCAACTTTGCTGTTCAATAAATCATATTTCAAATAGTTTATAAGACCCATATAAAACAGCAACAAGAAGTATATAGAGTCAGAAAAAATCTTTAGATTCTCAATGAAATGGAAATACTATATAATAAAGATAAAAACTTACACAGGCTGTCAGAATCAAAAATACAAAACGTGAAATATAATGCATGAATACATATTATAAAGTAGAGCTATTGTGACAATAGTATGATTTTTGTATAGATTGTAAAAGTTTTATATGTCGAGAGTCTTTACATTTCTCTATCTTTTCATACATTATATTTTCATGAAAAAATAATTCTTAAAATATTGTACTGTATGTCAGACTATTCACAAAAATCACTTGAGCTCCATAAAAAGCTGCGATGAAAAATTTGAACCTATTTAAAAGCAGAAATTAATACGAAAGATGATCTCTCAACAGTATACTCTCCTGGAGTAGCAGAGCCATGTCTTCAAATTGCAAAAAATAAGGACAGCGTGTATGACTATACTATGAAAGGAAATACAGTGGCCGTTATTTCTGATGGTTCAGCAGTTCTAGGTCTTTGAAATATAGGCCCAGAAGCAGCCCTTCCTGTTATGGAATGAAAATGTGCACTCTTTAAAAATTTTGCTGGTTTAAATGCATTTCCTATCGTTCTAGATACACAAGACACAGAAGAAATTATAAAAACTATAAAAAACATAGCCCCAGTTTTTGGAGGTATCAATTTAGAAGATATTTCTGCTCCGAGATGTTTTGAAATAGAAGAAAGACTGAAGGCTGAACTTGATATCCCAGTTTTTCATGATGATCAACATGGAACTGCAATTGTGTGTCTCGCGTGACTTATAAATGCACTTGAAATAGTTTGAAAGAAAAAAGAAGACATAAAAGTAGTTATAAACTGAGTATGAGCTGCTTGAGTTGCAATTACAAAACTTCTTCTTAAGTATTGAGTAAAAAATATAGTGGTAGTTGATAGCAGTTGAACTATTTATAAAGGGAGAGAGTGACTTAATCCAGTGAAAGAAATGCTCACTGATTTGACTAATACCATGTGTATTCTCAATCCGGATGGAGAATGATGTATAAAATGATGACTCGAAAGCGCTGTTATATGAACTGATGTATTTATATGAGTTTCTGTTCCTTGAGTTCTCACAAAAGAAATGGTTCAAACTATGAATTCAGATGCTATTATTTTTGCTATGGCTAATCCTATTCCAGAAATTATGCCTGAAGATGCGTATGAAGCATGAGCAAAAATAGTTGCTACCGGAAGAAGTGACTACCCAAATCAAATAAATAATGTATTAGTTTTTCCTGGAATATTTAAATGAGCACTAGAAAAAAGAGTTAATAATATTACAGATGAAATGAAAATTTCAGCAGCGAAGGCACTTGCAAGCGCTGTAGAAAATCCAAGTCCTGAAAAAATAATACCATGACCATTTGAAAAATGAATTGCAGATTTAATAGCTGCTTCAATTAAATAATTTTAATATAAAAATATCTTCCAAATTTGGAAGATATTTTTTTTGAGTATACTGAACTGTAATATTTAAATACTTGTATCATTCATGATTGACCAACATTGATCACTCGCTGAGAAATTCATAAAAAAATGAGTGTGGCTCTATATTTTTAGTTTTATTATAGCTCCGATGGGCTATATTATAAAAATAATAGTTTCTTGAGAACTCAGTGTAAGTGAACTATGAATACTCTATGGAATTATTAGTCTCATCACTATGATTTCTGCATATAATGATTTTTGAATGACGGAAAGCATCAACCATTTTGTTCCAAAATTTGTTACTGAAAAACGATTTGATAAAGTAAAAAGTATTTTGTTATATGCCTTGATTGCTCAGATGAGTACAGGAATATCAATTGCTTTATTTTTCTATTTTTGAGCTGATTATATATCAGAACATTATTTTAAATCTATTGCTGCAGCTTGATCACTCAAAGTATTTGCATTTTATTTTCTTGGAATAAATGTCTTACAAATTTTGACAGTTTTTCTACAATCTATCCAAAATACTTTTCTTCAAAAATCAATCGAGCTGATTAGAATGATTTGTACACTCCTTCTTACTGTATGAGTATTTATGATGGATTACGGTTCACTCGTAAATTATAGTTATACATGGGTATTAGGGATATATATTTGAATTATATTTGCAGTAACATTATTTTATTTTAAATATTTCAAACTATATTTTCAAAATGAGAGAATACTCTGGGATAAAGATTTATTCATAACTATTTTTAAATATTGAGGATTAGTATTTTTATGAAGTCAGGCTTGAGTTATACTCAGTCAAATAGATATGCAAATGATAATTTTCATGCTTGGAACGACTGACGCTTGATATTATACCAACTACCTCTCCATAATATCAATTCCATTTATGATTATAGGTCCAATTTTTGGATTGTTATTCCCTGTTTTCTCAGAGTTACATAGTAAGTGAGAAAATGATAAAATCACACTCGTAAAAAGTATATTTACAAACAATTTTTTAATTATTGGACTAGCATTTAATATATTTTTATTTACTTTCTCTCTTCCAATAGCGTATGTCCTATTTTGAATAAAGTATTTAACTTCTGGAGTTATACTACAATATTCTGTCCTATTTCTTGTTTTTAATTTTTTACTACAAATTAATTTTAGTATTCTTGCTTGAGTGTGAAAAGTTAAAGAAAGACTTAAAATTGTTCTCGCTGCTGTATGAATAAATTTTGTCACTAACATTATATTCATATATTTATTTTGAGTGATTTGAGCCGCAATAGCTACCTGAATTGGTTGGATATACATGTGGGGAGCAACTGAATATTTTACGAGAGACGATTATCCTCTTAAGTTAGATAAAATAAATATAATAAAAAATGTATTATTTTTATGAGTATTATCTTTTATAATACTTTATATATTTTGAAATTTTACATATTTTACTTTCAATATATCTAGGATATTTTGATTTTTTATATTACTATGAACTTCACTTATTTATTTTTGTATATTTTTTATAATAAACTATAGTATGTTTCAGAATTTTTATAGCGAAATAAAAAAACTACGGAAATAATATGAAAAAAATACTTACAATAGTCGGAACTAGGCCAGAACTCATACGAATGAGTGAAATTATTAAATTGCTGGATAAACATACTCAACATATTTTTGTTCACACCTGACAAAACTTTACGAAAGAGTTACATGATAATTTTTTTACTGATTTAAATATTCGTCTTCCAGATTACCAATTTAATCAAATCTGAAAAAATGGTTTAGCATTTATAGGTCAAATGTATCTTGATGTAGAAAAAGTCATCATTAAGGAAAAACCAGATGCTATTTTAATACTTTGAGATACTCACTCTGCACTTTCTGCCTATGTAGGAAAAATGTACTGAGTGCCTATTTTTCATATGGAGGCAGGAAATAGATGTTTTGATGAAACAGTTCCAGAAGAAAATAACCGTAAAATTATTGATTCTCTCTCAACTTATTTATTGCCTTATACCCAGAGAAGTCGTGAAAATCTCCTCTTAGAATGATATCATCCAAGTAAAATTATAGTGACTTGAAATCCAATTTCTGAGGTTATATCAAAATATACTATTATAGAAAATATATCTAAAGAGAAATATGTATTGGTAACACTCCATAGACATGAAAATCTGATTGATAAAAATAAATTAGAAGAAATATTTTCAGCATTAAGAAAAATTTCAGAAAAACAAAAAGTTGTTCTCTCGCTGCATCCGAAATTAAAAAATATGCTTGAAAAATATGATATTAAGTTGTGAGATTACATAGAATGACATCTTCCATTTACTTTTTCAGAATTTATAAGCCTAGAGAAATTTGCTACTTGTGTTTTATCTGATAGTGGAACGGTGCCGGAAGAATGCTCTATATTTAAAACTCCTTGTATATTACTCAGAACTTCGACAGAACGACCAGAGCTCTTAGAAAATAATTCTATGGTACTTAGTGGCACTAGATATGAAGAGATTGTTCAAGCATTCGAAGTTGCAATCAATACAAGCATATGAGAGATTCCATCTGATTATAAGGACTTGAATGTTTCTGAAAAAATTTTAAAAAATATATTACGTCATATTTAACATACATATTATGCATCTAGATTTCAATAATAAAAGAATTCTCATAACTGGTGGGACAGGTTCATGGGGTAATGAACTCACAAAACAACTTCTTGAAAAGTATAATCCTAAACAAATAATAATTTATTCAAGATGAGAGCTAGCTCAAGTTATGATGTCTCGAAAATTTTCTGACTATAAAAATATAAAATATGCAATTGGTGATGTAAGAGATCTTACCAGACTAATGGAATGTATGAAAAATGTAGATTATGTATTTCATCTTGCTGCTTTAAAACACGTACCTGTTTGTGAAGATTACCCAGAAGAAAGTGTGAAAACAAATGTTACAGGAACTGAAAATGTAGTGAAAGCAGCTAAACTCAATAATGTTTCAGTTGTAATAGATGTATCGACAGACAAAGCATGTAATCCAATAAATGTTTATGGGAGTTGCAAGTCTCTTTGAGAAAAACTTATGATTCAAGCCAACGATGAACATTCTACTACTAAGTTTGTTTGTATAAGAGCATGAAATGTAATGTGAACTAATGGCTCAATTATCCCATTTTTTAAGGATTTACTTAAAAATACAGATAAAAAACTACCAATTACTGATATCTGAATGACCCGATATTTTATGACTTTAGAACAAGCAATTTGACTTGTTTTTAAAGCAACAGAACAATGTTTTTGATGAGAGATATTTGTAACTAAAATGCCTGCTTGTAATATTCTTGATATTGCTCAAGTGCTGGCTGATTATTATAAAAAAGAATTAGATTATGAGGTTATATGAATTCGACCTTGAGAAAAACTTCACGAAGAACTTGTATCTGAGTATGAATCAATAAACACAGTAGAGAGTGATAATTTTAGAATTATTCTTCCTATGACTCATAGTTTGGAAAAGCAGTATGACAAATATCCTAAGATGGTTGAACACAAATACACTTCCAATGATGAACTTATGAATAAAATCGAAATAAAACAGATGCTTCAAGACTGATGATTTCTGAGTAATTAAAGAGCTTTAAAGCTCTTTAATTACTATATTCTATCTTTCATTATTTCAGGACCATATCAATTATCACAAAACATAGGATGAGAGAGTATGATTGATAAGCCTGCTCAACCAGGATTATCTTGACTCATATATTGCTCAACTTGAGATAATGGTATTTCTGATACATTCTTGAAATTTAATTGCTCTGAAATTCAAGGTTCTAAAACAGCAAGATAAACAAGGTTTTGAAATCCTCTTTTTTGAAATTTTTGAACTCACATAAATTGTAATGTATCGGGCGTAATATCTATTCCTCACTTAGAACTGAGTCGAGAAGCTGTATAAAATGCAGGGTCTATTTTCCCTTCTTCAGTTATTCAATCTTTAGTATTCATACACCCTCAGATTATATCAATTTGTCCAGCTGCTTCTTGAGAATTGTCAGGTCTTTTATACAAATAAAATGATTCTTTTTCAGGATCATAAAATATACCTCAAGCTGATAAAACTTCATATTTATAAGATTGTAAATTAAGACTTTTAATTCCATTTTTATTACCAGATCTCAAATTGTTAAATGCATGATAGGTCTCATATTTCCCTATCTGAGCTTCTAATATGTTAACTATTCAATTTTTAACTTCAATTTTAGGATTTATAATAATATTTCCATTCGTTGTCTGAATAAAATCTTCATATCCATCAACTCACCTATTAGTTCCTGCTCGTTTCACTTTTCATTGTTCCGAGAGGATTTTATTTACATCATCATTAAAAGCATCACGTATTCATAAAAGCTTTGGATTAATATCAAAGTTAATTTCTTTTATTCATACCTGTGTTATTTGCTGCCAATCTCTCTCTAAAGTTTTCATATTTAATATGATTAAGCATTTTTAATATATTATAGATTATAATATATTGATAGCAAGAGCAAACAAGTGCTATTAAAAATATTAACTGTGAATTATAGTCATTTTTGTTATACTTTTTATAATTACTTGTTTCATATATTTATGACTGACACTAATATAATTCTTATAACATGAGGTACTTGAAGACTTGGAAAAGCATTTAAAAAAATATTGCCTCAAGCACTGTTTCCTAGTAGAAAAGAGATGGATATTTTAGACAGTAAAGATATTGAACAATATATAGTTACATTTAAACCAGATACAATTATTCATCTTGCAGCTCTTGCATCCATTCCAAAATGTGAAGAGAATAAAGATCTTGCATGGAACACAAATGTCCTTGCAGCGAGAAATTTAGTTGAAATATCAAAAAAACATTGAGTTAAGAAATTTATTTATCTACAATCTGCATGTATTTTTAGCTGAGAGGAAGACTTTATGTATGACGAGGATAGTATTCCTGCTCCGAAACATTATTATGGTCTCACAAAACTTATAGCAGAAGAAATAATTAAATCTTATAATTCAGATATTTTTCAAACTATTATAGCTAGAACAAATTTTACAACAATGCCTTGGGAATATCCTAAAGCCTTCACAGATCGTTTCGGAACATATTTATTTGCACAGTGAGTTGCAAAAGGAATATTGGAAATAATAGAGACTAAAACAAATTTACCAATAATTCATATTTGTTGAGATAGAGAAATATCTATGTTTGAATACGCAAAGCTAGGAGGAAGTATAGTTGAACCTATGACATTGGATGATTACAATTGACCTGCACTTACTAAAAGAATGTCACTTACAACTAAATATTGGCACACATATAAAATAGAGGATAGTAATTTTAACGATAACTAAAATGCAAAAAATGTTTCAAAAATTTAAAAAATTATTAATAAAAAGTTCAAATGATAATTGGCACGAAGATTTTATTGTTCATTTAGCAAAGGTACTAAAACCAAATGTATATGTAGAACTATGATTATATAAATGTGAATTATTTAATAGAATTATTCCTCATTCTAAGAAATTAATTTGAGTTGATTTATCAACTGATGCTTGAAAATATATGAAAAAAACTGATAAAACTACATTTTATAACATGACCACAGATGAATGTTATTTAAAATTAAAAGAACAAAACTTGAAAATAGATTTATTATTCATTGATGCAAACCATTCAAAAGAATCTGTGAAATTAGATTTTGATAACTATTTCAATTTGGTTTCGGATCAATGAGTCATTCTGCTTCATGATTGATTTCCAAGAAATAAAAAATTTACAGAAAGTGGTTATTGTTGAGATTGATACCTAGCAATAAAAGAATTAACACAAGAAAAAGATAGATACGAAATGATGACAATACCTATGCATCCATGAGTAACAATTTGTAGAAAAAGAAAAAATCATTTAGATTGGAAATAAAAAATATGGAAAATAAATTCTTAGATTTCAAGCCAAAAATTTCTATTATATGTCTTATTTATAAAAGCAATGAATGGTTAGATTTCATATATAATCAAGTATTAAAACATACTGATATGTGAAATGTAGAGTTCTTTTTTATTGCTAATAATGCATCACTTGAAGTAAAAAATTATTTGGTTCATAATTATATCCCACATCACATATTTGAATCTAACGAAGTTCAAAAAGAAGAGTGGTATATTAATAATGTTTATAGATGATATAACTATTGAGTAGAAAAAGCAAAGTGAGAATATGTTGTTTTTATTAACTCTGATATGGCTTTTTCAAACGATTGGCTACCAAATCTTACAAATAAATACAACTGAACTAATTGCATCGCATCAAGGCTTATTGAATCAGGTAAATATTTATCTTGAAAATACTGACTAGAAAAAAACTTTGGTACAGAATTTTTTAATTATCAAGAATCTAAATTTCTCGAGTTTACAAATCATTATAAACAAGAGAATATATTAAAAAACGGTGGATTATATATGCCTTTATTTATTAAGAAATCTGATTTTCTTAAAGTATGATGATATCCGGAATGAAACATATTAGATTGATCGGATTTATATAAACCGATTATTGCAAAAAAATGAGAAAAAATTTCTTATACCTGAGATGAGGCACTGATTGAGAAATTAAAATTGCATTGAATCAATCATACTACTTCTTTTGACTCTATAGTATATCATTTTCAAGCTGGAGAATTATCTTATAATCTTAAAAATGAAATTGAAAACAAGTTAAATATTTGTATATACAATGACATAGTTTGATGAACTATGTGAGAAAAGGTATTATGGAATTATTTAATAGAAAAACTCCCTTGAAATGTGTTTTGAATAGATAAAAGGATTGTTTGAAAAGAAGGTAATTTAGGTAAAAAAGTAAATTCACTTATCCAAGAGAAATATAGAAATACAGGTTTGATAATTCAAAATGCTACTTTTATAGAAAAAATGGATAACGAGATTCCAACAATTATGTATCTACAAGATGACATAAGAAAAATGTGATATAGTACTATATTACAAGAAGATAACTTAAAAAAATCAGACTTAATAATCAGTAATTCACTTTATACTAAAGAGTCTTATTCAGATTATGATTCTGAAGTTTTAGCTATTTGAGTAGATGAAAATATATTTAAACCACAAAATAAGTCTGAATTAAGAAATAAATATTGAATCCCAAACTGAGATGTTTGAATATTTGTATGAAGTTTAAATGAGGCAAAATGATGGGATGAGATTAAAAACATAATAATTTCAGACACATCAATATCTCATTGGATTATTGTGAGTAAATATAAAGAAGAATTTAAAAGTGAAAAAATTAGTTTTTTTTCTCAAGTATCTCAAGAAATTCTTTCTGAGCTTATTAATTGTGCTAATTTCTTTATATTAGGATCTAAAGTTGAAACTCAGTGCTTAGCTGCAATAGAGGCAGCACTTTGTGATGTTCCAATCATTATGAGAGACATTTGAATATTCCAAGAATTCACTCAATGAGAAAAAAATAAATTATGAATATTTTGAAATGATTTAGAACAATCAATATTTATTTTTTTGAAGCATAAAAATTTCTATACACCAAGAGAAGTAATAATGAATAAAGAAATAAATATTAACAAGATGATTGAAAAATGGATTGAGCTTATTTCTAGGTTTTTAATCATTCAAAAATCAAAATCTAGTTTGAATTGAGTCACATATAGTAAACCCAATGTGTTTTATAGAATTGAGATATATATTAGAAGGAATATACTATCTATTGCCTGAATAGAAAATTTCAACATAAATAATATTTGGAATGCAAATTTCTATAAAAAAGTAGTCTATAATATATATATAAAAATCGTATGAAAATAGTTACTTTACTCCCATTATATAATCATATTGATCGGAAATTTTATTGAAAAGACATAATTCAAATTTGAGAGACTTTTAAAAAAGTAAAGTGATTTAATTTCTCTTTTTGGTCATTAAATAAACAAGCGAAGAGATTATCAGTTGAGGGTACACAATATGAATGAAGTAAAAATATTATTTCTCTTTTATGGAAGTTAATAACAAAATCTAAGGAGATTGATATTTTACACTTGTACTGAATTAAAAGAGATACACTATTCATCTCTATAATTTATAAATTTTTTAATAAAACATGATTTATCTATGTAAAATCTGATTCGTCTTTATTAAGAAATTGAATAGATACAAGGACTAGTTTAAATATAATACCAAACATAATTTTAAGAATTTTCTTAAAAAATATAAATGTATTAGGACTAGAAGATAAAACTTTACTTAAATATTTTAAAAATCGATTTCCTAAATTTCAGAATAAATTTATGTTCCTTCCTTGTTGAGCTGTTGAACTAGAAAATGATGAATTAATTTTAAAAAAAGAAAATATTATTACTCTTTGCTGAAGATTTGGAGCTAAGGAGAAAAATTTTGAGATTATTATTGACATGCTATTAGAAGAAAATAATGATTTTTTAAAAAATTGGAATATTCAATTTATTTGAGAAATTCATACAAACTTTCAAGATAAAATCAATCATCTTTTAAAGCTGAAACCAGAATTAAAAAATAAAATAATATTACATTGATTTATATATGACAAAAAAGATTTATATAAACTTCTGAACAAATCTAAAATATTCATTATCACTTCCCTCTCAGAGTGAGAACCAAATGTTCAGTTTGATGCAATGTATTGTTGAAATGTAATGTTGAGCAGAGATGTATGAACTATAAGACAGAATTATCCTGAAAAATTTACAATTTTCTTTGATGATCTATGAAATTTAAAGTCTAAACTAACAAATATAATAGAGAAAACTAACGAAATGAATATATCAGATTATCAGTGAATTAAAGATATTTGTATTAAAGAATTTACATGGGAAAAGTCACTCAAGCCACTTTTAGATAAATTTTAATCTACTTTATGAAAGTATCAATCATTATTCCAGTTTACAACTGAGCTAATTTTTTAGAACTGGCTATAAATAGTGCACTCAATCAAAGCTATAAAGATATAGAGATTATAGTAGTAAATGATGGTTCTAATGACAATTGAGAAACTGAAAAAGTAGCACTTTCTTTTAATGACAAAATAAAATATTTCTACAAAGATAATTGATGAGTTTCAAGTTCACTAAACTACTGAATACAAAAATCAAATGGAGCATATATATCTTGGTTATCTCATGACGATATCTATCACGAAGATAAAATTAAAAAAAGTATTGAGCATCTAAAAAGCATTGATAGTTGAAAAAATATAATATTTACAGATTATAAACTTATATCAGAGACGTGAGAGTTCTTGAAAAACATAAATAGTCCAAATAAAATAGAGGATGTATTTTTTGGACTGATTTCAAATACTTTCGCTCTCAATGGTTGCACTCTTCTCATTCCTAAGGAAGTATTTACAAATATATGATATTTCAATACAAAGTTAAAAACAACTCAAGATTATGATATGTGGTTAAGATGCTTAAAGTGATGATATAAGTTTATAAATCTTTCAGAAAATCTTGTAGACTATAGAATACACGGAAATCAAGATAGTATAAAAAAGAAGTCACTCTTCCATAAAGAAATAAAGGATGCTCAAAAAAAAGTACTCTTAAGTTTTTCTATTGATGATATAAATATATGAAGTTGAAAAAAAATAAATAAACACCTCACTTATATATATTTACGATATTTATTTATAAAAAATAATATTCTCCTTTCTCTCACTTCTTTAAGTCAAAAACTTTGATTTTATGACTTTTTAGCTCCTATTTATAGAAAACTATTTATAAAATAATCTAAAAATTATTTATAATTACTTTTTTATACCATTGGGGAACAATATTCGTAGATGAGTATGTATTACATGTTATTAAGGATTGTTTAATAGAATGTTCATAAAAATCAGAATTATTTATGAGATTATTTAGAACATTTATAAAATCTTCTGAATCATCTACTCTTAGAATATTAGGAAAAATTTCATTAAATAAAATATAGTTATTTAAAATTACTGGCAGACAAAAACTCATAGCTTCAATAATTGATATTCAAAAAGTGTCTTGGAAAGTTGAGTAAATAAAAATATCTGAACTGATATACAAGTTATAAACCTCAGATTTATTTAGCATTCAAGTAAATAATATGTTGATATTTTTATCTAATTCAAGACTTGAAACTTGTTTTTTTATATATTTTAGATATTTCCCTCCTCAAACCACTGTAAAAGTAATATTTTTATCACAATCTATAATTTGTAATTTTTTAATTATATCAATAACTCCTTTGGCTTTATCTAAAAACGAAAAACTTGTGACTGTGAGCATGTTAATTTCCTTTTTTTCTTTTAGAAAATTATTTTTCTTATGATTATGATTTTCTTTTATTACAAATGGATAAATAACATCAGATTTAATTTTTCAGTAACCTATCTTTTTTCTCAAAAAATCAGATGAATAAATAATCTTATCAGCAAATAATGAATTATAGGGATACAATAATGCAATAATTCATCAGAGGGAAAAACTTAGTTCTTTCCAAAAAATACCATTAATATTTAAGATAAATTTTGATCATATAGGTTTCCATAAAAAAGGAATTGATGAAATAATAATCTCATATTTATCTCTATTTATATGTAATTGTAGCCAAGGTTTTACTCAAGAAACAAAATTACAATCAATATCCTCATAGTTATCATTCAACTCTTTAACTAGATTTTTATATAACTCATATGGTCATCATCATCTAACTGGTGCTACAAATGCTATCTTTTTTTTCATTATTTATATTAATTTAAATAACTTTTTTATATTTTTATCCATATCAAATTGATCTTGAAGAATTTCTGTATTTCTTTGAGCATATGTATTTCTATATTTAAAACCACTTAAAGCTTCTAATAATCATCTTTTGAGTTCTTCAACAGAATCATTTGATAACAATATACCATTTTCTCAGCTTCTAATGACTTCTTTTGCTCATTCATAGGGTGTTGCTACAATTAAACATCAAAGCTTCATAGCTTGTAAAAGAGTGGTAGCTAATCATCATCCAGGAGAACTAGGATGAACATGAATATCAAACTCCGATTGGTAACTTAAACTATCCTTATAATCAACTCCTCAACTAAAGTAAATTCATGAATCTTTATAGTTATAAGTTAATGACTTAAAATCTTCTCAAGTTCATACAATAACCAATTGAGTACTATTTAATATTTCTTCTGGTAGAGATAAGTATGCTTCACATAATCATCAAACATTTTTCCAGGTATAAAGTCTTCAAACATATCAAATAATTTTTTTATTTGGAAACATATTTTTCAAAATATTTTTTGAAAAATATTCTGGAAACTCTGTCCCTCTATACCAAACTGTAACATCTTTTCTTCAAAACTCTTGAAGTATAAATTTTTTAGAAGCTTCGCTTATTGCAAGGACTGTATCAGCATTTTTTAAAATCCATTTTCAAATAAGTCTATCGTAGATGTAAGCTATTTTATTTTTAAGGGAAGAAGAGAGTAATACATAATCTGATCAATGTTCTATATGCACCCATTTAATCTTATTTCTTCGAGCTATGTATCATCATAATAAGCTAGAGACAAAAAATCTCGTATGAGTGATTATGATGACTTCTTCATCTTTTTGATTTTTTATTTTTTTTATGATAGAATTTATATATCACAGAGAGCTCCAAAAATCTTTTGTCCAAAATAAAGGTATCGGAAAGTTGTCTATAATCTCATAACTTGGAAAAAATATCTTGTTGTCATTGTCTATAATAGTTTTAAATCAATCATTATAGACAGGTTTTTTACTCTTTGTATTTTTTAATTCTTGACACATATTTCAGCTATATATATAGCTTTGTCAGTATGTCCACTTTAAAAAAATATCCTCTCATACTTTTTCAAGTCCTCAAATATGAGGTGGAAAATATGGAAGAATTTGAATAATATGTTTTTTAATTTTGGATTCCATTTATATAGTTTTTATAAGATCACACCACTGTCTAATATCAAGTTCTTCTGCTCTCGTATTTTCTGAAAAATTGTTTTGACTATAAAACTCTAAAATTTTGTCCTTCTCAATACCTCACTTTACTAAGTTCTTGATGAGTTTTTTTCGAGCTTCTGAAAATCCAATTTTAATAATCCTCAAAAAATTATCATCATCAATTTCACTATAATCAGTATGAGTTTCAAAACGTAGTACACTTGATTCTACTTTTGGTTGAGGGATAAATGATTCTTTGGGAACTAATATATTCTCACTAACTCTACATTTTTTTTCTACAATAAGACTCAAAACTGATGACTTTCATTTGTTTTTTCGAAGTATCTTATCTCCAACATCTTTTTGCATAAGGATTAACATAATATTTGGCTTGATTGATACTTCGTATAAAAAATGTCTCAGTATTGGTGAAGTAATATAATATGGAATATTCGCAATAACTTTGTAGTTTTCTAAACTTGGTTCATATTGTAAAATATCTTGATTCACTATCTCATATTTTGTATCTCAAAAATCCAACTCCGAAAATGATATTCTTTCCTCCAAAACTGAAATCATATCTTTATCAAGCTCAATTAGAGTGAGTGACTTAGGACTTTTATCAATAAGTTTTTCGGTAAGTGCTCAGTAGCCTGGTCAGACTTCTATAATATCGTCCCCTTCAATATTTCATGCGAGAGATATTTGGTCTAATAGATTTGTATCAACTAAAAAATTTTGACCAAGTGATTTTTTGGCTCTGATATGGTATTTATCCAGGATTTCTTGAGACATTATTTGAAATTTAAAAGACTTAATTTACTGTAGTATAAAAGTTTTCATATTTTTTGAAAGAAAGATTTATAAGCTCTAAACATAAGAAAATCTAAAAGTTAATATTTTTAGATATTTATGCAGTTTTGTAAAGCTAATATTTGTTTATTTATCTTACAACTGTCGTTTTTTACCGAGTGAATATGCTAAAATAATTAAGTTATATATAGTAGATAAAGACTCTCGTGAAAAAATTTACAGCATACATCCTCCTATTTCTTCATTTGTTTTTTGCTGGAAACTCAAGTATGTTTTTATCACACTATTTTTCTATTGAAAACGCAAATGCTGCATCTACTACTCTCTCCTATGTTGGAACTGCAACGAACTTAGCACTTCAATGAAATCCTTTCTTGACTCCAACAAATGCTCAATGAAATCAAACACTAACATCAGCCATGAGTGCTTTCAATTGAAACGCTAAGACTACTGATACTCTTGCCCTTACAAATTTTAATCTCGCAGCTGCTGGCTTACCAGCTACAGCAACTATAAACTGAATAAGAGCTGAAGTAGAGTTTAACACAGATAATGCTACTATTACAAATCAAGTTCAATTAACAAAAAATGGGACCGTTGCTGTAGGTTTGAACCGCGCCGTATGAGTGACGCAAACTGCAAAAGCATTCAGAACATACGGAGGTGCTGCAGATTTATGGGGTACTACTTGGACCGCAACAGAACTCAGATCAGCTAATTTTTGAGTGTTACTCAATTATATTTCTACAGCTTGAGCTCAACATATGGTAAACGTGTATAGAGTACGAGTCACTATAGATTATACACCTGCTCCTAATAACCCTCCAACAAATATACTCCTCTCTAATAATACAATCAACGAATGACAACCTGCAGGAACTACTGTAGGTCTGTTAAGTACTGTTGATCCAGATGTAGGAAATACACATACTTATAGCTTTGCTTGTACTGTACCGTGAGCCGATAGTGCAAGCTTTTCCATTGCTGGAAACAACCTTAATTCCAATGCAGTTTTTAATTTTGCAACGAAATCTACTTATAACATATGTGTACGAACAAATGATGGACTTGGCTGAACCTTTGATAAAAACTTTGTAATTACTGTTAATCAAGTCATCGTTCCAAAACCTGGTTGAGTATCAACGTGACTTAATTTATGGCTTAAATCAAATGCTGGTACCAGTACAACAACCAATAACACAAATCTTGCGACTTGGAATGATCAATCGGGAAATGGGAAAAATGCAAACTCTGTAGTTGCCCCGTTATATAGAAATAACACCACTGATAACCTTAATTTTTATCCAGTTGTTAAATTTAATGGAGTAGATCAATACATGAGAAATTCAAATGGTTGAATTAGTTCAAAAAACTATTTTGCAGTAGTAGTCCCTACAAATCAAGTAGATGGGACCTTAAGTTGATGAGTCCCATTTAGTACGGAGTGTACTGACGCAACAGTTAATACTTGAGTCTGTAATCTCGCATTTGGGTGACTTGTTCTTGGATCGTTTACTCTCGCAATACCAGATGAAGTTGTAACACACGCCTTGTGATCTTCACAAAACTATCGTTCATCGCAAACATGAAACTTTTCATATGAAGCAAAAAAACCAATGCTCGTAACAGTAAATGAAAATGCTGCATGAGACATATCTGAAGTCTTTGAAAAATGAGTACAAATCAATAATTTTTCTACAGGTAATAAAATATTTGCTACCAACACAAACTATAGTCTCTGAGCTTCGCTTGAACCTGCTTTTCCATTTTATTATGATGGTGACGTCGTTGAAATAATAAATTATAATGAGAGGTTAAGTAATACTGATAAAGCTAAAATAGAATCATATCTGTCTCTCAAATATGGTGTAACTCTTAATAATTGAAATCAAAATTATATAGCATCTGATGGAACTACACTTATGTGGAGCACAGCAACTGCTGGATCATTTAATAGTAATGTCTTTGGTATCGGGCGAGATAATCTCCAAGCTCTCACCAACGTGAAATCTAAATCAGTAAATAAAGACTCAGTAATTACCCTAGAAGCCGTGGGAGAATGATCCAATACTGCACCAAGCTTTGTTGATATGACTGATAAAGAATTTTTCACTATATCTAACAATAATCTTTGAAACTACTGGAGTTCGACATGATCTCCATCTGGATTTGATACTCTCACTCGAGTTTGGAAAGCACAGGAAGTATGAGATGTTGGAACTGTGACTCTTGAATTTGATGTTGCAAATCCTAACTTTGATATTCCAAATCTTAATGCAGGTACTGTGTATAATTTTGTGTACGATTCAAATAATAATGGGTCACTTACAGATGAGACACCGAGCGTTATGACTAATACCTCTGGAAACCTGTGGAAAACAAATGCTATCAATATGTCTAATGGGCAAATATTCACCATAGCAACTCAAAAATGAGCAAATAATATACCAACCAATATTACCCTTTCGAACAATACAGTAAATGAAAATATTGCTGCAAATTCTACTATTTGAACACTTACAACGACAGACGCAGATGCAGCTAATACTCATACCTATTCTCTCGTTCCAGGTTTATGAGACACCGATAATCAGTATTTTACAACTAACACTAATGTACTAAGAATCATACACTCCCCTGACTTTGAAATAAAAAATACCTACTCGATTAGAATTCAAACCAACGATTGAAATGCATGAGTGTATCAAAAAACATTTACTATAACTATAAACGATGTTTGAGAATGAATAACAAGTATTATAAATTTTGAACAAGCTGAACAAAGTTATAAATATAGTGTAACTTCATGAAGTTGGATTAGAAATAATGGAAATGTAAATGAAGGCTTATTCTCTTTTGAAAGTGATATTGTATGAATCGATGCTACACAGGCTTGTTTTGAAATCGAACATACTGATACTGGCACATGAACGGTAAGTTTTGATTATAATACTTCCTCAGAAGTAGATGCAGATTTCCTGAGATACTATGTTGATAATGTTGAGCAACAGGCATGGAGTGGTGAAACTCCTTGGTCACGTTATAATTCTCCTGAGATGACTGCTTGAACTCATATGTATAAATGGTGTTATATTAAAAATGTAAGTTGAGCAGCATGAGCTGATAAAGTATACATTGATAACATTCAGTATTCTAACAATGTTGCAGATACAACTCCACCTACTATTACAAACTTCAATTTTGCAAGTGGTTCACTCCTTCCAGGTTGAAATCACACTCTTATCATAAATTACAGTGATAATGATAGTGGAATAGATATAAACTCAACTATTCGTGAACTCTATAAATGGAATGGAACAGACTGGTGAGCAGATATATCTGGAACAGGAATAACTAATGGTGCCAAAAATACAACTACGGCCAATTACGCAACCAATAGTCTCTGATTTGGAAAATATATGTTTGTGTTTAGAGTGAGCGACAATGCGTGAAATAATAGTGCAATATTTAATTCAGTATTTTATGTTGATGAACCAATCTTTATTATTTGAAATGAACAAATAGATATAGGGAATCTAAATGCAAATATCCAGAAATTTTCTACTGGTACTACACTGACAGTAAGAACGGTTTGAGCACCATTTAAATTATTTTTAAATAGAAATGGAGAACTTACAGACGGAAACACAAATATAATTCAAAACTGGAACGGAAGCAAAGGATACTGATATGATGTGACTCCCCTCTCGTGAACCATCAAAGCTATTGCAAGCAATGAGTTAATAAAAACTCAATCTAAAAATATTAATACTAATGGGAATCTTAATACCTACACATATAATATTCAAATTTGAGCAGATATAGATGAACAACAAGCAGCTTGAGATTACTTATGAAAACTAGATTTCAAGATTCAACTTGATTATTAGTAATCTTATTATCATATATATATTAAACACTGATGAAAATCGGTGTTTTTTTGACTTTATTATAAAATGTATGTTACAATGTAGTTGCTTTTGCTAGCAAACACTTTTATTCTTTATAACACCTACGTTATGATACAAACAAAAACAAAAAAGATTCTCGCAATCTTAGCGCTTGTTGCAGTAAGTGCAACTAACTTCTCTGCAGTATCTGCAGCAGTACAAATTGGTACTGGATCTATTACTGGTTCTGGAGGATCTGCGTCTCCTATTATATAGGATGAAGCATTCCCAGGTTTCGCAACTGGATCTGTTTCTAATATTAAAATTAAGGCAAGAGTAAATCCTACTCTTAATATGACAATTTCTGCAGAAGAAATTGATCTAGGTATTCTCGCTGCTGGAGTAACTTCAAGTGGGTCATTATTTCTAGAAATAGGAACAAATGCACGATCTGGAGTATCTATCACAGCCAGATCTCAATCTGGAGGTCTTACAAATACTGCTGAAAATGGTACACAAATCAATGACCTTACAACTGATGGTCTTGCTGAAAGTTATACATACAAATCAACACCTAATGCTACTGATGACTCTAGCTCTACAGCATTTGCAGCTACTGGACTTACAGAAGTTGAGGTAAACAATAATACTGCTGAAAATGTAGTGTATACTACTAATAAAGGAGAAGCTACTAATCTAGAAGATGATGTAGAATTCGTTGTATCTGCTATTGCAGAACAAGAAACTCCTGCTGGTGATTATGAAGATAGAGTAACATTTACTGTTGTTTGAAACTTCTAATACCAAAGCAAAACTCTTATACACTGCAAAAGCATCAAAAGTCTCGCTACAATGCGAGACTTTTTTTGATTTTTAGACTTTATAGTTAATATTCTGATATATTATTTCTAGATTTTATGTATGAAAATAGTAATTTCAGTCGTTTGTATGTTTTTTATATTTTTTGTATCAGTTGTTGAGTATTCATATGCTGCTATAAATTATACCCTCACTCCAATCAAGTATGAGCTTGAAATGCAACCAGGGGAATCTAAAAATTTTCCTGCAAGTATTCAGAATAATTCTGATAAAACAGTCACTCTTCCTATAACTACTTCCGATTTTCAATCAAACGGAACTGCGTGAGTTCCCAGTCTCGTGCGTAAGTCAGAACTCGTTTTTCCAGATCAAGAGCTCTCTACTTGGATTACATTACAAAATAACAGCGTGAGTCTAGCTCCATGAGAAGAATGAACTATTAATTTTAATATTACTGTTCCTGAAACAGCCACTCCAGGATGACATTACTGAGCTGTCATATTTAATAATGCAGGTTCAGAAACAAGTACTTGAGGTAATATCTGAATAAACGTAGATTATGGAATAATAATTTTAGTAAATGTTGCTTGAGAAGTTATCGTCGATGCTGAAATATGAAATCCTATAATTAATGTTGGATGATCTACATATACATGAAGTTGATCAGCATCAAGTCTGAAAGATTTGGATAATATATCAACAAAACCTGATGATAACTCTTGGTATCTTTGAAATGTTGGTGGAGTAAAAATATATCAAATCCCAGATCATTGCCCCCTGTGAGACTTTACGAGTAGTAGATTTGATAACTTGTGTTTCTCGGTAAATCAAAGCTGAAATAATCCTAGGTCAAACATTTTCAATAATCCTGATTTATTTACTGGTGACTTTAATGTATCATTTTGAGTCCCTATTAAAAATAATTGAAACACACATATAAAACCAAATTGAAAAATAGTTCTTAAAGATGAAGATGGAAATGTGATTAAATGAATTGGAAAAGAATCAATAACCAACGAACAATGAGCAGTAATTGGAGAAAAAATTGTAGACTATATTCCATTTAACGATCAAGGATGAAATGTTCTTCCTAAAACTAAAAGGCTTTTTGAATCAGAATGGAAATGATTTCCATATAAATCATATGATGATAGTTGAAATCAAATTATCAACTATTGGACTCCAAGTGAATACTATACCCAAAAAAATAAAGATGATGCATGATTTTTAATGTTTTGGGAACGAGTATCTGAAAAAAGACAAAACAAAATTATAGATGCCGATATAGAAATAATATATTATGATGAAAATGGAGAAGAAATAGTTTTTGAATCTGCTCAAGAGTTTGAGGTTCAGTATATTGAACAACAAATCACTAATAATCCTTATGTAATACTGTGACTCTTATTATTTGGTTTTGCCTGAGTATTCACTCTCCTATGAATAAGATGGTGGCTTGCAGCTGGAAGAAAAAGAAAATGTTGGAACTGTAAAGAGGAAATTAAATCAACATGGGAAACGTGTCCATACTGTAAAACAATTCAAAATAAAAAAGAACATCGAAAATTTGAGCAACAATCTCAAGTTCAAGTTGAAAATAAAAAAGTTCAAAGCGTTAAAAAAAGTCCTGTAAAAAATCCAACTCCAAAGACAAGAGTTTCAAAAACTAAAAAGTAATATACAAAAAACTCTCACAATAGTGAGAGTTTTTTTGTACTGTTTTATAATGGATCTGGAGTCCAATGAGTTACTCCTCTTGCAAGTCTCCCAATATGACCTACAATTGTTTGCATCATACTCAGTAAACCATCATACTTTGTTCGTTGTTCTTGCGTATATTTCTTATGACTATCAGCTTGAACTTGTACTTTATTTTCAATCAAGGTACTCATAGCTACTTTTTTATAAACATCCATCTTAAAATTAACAAGGCTCATACAAGATGATGCATCAAAATCTTGGTCTAGAAGAGGAGCTGCAGCAAGATTAGGAATAGATCAACTACATTTAATTCTTTCAGCAAGTATTCCACCATTACAAAGTGTCTTGTACTTCTTATAATATACTCCCTCTACAGAAAGATTTTTTGTGACATCATCTATAGCTCGAGAAACATCATCTTGTTTATTAGGACCGAAATATGCATCCTTTTGACTTGCAAGTTGACCGAGGTATTGATTAATTTCATCATCTATTTCTCGAAACGTACTATCCAAAATTATTTGATCTAAGATAGCTTCATTTGAAGGTTTTGAAGTACATATTGGATTTTTTATACTCCTAGAACTTCCATTTTGTTGTGCGATTTTACAAGTTTGGAAGGCAGAAGCATATTCACACTCTAGCTCAGCTGCAAAAGCATTTCAAGAATATATACTCATTGAAATGAGACAGGAAATCGGAATATAGAAATATTTTCTATTCATTTATTTTTTCTTTGAAAATATATTTAAAACTCCAACTGTAAATTTTCAAAAAGTAGTAACTCCTTTTTGAAAGATATTTTTACTCGATGTACTGACTTTTTGACTGACTTGTTTTCATTTTTCTGTCCTACTGAGTCAAAAAATAGATGCAGCGGCACCTGTTATCACTATTCCGGTAATAAATTTATCAACTTTTCAAACATTTTTTGAAACGGTTTTTCTGCTTTTTCTGAAAATCATTGGAGTATATTAAGATTGTATTCTATTAATTTTGATATTTTTGCTATCAAAACGTATTTTTGGAATATGGATGACTAAAAGGTTATTTTCCATAACTGCTTGAATCTGAGAAAAATCCATATTTTCTCAAAGTATTATTTTTCTAGTAAAGTTCCCCCAGAAACATTCTTCGTTTTTTATTTCCATAGAGTTTTCATAAAACTCTTTCGGTTTGTTTCTCACTCAAGAAATAGTCAGTGTAGTCTCATGAACTGAAATATCTATATCTGAGAGTTCTACACCTGCTACAGGAGCCAATATATATATACTCTGATGATTTTCAAGCACATCAAGTGATATCTGTCCTAATTCTGACTCACTTGCCTCTCATGACTCACTATGCTCATCGCTACCATCAAAATCATCTTCTGAACGTACGTGTATTTTTTTTTCGTGATTATCTTCATCTCAGAGACCAAAGAGCTTAAACATATCTCATTTTCTAAAATATAATACATAATATTGTAGGAAAAAGCATCAAAAAAACAATCTTTTAAAAGATTGTTTTTTTTAAATATTTTCAAGGTCTAATTCTCAGATCATACTTTGCATATCATGCTTTAGTGGAGCAATAAATGAAACAGCTTTTGAGTACAGTTCAAAATCAAGTCTATACGCATGTAGTGCTTGTCTATGAATCTGGTGCTTTGTTGCTATTCTTTTGTTTACCTTTGGATTTCAGTACACACTATCCCCTAAAATTGGGTACCCAATACTCGCTAAATGAACTCTGATTTGGTGTGTTCGCCCAGTTTCAAGATCTATTTTGATAATACTATATTCTTCATCAACGTATCAAATAACCTTTCAATGCGTAATTGCATGTTTTGGATTGAGAGGATTTTGAATTGTCATCCTAATCTTGTTGTAGGGATCTCGTCCTATATCAGAGGTAATAGTGAAATCTGTTTGTGTAAGCACTCCAGCAACTATAGCGATATAATATTTCTTTATGTCTCTATTTTTAATGATATCAGAAATATAATGCATCATCATATCATTTTTTACAGTTATGAGAGCTCAACTCGTATCTTTATCTAATCTATGAACAATTCAAGGTCTTTGTTCTCCTGAAATAACTGGGAGTTTTTCTTTACAGTGGTATAATAATGCATTTACAAGGGTCCCTGACTTGCCTTCTATTCCGGGAGTTGGATGGACATTTATACCGGCTTGCTTATTGATTATACATAGATTTTCATCTTCAAATATGATATCAAGAGGAATATTTTCAGCAAGAATCTCATAACTCGTTATTATTTCTTGAATTGTAATAGCATCTCTTGGCTGAAGCTTAAGATTCTTTTTTACCGTTTCACCATTTACTCTCACACATCCTGTATCAATGAGTTTTTGTATATATGAACGTGAAAGTTCTCAAAAAAGAGCTGATAGATAGATATCAACTCTCGTAGCTTTGTTAATGTGTATGCAGAAATTGTAGTTCATTATTATAGTCAAAGGGATTTTTTTATTTCGTCTTGTTTTACTTTGTCTTCAGATTCCTTTTCTTTATTTTCAAGTTCTGATTTATAAAGATCTCCAAGGTGAATCCATTCGTTTTGTTGCTTTGTGAGCAATTTTTTAATATCTTCAGGATGATCCTTTGCAAGATCTCTAAATTTATCTCTTTCTTCAGTGAAAACTTTTGTAAGCTCATCAAATTGAAATTGAGAAAGAGTTGGGACTGCGTCAACTACCCTCTTCTTTTCCATAGTATTAAGTGAGAGAGAATGTTTGAGTAAATCTTGAAAATCTCAAGTATTTATATCTACATTATCAGAGTGAAGTCATAGAAGCTCATGAATAATACTATCTACTTGTTGTTCTGTGATTTGATTATCGGACATGAGATATATTTGCTAAAATCTAAAATTCACTAAAATTATAACTAAATTTTAACAAATTCAATTTTTTTTTGATTTATGGGTATATTCAAGACTGAGTGAGTCGTATTTCAGGTTTTTAAAGCAACGGAAAAAGAGATACAATATACAGTATTTTTCAAAGATTATGGAGTACTTCGAGTAAGCAGAAAAAAGAAAAACAAGGAAAAATCTATAGATATATGACAACATATAAGCTGTGAGGTTCTCACTTCTCACTCAAAGAGCCTAGCAACTCTCTCTCAAATTAGTATCATTTCGTCATTTCAAAGTGTAGAAAGGACTTATAGTGAATTAGAAAAATTTTTAAAAATATTAGCACTCATTTACAAAGAACTCCCCTATTGAAGTCCACATTATGAAATATTTAATCTACTGACTGTAATGATTGCGTACTGAGACAAAATAAATGTTCAACAACTCATCATTACCTCCCTTAAAATAGTTTGAATTGTATGAAATCTTCCAGATAAAAATTCTGACCCATTAGTTCAGAAAATTTTAAAATTCATACATACTCATTCATATTCTGATATTCTTAGACTGGGGAAAATACCTGAAGAAACACAAAAAAAATTAGAGCAATTGCTCTAATTTTTTAGTATCCAATATTTTCTCTGATTCTTTCTAACATATGTTTATCAACTTCAGAAATATTTTTTGGCATAAGAGCCTCAGCTTTGACAATGAGATTTCATTTTTTATTTCCCTCAGATTTTCAAAACTCTTTAACTCTAAACTTTGTCCCAGGTTTCGTTCAAGCAGGTATAGTGAGCTTAGCTTTTTGGCCATAAACTCCAGTTACTTCTATTTTACACCCTAAAATCATATCAAAAACTGGGATTTGATATACCTTTTCAAAATCAAGTGTCTCAGGTTTCTTTGCTTCCTCTTGGGTTTGTCTACTTCCAGAAGATCCTCTTCACATCCCACCTCAAAATAAATCTCAAAAATCAAATTCCACATTTTGACCTCGAGATCGACTATTTCATGCGCCTCAAAATTGTGAAAAAATATCCTCAAATCCAGATGCTCACCCAGAGCTATAACTTCAAGAACTTGCTCAACCAAAAGGATTTCATGAAGCACCTCAAAAGGGATTTCATTTTGAACTTCAAAAAGTATCATATTGCTTCCTTTTACTTGAATCTGAAAGTGTTTGATACGCTTCGTTGACGTCTTTAAACTTTTTTTCAGCTCAGGTATCATCTTTATTTTTGTCTGGATGATATTTCATTGCCTGTTTCCTGTAAGCTTTTTTGATTTCATCAGCACTTGCAGTTTTAGAAACTCATAGGATATCGTAGTAGTTTTGTGCCATATTTATTTGACTTTTATTAATTTTATAATATAAATTATTTATATTTTTTAATTCTTTTTTTGTATGAATAAAACTATTCACCTCACTATTATATGTCTATTATGTTTCTTTTCAAGCATATTTGTGAGTCACGCACAAGAGGGATATATGAGCCAACTGTTACAACTTGAAACTGGGACAGAAATTTATAAATTTCAAAACCTCCCAACACTCAACCCAAGAACTTTTAAGAACCCAAATGTTCAATTTACATTTAACAGATTCAGGCATGTGGACGCTGTACTGAGAAATGAAATCATATCTCAATATGCTCAATGAAACATCACTACATATCAGCTTCAAGATCTCATTAGAACATACTGACTATTTATTTATCATACCTGAAAAACATTTGGCTACATAGATAGAAGTGAGAGATGACTCAGAGGTAAAGAAATAGAAACAGCCATAGTAAACGGCTACTCTCAAATGAGAATGAGTTACTGAAAAGTTCAAGGTATTTTAAGGAATTAAAGAATATGTTGGAATTATTAAATTACTTTAATTAAAAGTTGAAAAATGAATAGAAATGATGAATTTAGTGATTATTATTGGGAAAACTGCACAAAGGAAAATTATGCTCCCAAGATTGTTCAATGAATATGAGTAAGATTAGAAAGATATGGGCTTGATTCGTTAGTATGAAAGTTCAATGATAGATCATTAAGAATTTTAGAAGTTGGAAGCTGAAATTGAGAATTATTAAATGCTTTTTTAAGTGCTTGATTTCATGATGTGAGATGATTAGATATGAATCCTCGTCACATGCGTAAATATCCAGAACTTAGTAGTATTGTCGATATAAATGCTATTCAAATGAAAAGTAGAGAACCTGATGAAAAATTATTTGATGTAGTATACACAAATTTAGTCTTTGATGAAGATTATTACAGGGAACAACAAAATGACTGATTTAGGAGTAATATGTTACAATGAATTCATTCTCATTTACAACCAGACGGATTGTATTATTGAGAAGAATACCATCAACTTAGTGAAATTATGAAAGAGATTGATTTAATACGGCCTAGAGCAAATAGCCTCGTATGAATTTTTGATAAAATAATAATTCCTTCAAAAATGTAAAAATAAGAGCTAATTGCTCTTTTTTTTAAAACTCTAAATTATATTCTCAACCTATATGGTCAGCAACTATAGATTTATCTTTAAATACTATGACTCTTTTGTGCATAGAGTTCACTATATTTTTATCATGAGTCGCGAGGATAACTGTTTTACCATCTTTATTAAGATCTAAAAATATTTTCATAATCTCAGCTGCAGTAACAGGGTCTAGATTCCCAGTTGGTTCATCTCCAATAATGATAGCTGGATCATGCACCAGTGCTCTGGCAATTGAAACTCTTTGTTTTTCTCACCCTGAAAGTTCTTGTACTGATGTATCTTTTTTAGTAAGAAGTCATACCTGCTCCAAAGTTTGAGGGACTTTTTTTTGTATTTGATGATCCTTATACCCACATACTTCCATTGCAAAAGCAACGTTTTCATACACTGATTTTGACTCCATAAGCTTATAATCTTGAAATATTACTCCAATACTTCTTCTATAATCGAGTAATAATTTTTCAGTGAGATTTCTGTATAAGAATCAACCATTATCCAGTACGATATCTCATCTTTCAGGTTTAAAATCTCATATTATAGAGCGAATAAGTGTGGTTTTACCTGAACCTGAGTATCCAATGAAAAATACAAATTCTCAAGGTTTTATGCTGAGATTTATATTCCTAAGAACTATTTTATTTTTAAAACTAAGAGTGAGATTGTCTATTTTCATACTATATTTTTAATTATTTCTCATTGAGAATATATAAGAAGCTGAGAATTGCAAGCTTGTTGCAAGTATTCATTATTGTTTTTCGGTATTTCTAGCCCTTTGTTTATCACGTTTTTCTTGTTCTTTTTTTTCTTTGTATTCTTCTTTTCGTTGTTCCCATTCTTCTTCAGATTTTTCTATATCTGCCATTGATTGATTTATTTTTCACTCTACTACAGATCGCTTTTTACAGTACCTTTCTCTTGAAACTTGAAGTATTTTTTGATATCTCTCTTGAAATTCTTCTTCATCTTTAGGGTGTGGAGGAAAGGTCACGGCAGAGAATATTGGAGATGGCATTCCATCTATGAGTTCTTTGATATAAATTGTATATTTTTTTTGATTCATCAGGTCATCTGCTTCAATATTTCAAGCAAATGCTTCTGCAAGCATTTTTGAGTCGTTGTATCACACTTGAAATGAAATCAGGCTTCAGACATTCCCAAACACAGCTCCTCGAACCGTTTCAGTCATTTGATCAATATACTGATTTGCCATTACAAGGTTCAACTTATATTTTCGAGCTTCGGATAAGATAGTAGAAAAACTATCAGTTGCAAAGTTTTGAAACTCATCTACATAGAGATAAAAATCTATTCTTTTACTCTCAGGTATATCAGCCCGACTCATGGCATCTAACTGAAATTTTGTGACAATCATCGCTCATAGCAAACTTGAAGCATCTTCTCAAATCTTTCACTTTGAGAGATTAACTATAATAATTTTTTTATGATCCATAGCCCATCGCAGTGAAAATGAATTCTTTGGTTGCCCAAGAACATTTCTTAGAATTGTACTAGAGAGAAATTGTCCAACTTTATTGAGTATTGGTCCTGCAGTTTCATTTCGTTGTTGAGGAGTCAGTTTTCCGTACTCATGAGTCCAAAACTTTTTCACAACTGGATCAGTTATTTTCTTCACTACCTTAGCCCGAAATACTTCACTGGTTAACATCAGTGGAATAGAAATAAGAGTCGTGTTTGGATATTCCATAAGTGCTAAAATTGTATTTCTGAGCGTATGCTCAAGTCTAGGTCCCCACGACTCACCAAAAATACGCTTAAATATTCAAACAAGTCATGAAGCTACAAAAGAACGTTGATCATCAGAGATATTTTCAAGCATATTAAATGCTATTGGCCAATCTGTATCAGATGGATCAAAAATAATCGTTTGGTTCGTTCTACTCTTTGGTATAAGCCCTATAATTCATTCAGCCAAATCTCCGTGTGGGTCTATAACAGCCACTCAACGACCTTTATGAATATCATCCATAATCATGTTTTCAAGCAAGACAGATTTTCACATTCACGTCTTCCCTATGATATACATATGACGACGTCTATCATCTGGACTAATACCAAAACTCATATCTGTACCCCTAAAATTAGTTTTTCAAACAGGAGTAAGAATTGATTGAGGATGAATATCATCGTCTAAATCAGGATCAATAATCGGGAGATTTGATGGTGGCTCAAAGGCTCTACTGGAAACCCAGTTTATATATGGAGTTGTAACATAACTGGTTGGTAAATGTACAAGTCATGATAGCTCAGCACTAGAAACAATATTTCATCTCGTTATTTTTCTTTGTTTTGCAGATTCAATATCAATAACTTCATGAGAAATGTAATCAAGTTTAAAACTATTTTGTCCAAAATTTGAATACACCGAAAGCGTCGAAGCTATCTCTTTAATAGAGGCTTCTACTTCAAATTGATCCTCTCAGGCACATATAAGATTTACATCTATTTCAAATCATTCACTTCTGAGTTTTGGTAAAAACTTTGGATCAATTGAATCTGGATTATCCTGTAAATCAGATCGTAGATCCTGAGATTCTCTTTCAAGTACTTGTGTGTTATCAGCTTCCTGAGAAGCTCAAATTCACAAAATGAGTCTTAAAAATTTTGCCAATAATATAAATGGAGAAAAAATTAATTTTAAATATGGAAAACCTGGATGTAAAAGAAGGTCTTTTATAAATTGAGGAGAATCTGAGCTAAGAATTTGTATTTTTTTCTTGGCATCTTTTTTCCAATTTTTGGAATTAACAGGTCTAAAATTAACTTGAAATGTATTGAGAGTATACTTTCAAGTCTTAGAAAGCGCTCAAGTAAGAGAACTAAATGGATCTATCACTCCTAATTTTCAAACACTGACACTTGGGTCCTCAAAGGTCTTGAGGCTATACAAATAATGTTTAGAAACTCCAATTTTTCAAACAGAGATTTTATCATTCGGGATGGCTTCAAGGTAGTCAGATATTTCATATATCTCAACATTATTAAAATGAGCGTATATTTGATTCTTAAGAAATCAAGAGTATTTCTCAGAACATATTATAAAAAACCTAATTCTATTTCAGAGTTTTGTAACTTCAAAAGTGAAAGAATCTCAATTATTTTTTCCTGAATACGCCTTATGTAAAATAACCAGAATTTCGTGGAAAATATCTGGTCCTTTTTCATTTTGCCTATCTACAAGTATTTCTAAGTATTTTTTTTGCATATATAAAGAAAAAATATGCTTGTAGTATAGCATATTTTTTTAAAATAGTGAATTTTTTTATGTGTTATTCTACCTCTAAGAGTCCAGTTGACCAAAGTCAGTGACGAGAACAACTTGCTCGTATTTCATATGAGTCCAATCATGATATATCAAACTCAGCCACTGGATCTTCTTCCTCCATTATAAATATCTCCTCAACAATATGACCTTCTTCATCAACTAGATAGATAGATGTGATTCTATTATCATCTCAAACAGGATGCATCTCTTCTCAGATTTGCACCTCCACTCTTTCCGAATCTTGGTATACAATTGATGGGATATGCTCTTTTTCTATTTGATTTAAATATTTAGGATTTTCAGCATACAAAACTTCATCTTCTATAGGTGAAAAATCTTCGAAACTTCAGTCACATGAGGGACAATGTACTTCCTCGCTAATTTCATCAATGCCCGTCCCAGCATCAATTCCATCAGACTCCTCTCCAAGGGACTCGTCGTATATGTAACTACAATTCACACAAAGAAATCTCATAAGAAGAAAGTAAAAAAATTTAAAACATTAGGTATTATTCATATACTATGACAAAGTCTCTCAATAATCAAATTTTTTTATGCAAAATATCTCAACCACTCATATTCAAAAGCTTAAAAATCATTTATGAGTAAAAAGTGAAAAAAATGAACATGAAAAGAGCTTATGGAAAAAGGTAGAAAAATTTTTAAAATTATTTAACTCATTGCCTTGAATACAGTGTATATGTGTCTGCAATTCACTTGCTATGAACGCAACAAATAAAGATTCTGATATAGATCTTTTTATTATTTCAAAAACTAACAGACTCTGGACTGCCAGAATAATGATGACACTAAGTATGATACTTACCTGACAAAGAAAAAATAAGTACAATCATGCTTGAAAATTTTGTCTTTCATTTTTTATATCTGAGCAGAACTTAGATATCAGTGAAATTGCTCTTGAAAATGATGTATATTTAGCTTATTGGATACAAACGCTTGTTCCAATCATAAATAAGAATGAAACATTTGAAAAATTTCAAAAAGCTAACTCCTATCAAAATATTATTACTCCCGAAAAGAGTGATAATTCTAGAATAACTCATCTACAAAGTGAACTAAAGTGAGTTCGAGTTTGAAATTTTATTGAAAAGATTTTCAAAAGTATATTTCTCCCACGGACAAAAAAAAGATTCTCACAATTGTGAAAACCTTATTGAGTTATAATAACTGATACGATGCTAAAATTTCACAATGAGGATAAGCGAATTATCATTCGAGATCAGATTTTACAAGATTCAGTGTAACTTCTATTTTTCCTATCATAGCATCCTCTACTTCTAAAATAGTAAAACAAAGCGTATTTCAACTTGCTTCTTCTTTATCATCTAGGACATTGAAACATATAGTTTCATTTTTTTCTGGAAATCTTTCAAGTTCATGAGTCAAAATATAACTTACCGTCTCAGAACCAAACTCTTTTTCATCAAAACCGATATCTGAAAATTCAAGTTCAAACTCCTCAAGTATATCATCCATAGAAATTGATGAGTCTATAGTGTAACTATTGTTTCCATTTTCAATTATTTCATCAGTCTCATAGTCTGTCTCATCATGAATTTCACCAAAAACTTCCTCAATAATATCCTCCAGAGTTACTATTCCGGCTACTCAACCATACTCATCAATAACAATAGACATATGTTGCCTACTCTCTTTGAATATCTCAAGTAATACATCTATAGGTTGACTGAGCGGAGCCTTGATAAGCTTTTTAAAATGAAGTTCTGAGAGTTTACGAGATTCGTGCCCTTGTGACTTTTCTCTGAGTAGATCACGAATTGTGATAATACCAACTATATCATCAATTGTTTCATGAAAAACTGGGATTCTACTATGCGTATGTTTCATATAAAATTCAAGAGCTTCTGATACGGTTTTTTCATCTGAAAGTGCTTCAAGTTTCACTCTTGGAATCATAATCTCCTCTATAAGTGTATCTGAAAACTCAAGCGTATTTTTGAGTCTCGTATGATCATCATCCTCAAGCGTTCATGAAGATCTTCACATATCTAAAAATGTCTCTATTTCCTCATCAGATATACTAATTGGTTTAGCTGTTCCTGTAAATAACTTGATAATTTTTTCTATAATCCAAATAATTGGAAACAAAAGAATCATGAGAAATCTATATACTGGAGATACGAGAAGTGATATTGATTCAGCATTTTTACTCGCAAAACTCTTAGGGATTATTTCTCAAAACATAAGGAGTAGAAAAGTGATGGCTCAGGTAGCAATCGCGACTGCTACTGCCTCCTCCATTCAAGAATTTTGAGCAAATGTGAGTGAAATTTGAGTTGCAAGAGCAGCTGTATAAACATTTACAAGATTATTTCCCACCAAAATGGTAATAAGGAGTCTATCAGTATTTGATTTAATTATAGCTAAGGATTTTGCCCCAAACAGCTTTTGTTTCACAATACTTTCGATTTTATGACTTGGAAGACTCATTAGTGCAATCTCAGTTCAAGAAAAAAATCCAGACAACACAAACAATAAAATAAATATAAAGTATATCGAGGGGTCCATAAATTTTTAACAATAAAGAATTAGCTCTCAAAAAGAGATTTCGGAAGAATTATAAAGAAAAATCTATAATTTGAAAATTATTTTAAAGTGAAGTTCTCAAGCTGTTCTCAAATAAGTCTCCCCTCTGCATCTATGAGTATATGAGATCCTAAATATCAGAGTATTCCTGTTTGAGAATCATCTAATGGATTCATATATACTCATGATCCTGTGAGTGCATCCTCGAGTTGTACCTTGTACAAGAGAGCCCCAGATCCTGAGGTATTTTCTATAAATAATGCGTAATCAAAACTAGTAAAATCAAATTGAAAGGCAGATCAGGTCCCAGAGGCTATACTCATGTCATTTTGTAAGTATCAGATAGTAGCAAGCTCGCCTGTTCAAACTAATGTATTTTGAATTATTAATTCATTTGTTTCATCATAACTCGATTTATTTATGATGTATAAAACTGCTTTAAAAGTCTTGTTAATATCAAGTTTGAGATATCAATTTGATAGTCATTGTATTTTCTTATAGATAGTATCAGTATTGTTCGAATTATTTTCAATATATTGTTTCATTTTAGTATTTGACCAAAATATATTGTAGAGTCACGAATTATCAAGTACATATCAATAGGATAAGAGTCTGGCACCAGCGTCATCATCTACATATCAATTTGGATACATTTGAGATCACGTTGAGCTTATAGTATAGTTATCACTGTTAAAATTGTCATCTATACCGTCTGGAACAAGTGGGAACGATAGACTCAGGTCAATAAATGTATTTTCTGCATCTGGAAAATTTCAACTCGTACTTCAAGAGTTTGTTATAAGCTGTGATCAAAGATACTGTGCAAATTGTAGATCTGAATATCCGGAATTAAAATAAAAACTAACAGGATTTCCATTAAATGATCATTCACATGAAATTATTCATCAAGTATATGTAAGTTGACTGCTTAAATTTGTTTGTCTGAGAGTTGCTCCACTCATAGTATAGTTTGTAGGACACCCTACAATATCAACAAATCAGCTTCCATTTGCATTGAGATCCTTTGCGTACTTATAAGTTAAATCTGACTTAGATTTTATTATACTGTTCAGTGAGAGATCTATATTTCGTAAATCATACTCTGTAGAGAGCTGTACAGCAACATTGAGAATAACCGTTGCCATGATAACTCCTAATATTACAAGCACGAGTGTATAGACTAAAACAGTTCAACGAAGTATATTATTTATTTTTTTCATATTAAAATGTCAATGTATATTCAAATATATCCTCTCTATTTATTTCAGTCCAATCAACTCATATGCGTGCCTCATTAAACACTGGGAATAGTTTTAAATTAATATCAAGAATATCTCAAGAATTATAAAAGTTCATTTGAAAATCTTTCACATAAAAATCAGGAAATGTAGCATCTCAATTGAATTTCAAAGTCTCAATAATTGTGGGGTCTCAAACAATTTGACTGATTTCAGATTCAGATAATACTCTGTATCAGAGTATGTTGGGATAATATATGTCAAAATCAGAGTCAACTGCAAGGGTAAGCGTGTCTCTATTTACAACTCCTACCAATACGCCTGAATCTCACTGGGTATTGAGAAGATATCCTGCGTCAAAACCAGAGTTTTCTGCTACATCTTTCACTATAACCATATTTCAAGAATTGAATATAGTTGCAAAATTGTTAAAATCCATTAAAAAATCAGCATTTCTGGTTGTAGTAGAAATGCCGAGAATCGTGTCACTAATAAGATAAAAGATCCCTCAAAGTAAAAGTGTGGAAATAATTATAGAAACTAAAAGTTCTACGAGCGTGAATGCATTTTTGTTATTGTCCATAGTTTAAACACGAGTAGTTTTGCAATATAGTAAAAAAAATCTATATTTAATATAAAGTATTATAATTAAAAAAATATATTATCAATGCGAGTAAATACGAAAGCAGAGTCATTTGTTTGAATTGTTGTATGAGTATTCATCCTCTCTTTTGTAATGTTGTGAATTATAAACATACTCATTTTCAGTACTGACTTAACTGTTAAGTATAATGATAACAATAGAACTCAAGTACTTAAACAGAACATATCAAACGCAGTAAAGAATACTGATACTTCCCTCCTTCAAGAAAAAGAAGTCTTTTATGTTTACAAAAATATTGCTACAAAAGAATACGAGATCTTTACCTGAGCTACAAACGAGAGATACAAGTATATCAATGAGCAAGGAGAATTTATTGCTGATATTAATAGCTATGATGGGGACATATATTCTCAAACACTTTGGGTTGATACGGAAGATATCACATTTCTTGAAGAAAATCAGATTATAAGAGCAAGTATTAAAAAATTAGTAAAAGTGAATTAGTTAACATACACTAGTAAAAATTACATTAAAAAAAACAGTCTCGAGACTGTTTTTTTTAATGTATTATGATTATTGAGTGGCCTCTTGTTGAAGAGTATCAATTTGTGTTGGAGCAGCTTGTTGTGAAGATGCTTGTTGAATACAAGCAGCATTTATAACTTGAACAGTAGCAACATTATCAAGAGTGACTTCAACTGGATCACACTTATCTTTTACTTGTTCGATGAGTTGACCAACTGCTGCTTGGTATCCTTGATTCGCTCCATTTTGAAGTCAAACAGCATAAATTGAATTAGTTATAAAATTATAAATAACCAATAGTATAATAAGAGCTGATATAATCAAGTATGCTGGAAGCAAATAATCTCTCCAGCTTGAAAATCGATTTACTTTTGTTTTAGTCGTAAGTGCCATAAACAATATTTAATAAATAATAGTACTAGTCAGTATAGGACTGACTTCTGTATTTCAAATATTAAAGCTCTAAAGTAAATTGAGTATTGTAAGAAATATGTTTAAAAATAAAATTATATATATTTTTATTTTTGAGAAAGAGTTAAGATTTGATTTTGAAGTTCTTCTATTTGAAGTTGTTGTTCTTTCATAGCTTGAACCAGAAGAGCTGTTATTTTGTCATATGAAATAGACTGATAATCAGGTATCACTTTTGTTTCTCAATCTACCAAAACTGTTGTTTCTGATATGCTGACAGCCTCAGGAAGTACTTTGTATACTTCTTGAGCTATAAATCATACTTGCCTATCATTGTTGATTGCATTTTCTCATTCAATGGATCTATAAGTAATACCATTTATTTTTTGAACTTTAGAAAGTGCGTTATCTATAATTTTTTTATCAGTTTTGAATCGACCATCAGAATACGTTACCCAAGAGTTTGCTTGTCATCTTCATTTATTATTAGTAACATTAGGAAGTTGAATACGGTACGTAGGAGTATCAGTTCAAAAACCATTATACCCACTTTCGGTAACGATAAATAGTTTTCAAGTACTCACGGTATTTGTACCATTTCATATAGAAAAATCTTGATCTGCTTCATTGTTATCAGAATCTATATTTATATACATTCCTCATTCTGCAGCCATACCTCAAGCAGACTTAAACTGTATATCTGGAGCCGTTCAAACATTATTAACTCCGCTCATAATTATAGCACTTCATCAGACAAACATACCCGCTCAAGCAGTTATATTTCATGAAGCATCAATATTTCCAGCTACATCCAAGGCTTGAGTTGGAGATACTCAAATTCACACATTACCTTGAATTAACGTTCCTCAACTATACTCTCATCAAAAATTTACTCTTAATTGATCAGTAGATTTAACTCATAAAAATGCAAGATTTCTTGGGCTCGTCCCAGTAGTCCCATTTCACTCTATCCATAAATCATAAGCAGTACCTTGATTTAGAAATAGTTTTCCATTCGTTGTAATTGCTCACATGGTAAATGCTGAGGTATTACTCAGTTCATTTCACGTAATACTGTTTGATGCTATATCTGCTGCTGTAAGAGTATTGTCTTGTATTTCTGATCCATCAATTGTTCCGTCTTGTATATTATCTCCACTGATGTTAGTTATACTTGCTCCGTTTCAAATAAAACTCCCACTCGTCCATACATTGTCTCATAGTGACACTTTAGGTACTCAGTTTTCAACCCAAGAAATTTGATGACCTCAAGCCATGGTACCTCAAGTTGTATTATTTGTGTGTTTATACGCTAATCCATACAAACTTCAATATGTTGCTCCATTATCATCTATTGCATACTGAGTTCACATGGACCATACATGACCTATTCGAGTAGAATCATATATTCAATATATTCATGCTCTTCTACTATTCGTACTTACTGGAGAGAGCCTACCATTAAATGAATCATCACTATCACTACGTATAAATTGAGTGCTATTAATTCCATCTAATAGATCTGAATCATTAGACTTTCAAATATAAGCTAAAAGTCCATTTCTATCTACAAATCTGATAAAATTGTCCGAAGAATCATTATTTCTAAACGCTATACTAGAGCTTTGAGATACTCAAGTTTGATCAGCAAATTCTGAACGAAAAAGTCTTGAACTGATGTCTCAATTTACATTCCTTACTGCAACGGTATTTCAGACATTGTTTGAGGAACTTGCGACTCAATTTAGTAATTGAGAGTCTCTCGCAATAAACGAATCTGATATATCATTTTCGTCTACAGTGTTATTCAATATATCTGTCGTCGTAATACTATTATCTTGTATTTCACTTCAATCAATTGTTCCATCTTGGATGTTATCTCAACTATCTCAATATTTAAAAATTTCATACCAACTTCCCCAAGTTCAGCTTGATTGATTTCTGAATGCTATCCTATTTTGGAAATTAGTCATTCAAATTGCAATTTGAGATCAAAATGCATTTCCGTCAGTTATACCTCCTCTATGACGTGAATTATATACATTGTACCAGGCCGATCAAAATGGAGTATTAGTATTTGCATTTATAGATGTAACTCTTGATGAATCAGTTAATGCGTTAAAGTCTGTTCAAGTATATACATCTGATCTTGTATATTGATTCCCACTTATACCATCTAATTGTTGAGAGTCTCTTGCCACAAAACTGTCAGATATTTGTGTTTCACTAATAGTGTTACTCGCAATGTCTGCACCTGTAACCTGGCCATCCATTATATGAGAAGAACTTACTGAGTTAGCTGCCAATTCACTACCATTTATACTATTAGCAGCTATATCAGCTCAAGTAATGGAATTGTCTTCAATTTCTGTTCCATCTATTGTTCCATCTAAAATTTGGTCTCAACTCGTATTTATACCTATATATGCTCCGTCTGTCACTCAAGCTCGAAACTGAGCTGGGGTACTTGGTCTAAAATAATTATTGGATGCAGTATCTATTTGAGTCATGATGAATCAAATAGTAGCATTTGTAGTATCATATTCTGAACGAAACAATCTCGCATTAATATCTCAGTTAATATTTCTAACTGCTACACTCCCTCAAACATTCGATTCTGAGCTTGAGTTCCCATTAAGTAAAGTTGAATTCCTTGCAACAAAATTATCATTTATCTGTGTTTCAGATACCGAGTTGTTTACCAGTTTTGTTCCATCTATTGAATTATCTGCAAGCGATGAAGTAAGTGAAATATCACTTGATCCATCAAACAATGCTGAACCACTCACTACTCATGTAAAACTAAGATTTCTTGGAGTCGATAATTTTGTAGTAGTAGCAGCATTTCAAGTTATGTTTCAAGCGATGGTTGAACTAAATGTTTTTGTTCAGCTAATTGTTTGATTTCCGCTCGTATTAACAGTTGGTAATGTGATATTAGCTCATCCATTAAAACTCACTCCATTAATAGTTCGAGCTGTCTGTAGCGTTGAAGCTGTAGATGCATTTCAAGTAAGTGGTCAAATAAATGAAGTTGCTTTAGCATTTCAGGCAATATCAAGAACTTGAGTAGGAACTGGAACTCAGATACCAATCCTCCCTGAAATATTTGTAATACTTGAGGCTGCAAATCTTGTCCCATTCCATAGAGGAATATTATTGTTACTATTTCAAGTTATATTTGAAAATGCTTTTATATATAAGTTTCAAATCCTTCCATTAGTATTAAACATTTTAGAAACAATTTCTCAAATGTTTCACTTCTGTTGTGGAACATTTGGAAGAGATGAGTTTATTCTTTTTATGGAATCAACTCTAGATTTCGTAGCTGTGAAATCCTCTGTTGTATCTGCAGCATGAGTTCCAATTACGAAACATAATAGCAAGATTACTATCACTGATGTATTTATATTTCTAGTACCATTCATAGACAAAATTAGGATTATTTAATAATATAAAAAAGTGACTCATTCACCGATTCAAACTTAAAACTATCATTTTGAATTGTTTCAGGAGTAAAATTAGAATTTATAGCATTTCATTCATTTGGAGTTAGAGAGTTAGTTCCTGGCTGAGTAATAGTTGATTCGTCATTTACGAAAACTCATGTCCCACTAGGATTCGCGGATGGATTAGAAGCTTGTTTTTGTATTTCAAAAGCGATTCCTTCAAAATTTTGAAATCCATTATTCAAACTGTAACTATAGCCATGAAGAGCTCAATCAGATACACAATAGTACACATAAATATTTGAGTTATAGTCAAAGTCAACATATCAAAAATCCTCACTTTTTGCAAATCAACCTAACTTATACCCATAACCACTTGAACATTTTGAAGTAGAATCTATAACTCTTACATTTTCACTTGGAGTACTAGACCAATCAGTCTTAAAAAATCAATACACACTATCATAGTATATACCTGTAAAATAATTTCATATAACACTTGAGTTATCTCATTTATTTACATAACTCAAAGCTCCACTCCAACTTGAGTTTGTGCTGATAATAGAATTATTTGATCAAGATTGAGTAGCTCATTGCGTAGATATCGTATATGGAATATCAGCAGCGTAGGTTTGAATTGCAAAAACTATAAAAAAAGCAATTGATGTATAAGCAACGTATTTTTGAAAGTTAATTTTTTGTGTACTCATTTTGAATTATACTATTTGTAAGAAAACTGTAACTACAATAGCATATTTTAAAGTAAAAACGAATTAAGTAGACCAAAAGTACTTGTCTATTTTCTCATATATATTCTTACAAAAAATATTAGCTTGTAAAAGATTTAATAAAAACTCATTTATGAAAAAAAACGACTCTTGATTTACATTGGTAGAAATAATTGTAGCAGCAACCATACTTGTAATACTCACTACGATATGATTTTATAGTTATACCAATAATCTTGCTGATGCTCGAGATTGAAAAAGAAAAAGTGACGCAGCAACTATAGGATCCCAACTAAATCTCTATAAAAGACAAAGATGAGCATTTCCTGCTCCTGGAAATAGTTTTCAAATAGTAAACCATTGATTTTTAGTCGCAAATCAATGATTTTTGAATAATGATGTTAGTTTATCGACTGCTGAGAGTCTTTCCCTTGATCCAGATTTAGATATACCTTATGTGTATTCTGTTACAAGGTCCAAACAAGAATACCAAATCGCAATGAGCTTAGAAAACAATGATTCCCCTCTAGCTTTAGTGCAATGAAATTATAAAAGCGTCTCTAAAAACATACTCCCTACCATTGTATTAGCTCTCAGTGGTCAATGAGCTGTAGAAATAAATGCAAGTGAAACAGCTACGAACGGAAATATAAATCGTACCCTATTTGTGTATGATCAGGGATTTCATAACCTCCCTTATGGTTTTGAGAATGCTACTCCTCAAAGTGATGGCACTCCCTTTAGTACTGCTCTCTTAGATGTACAATCAACTTACTGGCAAAATATTGATTATAGAAGTTGCTGAGAAATATTCACTGCTGCAAAATGAATTAGTCCAAGTGGTACAACAGATGAGTATCAGATTCTCAATTCGTCAGGTACCCTTACAAATACTTGATGTTTAGCACCTTAATTCAGCTAATATATATTATGTAAATAAGCATTAGAATGATTTTCTAGTGCTTATTTGTAGAATGTTGACTTTTATTTATTATATTTTTTGACTTATTTAAAAAAGTATTTTATAGTTAGTGTATGTCCTATTACTAACTAAGTATATTATGTCAGAAACAACAAAAAAAGCTCCTTTAAATCTCAAGGCAATGTCTAAAGATAAAAAAGAGAAAAAAATAATTGATGAAGATGCAGTCAAAGCTTGAAATATTGCTGTTGGAGATACAGCAGTACAAGAATCAGCCTCAGAATTAAAAAAAGAAGTCAATCCGATTTTGACTCCTTGAGATGATGAATGAAAAGACGGTACACCAACACCCGAAGATAAACCACTCATAAAAAAAATATCTCTCAAAGCTATTAAAAAAGTAGAACCTGATACTCGTGAGATAACTGAAAATATAGACACAGAATCACTTTCAACTCCAGAAATTGATGTAGAACCAATAGAAAGTGAAAAAAAATGAGATAAAGTAGCTATTTCTTTAGATTGAGAAGAAGTGAAGCTTCAAAAAGATATATTAGTCTCTGATGATATAGTTTCAGATAACAAAGCAGAAACAGAAAAAGATATTAATGAAACAGTAATTGAATCTGAAATTGAACAAACACTGGAACAACAAGCTCCAATAAAAGAAGATGTCACTACTGAAGAAGAAATAGAAGCAAAACCGAGTAACAAAATATCTATACTGGGACAAATATCAAGAAAAAAAGAGGAAAGAATACAAGCTTCGGCTGCGCAAGAAATTAAAGAAAAAGCTGCAAGTGATAAAGAAAAAGAAGAACTTGAAGATGATAAAAAAGATCCTAAAAAATCAGTAAAGTTTGCAAATTACGAATCATGATTTCAAAAAAAGTCAGTAAATATCATAAAAAAAATCCAAAATTTTAAATACGCACCAAAAACTCGAACCTGATTTGTTATCTGAATTATATCGCTCAGTGTCATATTTATAGCATCTATAATGATACTGTTTCCAGAAAAACACTCATTTTCGATTTATAAAGCAAGTATTTTAGATATATATAATGCTGATGAGGATGAAATAATAAGTCCAGAACCAATAGTTCCTCCAGTGGTAGAAGTACCTATAGTAGAAGATACTCAAACATGAATCACAGATGAGGAAATTGAAGCATTAATCTGAGATAATCTCAATTCTGAAGAAAATTCTGAGTTGAGTAATGAACAAATTTCAAGACAAAGACTCAAAAGCTATTTATTAGATAAATATTCTCAATCACAATAAAACATACTTGCACCATAACTCTCTTGTAAATCAAGAGGGTTTTTTTGTTATATTAAATAGTTATATGGTACTATGAATAGTAGCTTAATAAAAAAGAACATTTATGCCAGATATAGATAAACGTGACGAGATAAAAGAGATGCCAATAAAGAATAATATTGGAGATGTTGTTGCATATGTAAATAACATTTTTAAAGAGGCAGTTTCTTTTGATGCTTCTGATATACATATAGAACCACAAGAAAAATTTCTTCTCATACGGTTTAGACAAGATGGTGACTTTCATTTAATTGATAAGATAGGGAGAGACAATATATCAGCTATAGTCACGAGACTAAAAGTACTCTCAAAGATTAAGATTGATGAAAATAAAAAACCTCAGGATGGAAAGATAGTGTATAGTCCTGAAGATAATACAAAGAAAAATATCGATATTCGTCTCTCAACTCTGCCAACAAACTATTGAGAAAAAGTGGTTATGCGTATCTTGAAACAAGATGAGAACCTTACAAATATTGAAGCGCTGTGACTCATAGACGTCAATCTAGAAAAAGTACGAGAAGCACTCAAAAGTAAGTACGGTATTATGCTGGTAGCCTGACCGACTGGTTCTGGTAAATCTACTACCCTCTTTGGTATTTTAAAAAACTTTAATCCCCTTGAATATAATATCTCAACTCTCGAAGATCCTATCGAGTATGACATCGAGTATGTCAATCAATCTCAAGTTCATCCAGGTATCAATTATACCTTTGCATCTGGTCTAAGAAGTCTTGTTCGTCAGGATCCTGATATCATTATGGTCGGGGAAATACGTGATAAGGAGACTGCAACATTGGCAGTAGAAGCAGCACTTACCTGACATTTGGTGTTATCTACGATACATACGAACTCTGCAACTGGTACGATTCAACGTATGATTAACATGTGAGTTGAGCCATTTCTCCTCGCAAGTGCCATGAAAATGGTAATATCTCAAAGACTTGCGAAGAGACTGTGTGTCCATTGTAAAGCAGAAATCAAACTTACAGATCTCAAGAGAAAAAAAATAAAAGAGTTTCTTATAGATATTATGGAAGAAAGTGAGATTGATCAAATAAAATTTTATCATGGTGCTTGATGTGAAAAATGTCACGATTCATGATATAAATGAAGGCTTGGTATACATGAAGTTCTGATTGTTGAAGATTATTTGGAACCACTTATATTGGCTCAAGATAGTGCAAACAATATGGCCAAAGAGGCTGTGAAGCATGGTATGATAACTATAGTACAAGATGCGATTCTCAAAGCTGCTCTTTGAGAAACGACCATTGAAGAAGCCTTTAAACTCGTATAATACAAAGTATGTTCTGAAGAAAAAGAAAAGAAATAAATACAGAAAATATCCACACTTTTACTGAAGCAGTAAAGGCTATTAAATCGTATATATACTTGAAAGAATGGGATTTAGCAGAAAGTGCGATTCAAGATATCAAGCAAAAAGAACAAGCAGCGTTTAGTGAACTTGAATATAAAATTAAAAACGACTATAGAGAGTTACAAAAACAAAGAAGAATATTTGAAAAAAATATGCTCACTATCACTGCTTTAGAAAAAAAATATGAAGTAGATAAAATTAAGTACGATAGAAGAATAGTAGCAGAAAGATTTAAAATCAGGTTTAAAAAGATTAAACAAGAAGTAAGAAAACTTACAACTTCAAAAAATAATAATGAAGCACTCAATTTACTCAATCATTTTCTTGAAGATAATAAAGATAACTCTGAAGTAATTACTTATTATGCAAAAGAGAAAAAAAATATACTAAAAAGTATTCAAAAAAATCAAAGTCTTGATAAAAAACGAATCAGTGACAACGCTGAACTTGAAGCTATTCGATTAGCAGGTTTAACACTCAAGGATAAAAATGAACAAGCTCAAGAAAGAAAAAGACTCAAGGAAGAGAAAAAACAAAATTGATTTATTCCTCAACTTATTGAAAAACTAAAATTTCATAAGAGGATGAAAGAAAAGTATGATAGAAAAAAACTTTTGGATGAAGTTAAGATTCTCATCGAAGAAGAATCAAAAGCTAAACTAGAAATTGCTGAGAAAAAGCTAGAAAATATACACAAAGGACTCATCAAAGAAGTAGAGAAGAAAAATATGCTCTGATTTGATATTTTTGGAAAGATTCTTTGATCCGATAAGATATCTGGTGATAGTATTTGATTCACAGAAACAAAAAATAAATATAGCTTCTATATTTGAGATGCAACTGGTCACTGAGTCAGAGCAGGTCTTATTGTGTCACTCCTCTCAAAAGCCTTTCAAGAAGAGGCTCCAAAAGACGATATTGTTAATCTCACATATATAGTGAACAATACCCTCAAGGAAAATCTCCAAAGTAAAAACTTTGTAACATGAATATTTTTTGAACTAGATAAAAAATATAAAAATGCGTTTAATATATCTGGAATGTGACATGAGCCTCTTCTTATATATAGACATAAAGAAAAAAAGATAGAAAGAGTTATAGCATGAGGACTTGCTTGAGGAATTCGTTTAATCAAGAAAATAGAAGACATCAAGCCAAAAACTCTTGAATTACTAGACCAAGATGTGGTTCTTACCTATAGTGATGGTGTACTTGAAGCAAAAGATGAAGATAATAAAATATATGGAATTGAAAGGCTTGAAAAAATATTTCTTCAGTCATCACAAGCAACCTGAGACATCAGAGAAATCTATAATGATCTGATAGAAGATTTAAAACTTTACAGAGGATGAAGTAATTTCTTAGATGATACTACTATTCTCATGTTCAGAAGAAATTCTGACAAGGATCTTCTCAATGCGTGATCTGATGAAATAGAAAAGATTAAAGCAAAAGAATGACTGAGCAATAAAGAAGTAAAACGTTTAGAATGAAAAACAAAAGATCAACTTGAAGAAGAACTTAAAGAGATAAAAAAAGATAAACAAACTCTGATGATTATTAATACACTGAAATGATTGTATTATACTGGCGAATTTTTAAAATTAAAACAAGAAGCTACAAGATATATCCGAGAATGATTCATTCATAAAAAAATAAATTATTATCTTAAGAAAGCTATAGACAACGAAGAGGAATATAAAATAAGTCAGAGAAATACGAAACTGGAAAATAAATATAATGTCTTACTTGAACTCTTTAAAAAGAAAGACTTCAATACAGTTATACAAGAGTGCAACGAGATTATATCAAAGGATTGAAACATATAAAAACAAAAAATGGGTATCTTACAAAGAAAATTTTACGATAAAGGCTGAAATTTTGATAATGCAAAAATTATCGCTCTTTTAAAGAAAGCTCAAAAACAACAACTTAAAACGGAGTTTGGAGTTAAGAAAAAAGCAAAAAAAGAGATAGTTTTATTTGCTCATGCTGGTCAAAAAGATGTATGGCAATTTATTAATAAGTTTTCAATCTTTATTAATTCTGGTATTGATGTAAAATGAGCCCTTTGAATCCTTTTAAAACAATCAAAAAATCCACTCATAAAAAGAATCGTTGAAGAAATGAGAAATAATATCGATCACTGAGTCGCAATTCATGAAACAATGCTTCAGTATCCTAAAGTATTTGATTCACTGACCACTGCCCTGATTGAAGTTGGAGAAAAAACTGGTCAATTAGGGAAAATTCTGCAAGAGTTAGATATGAACTTACTTGAAAGTATAGAGCTCAAATGAAAGGTTAAGGGAGCCATGGTATATCCTATGGTTCTAATGGTGCTGACTCTGTGTATGGTGGTATTTATGATGGTATTTATCGTACCTCGTATTACTGCAGCCTTTGCAAAAGCTGGAGCTGAACTTCCAGGTTTGACACAATTTATAGTTGCCGTTTCAAACTTCTTTATTAGTAGTTGGTGGAAACTTATAATTGGAATTGTGTTGTTTGTTATAACAATGAAAGTATTTAAACTTACCTATACAGGCCAACTCGTATTTGCTAAAATAGCCTTTCATGCACCTATATTTGGACTCGTGGTTCGCCAATCAAATATCATATATTTCATAAAGTCGTTTACTATTCTCCTCGACGCTTGAGTGCTCTTACTTGAATCAATAAAAACATCGAGTAAGGTTGTTCCAAATATGCTCTATAAACGTGAAATTATTCGTATAAAGAACGAGGTTGAGGTTGGACTGACTATGTCAAAATCACTGGGGCTTAACCTGGATTATGATACAAATGTATATCTTAACAAACTTTTTTCTGAAGAATTTGCTTACGTAGTAAGTACCGGGGAGGAAACAGGGACACTTTCCGTCTCACTCAAAAAGATAGGAACCAATTATAACAACGAGCTCAAGAGATATATTTGAAATATGTCATCTATGATGGAGCCGATTGTTATCGTAATTGTTGGTGCACTCGTTGGTACAATTATTATCGGTATAATGATGCCATTCTTCTCGATGGGTGAAGTTGCAAAAAACTTGTAACACCAATAATAATAAGTCTACAAAAATACTTCTTCATTGAAGTATTTTTTTTCATACACTTCTATTACACAACATTTTTAAAAACAATTACTCTCAAATGCAAGAGGAAAAAGGTGTTATATTTTGATTTTAGTCAAGATATTGAGTACTATCCTATGCAGTTATATACCTACGTATGTAGCTTTAAGTTCTGAAACTTAATTTTATTTTATTTGCGTAACTTTCTTTCGTTTATGAAAAAAGTACAAAAAGGGTTTACCCTTGTCGAGCTTATCGTTGTTATCACGATTCTTGCTATTCTTGGTACAATTGCATTTATATCTCTACAAGGATATTCTCAAGATGCTAAGAACTCTAAGGTTACTTCTGACCTAAGAACTCTTACATCAGCTGTAGAAACTGGTATCAGTGATGGTACAGTTACTCTTGGAAATGTAGTTAACCAAACTACAGGTTCTGGTAACACACTTGCTAGTACTGCTGTTTACTATTCTGGTGCAACAACTGTTAAAACTATTTCTGGTGCTCTTGCATCTGGAAACTACAAAGTTGGTGCTGTTAACTTTGCTGCTCTTCAACAAAATGGAGATAACTTCTCTTATGCTGTTGGAAACACTCAAAGACCTTACGTAATGTCAGTTCTTATTGATGGTGACCTAGATAGCGACACTGCAACAAGAGACGGGTACGCTGTTTACCAAATTGCTGGTCAAATCCCTCAAGCTGATGGTGTTAACTTTAACTCTGCAGTTACAGGTAATTTCTTTCAAGTTGATGGAAGTGCAATTGATGGTATTATTGCTACACCTACTATAACAACTGGTATTGTTAATAACCAAAATATTTCTGGTGGTCTTGTTTACTAATTCTTAGTAATCAATATCTTAGATATAAAAAAAGACTCTCGAATATTCGAGAGTCTTTTTTTATATCTAATTTTTTACATTCTTTGTTCTAAAATAATTCTTGGATTATTTGCATATTTTACTCCTTCTTCCTCAGTGATTTCTCAAAGTTGAATGAGTTTCAGTATATCATCCTCAAGAAGCTGCATTCATTCTCTCTTCCCCATTTGCATGGCTGTAGGTATTTGATGTATATCATTTTCCCTGATGAGATTGGATACGGCACTATTATTAACGAGTATTTCCTTTACCATATGAACTCAAGTCCCATCTATTCTTGTAAGAAGTCTTTGAGAAAACACGGCTACCAATGCATCTGAGAGTTGCATACGAACTTGGTCTTTTTCATTTTCAGAAAAGATATCAATAACTCTTGAAATAGTTTGAGCTGCACTTCGAGTATGAAGCGTCGAGAAAACCAAATGTCATGTCTCTGCTAAGGTAAGTGCCATTTCTACTTCTCTTTTATTACGCATCTCACCAAATAATATAACTTGTGGTGCTTGTCTCATAGCCCCTATCAGTGCTGTTTCATAATCTGGAACATCTTTTCCAACTTCTTTTTGTTCAATGATAGAATTTTTATGTTTATGAACATATTCAATAGGATCTTCAATGGTGATAATATGTTTTTTATAATTCGTATTGATAAAGTTTATCATAGCAGCAAGAGTCGTGGTTTTTCAAGAACCAGTTGGCCCAGTGATAAGTATAAGGCCTTGTCCGAGTTTTGTAACATTTTTGTATATATCAGTAAGTCATAGTGTTTCTATATCTGGAATCTCGGAGTTTAAGAGTCTTACTACCACCATATAGTTTCACATTTGAAATGAGAGATTTCATCTAAATCTCGCTCAGGCAAAACTAAATGAAAAATCAAGATTTTGTTCCTTATCAAGTTTTGCCATCTGGTTCTCATCGACAATAGATTGAGCAAATTCAAAAGTATCCTTCCAAGTGAATGCCTCCATATCTTCGTCAATACTCGTAATCTCTCCTGCTATTTTGATTGCAGGAAACGTTCAAACGGTTATGTATAAGTCACTCCCCTTGTTATCTATCATAACTTGGAGCAGTTGATCTCGAATTGGATGATCAGTTTTTATTACGTCTTGCATATTTTTATATTAAAAAAGAAGTGTTCTAGAGTATTAGAACACTTCTTTATAATTATATCAACTAATTACGCGAGTTGCATTTTTTTTCTTCGTGCTATATAGTAAATACTATTTATAACTAATGTTGCGAAAACAAGAATCCAAGTTGCAGCACCAGTATCTGGAGTATCAGTAGCAGCGAGAGCCACTTCTTCTAAGTTATCTTCAGATTCAGCTCATGCTGCGTTTAAATCAATTTCCCCATCCTCAATTACTTCTGCTGTTTCAGTTCCAGCTACTTGCATAACTTCTAGCTCATCATCTACAACTACTGTAGTATCTGTAGCTTGCTCAGCAGGTAATATTGCTCCGGATGAAGTTGAATCTACTTCAACACTCGCAGTAAATGCTGGTGTAGTAAAGTCGTAAATCCCTGTATCAAATTCGAGATGTTTTCCGTCAACATCTTGCATATCTATAATCATTAAAATATAATCCTGTTCACCTACAAATGGAGGAGTTACTTTAATAGTTAGAAACGAATCATCAAATTTAGCTTTTTCAATCGAATCTACTTTAGATTCAGCGAGTAACTTATATTCATAGCTTCCTTCACTGAGGTCTTGAATATAAGTAACGGTAAGAGTTCTCGAATCAATAACTTCAATCATATCAATATCATCTGATTGAATACTCGAAATATTTTCTTGTATAAATCCTTCTACTCCTGCTGGAGTCGTGAAATCTATACTTCCCTCAGCTCCATTAATAGTCAAAAGACTATAACTTGTGTTAGCCTGTAGTGGATTATCTAGCAGGATATCAATTTTCTTAGCATTATCTGCTGAAAGTACTGCCCCTCTAATCTTCATATCACTCAATACAGTGATTTCAGCATCAACGTTTCAAACTTTTACGTTTGGATTTTCTGAAAGAGTTACAGAAAGTGTGTTTTCATCTAGTACATCTATTTTTTCAACTCCAAGTGCTCACGAATGAGTAATTTGAATTAAAGCAAATAATGTCGCAAGTGAAAGTAGTATTTTTCCAAGATGTTTCATATTTCGTAAATTAGTGTTTAATATATGACTACACAAATATTAAAACATACATTTTACAAAGTGTCAAAAAATTGGATAAAAATTATTTAAATAAACTTATAAAAGAACTTGAGTAAAAATCAAGTACCCCATGTAAGTGAGATATAATCAGAAAAATAAAGTTCATTCGATACGAGTAATGAGTCACTTCTTTCAAATAAACATCAAGACAATTATCAAAAGTACTATAGAAAGAATCTCTACAATAATATCAGTTATCAAATTATCTGATACTGGAAGATTGGCAATACCTCAAGTCAGACCTAAAACAAGAAGAATATTAAATATATTACTTCATACTACATTTCAAATAGCTATATCTGATTGTTTTTTCATAGAAGCAACAATTGAAGTCACTAATTCAGGAGCTGAGGTTCATAGAGCAACGACCGTAAGACCAATCACCGTTTCAGAAACATTAAATGAGAGAGCAATACTCCTCGCTGAGTTAACGAGTAAATCAGCTCAAAGACTTAATCAAACAAGTCATAAAAATACATAAAGTAGAGATTTTTTCATTGATTGTGACTGTATTCAATCAAGTTCTTCAGGTATTTCTTTTGTTTGTTTTGCAAGTCAAAAGGTATAGGCAAAAAATAAAACAAAGAAAAGAAGAAAAATTAGACTTTCTCCGCGTGTTAATATGTTTATTGTCTCACCAGAGAAAAAGACATCGAAAGCTAAAAAGAAGAGTGCAAGAGAAGCAATAAGAGTAAATGGCACCTCTTTATATATAGTTGAGCTTTTAGCTTGAAGAGGATAAATCATAGCTGCGACTCAAAGAACTAGCAAGGTATTTGCAATATTTGAGCCAATAACATTTCAAAGTGCTAACTCTGTCTGTCCTCGCATCGCTGAAAGTATATTTACAAAGAGTTCAGGAGCAGATGTTCCAAATGCTACGATAGTAAGACCAATCACAAGTGGTGATATTCAAAGTTTAGAAGCTATACTTGATGCTCCTGAAACAAGAATATCAGCTCATTTAATAAGAACAATAAATCAAATCACGAGATACACGTAATCACTTCAAATAAATGTTGGGAGAAAATTCATAATAATTATTTTAATTTTTTAGTGTCTATATAGGACTGTAAAATACACTGGGCAGCAATATCATCACGGTGAGTCGAAAATCATTCATCAGCTACGAAGCTGGAGAAACGTTCATCATGTCAGATAAACTCAATCTCTGGAAATATACTCTCTAATTTTTTAATAAATTTCTGAGTTTTATCGAGTTGTTTCATATCTTTTCCATAGAGATCAAATGGCAATCATACAATCATTGTTTCGATATTTTGATATTCTCAAAAAAATTTCTTTAAAAAAGAAATAATTTCGACTCTCGGAACAGTTTTATGAGAAAATGCTATATTTTGTTCAGAAATTGCGATTCATACTCGCTTATCACCTACGTCTAAAGCTCAATAGTTCATATGTATTTATTTAGCAACTATTCTAACTTTTGCTTTTGTAGCAAAATTAGAGCCCATATCAATATAGATTTCATGTTCTCAAAGGTGTTTGAGTGACGAATGAACTCATCCGAAATCTATATGTTTTTTTGAAATGGGGATTCGGAACTTTTGAGCTATAAACTCAGCAACATCTTTTGGTTGAATACTCCCGTGTACTTTTTCACCGGAAGCTTGAAGTTCAAACTCAAATACTTTTCCACTCAATTCATCAATAATTTCTTGTTTTGATCATAGAAGTGTTCGTCTATCTGATTCTTTTTTTTGTTTTTCAGAATTAATTTTATCTGCTATATCTGTAGTATAGGCTTGTGCTAATTTTTTTGGGAATAAAAAATTAGAGGCATACCCTGAGGATACCTCTTTGATTTCTCATTTTTTTCCTACATGCAGTACATGTTGTAAAAATATTACCTTCATACTAGATTTTGTTTAAGAGTTTTGTGATGTTTGATCGTTTTGTTCTTGTTCTTTTTGTTCTTCTGTTTGTTCTAATTCTTCAATAGATATTTTAACTCCTGTAAGTTCAGATGCAAGGTGAACATTGATTCATCCTCTCCCAACAGCTTTTGCTCTTTCTCCATAAGGAATATATGCAATAAAAGAGTCTTCATCATCGCCTTCCTCTACTCGTACAACTGTTGCAGGTGTTAGTGACCGACTAATAATATCTCTAATATCATCTGAATTAGGTATAATATCTATTTTTTCACCACTGAGTTCCTCCATAACAGCTTTTACTCTCATACCTTTTTGACCAATGAGTGTTCCTGCTGGATCTATTTCTTCATACGTTGAGCTCACAAGAAGCTTCGTTTTTACTCACGCGTGTCGTACAACAGCATCTATAGTCACCACTCACTCAGCAATTTCAGGTACATATTCTGCAAAAATAGCAGGTACCAGTTCCGCTCTTTTTCGAGAAAGAACTACCTTTGGTAAACTATTTTCTTCACGACTTACTTCTGCAATATAAAGATAGAGTCTATTATCAGCTACATAACTATCACGACTTACTTGTTCTGACTTAGGAAGTGTAACTTGATTTCCATTGTAATCAAATACTACTTTTCCTCCCTCAACCATATCAACTCTCATATTTACAACTTCTCCTTCTTTTCAAACAAAGAGGTCGTAGATTTTTTCTTTTTCACTATCAGCAACTTTTTGAATAATAACTTGTCTTGCAGCCTGAGAAGCAATTCGCCCAAAAATGTCACCATCTTTCGCAAGTACTTCATCTGTTACATCTATTTCAATAACATCTCCTTCTTCAAAATCTCCAGCATCATCTCAAAGATCCTCAAAAGATATTTCAGTATTTGGGTCCTCCACAATTTTTTTCACTGTTTTTTCAACAGATATTTCAAGTTCTCCAGACTCTAAATCAAAATGAACATTTACCTCTTCGTCTTTATTTCAAAAATCTTTTTTATACGCAGTCTTGAGTGCTGCTTCTATAATTTCAACCAATTTTTGTTTCGGAAGTTTTTTTTCTGCAGCAATAAGGTTAATAGCTGCTTGAATCTTTTGTACGTCTAACATATTTTAAATTATTATTTAATATTTTTTAAAAGAAAACGAAGACTTGTTTCCAAATCTCCGTTTCTTCCTCTATTACATCTCCTCTATTATATTTTTGATATCTTATTTTGCAAATCTATATTTATTATAATAAGCTCTCTTAATAATTATTTATCGAATAAACCACACTTGTTCATTTACAGACGCTCCATGCCAAGCCTCTGCTTGTCAAGTCATATCTCAGTTGTAGAAATTATCCATTTTTCATATTCAAGAATTTCGTCTTGTTCATAGTCCCTGAGGAATATAGCTTGGACCATAAAATAAGAGTGAATATTCATTCGTGCTATCGTTTGAGGTAGTTTTTATTCACATTCGAATAGGCCAATTTGAATTAGTTGATATATCAGGAATAGCAAGTCCTTGTGAAACCTCCGATAAGACGTTGCATTTTCCTTGTGCTCCATGAGTTAAACTATCCCAATTTGATGAACTCACTTTATCGAGATATGGAAGTTGTGTATATCATTTCACACTCAAATTTTTATCGTTACACTCCGTTCATGTTACCTTATATCATCGTGTGTATACCATGAGATCAGACCAAGTATCAAGAGTTTCTCAAGCTGAACTCAAGCATTCTTGAGTTAGACTACAATTTTCAGAGTTTTTTGGTACCCAGTTATTGATGTCATCATGAGTCATGAGAGAAGTATCTTCTCAAATAGCATGAGCTATCATTGTCCATCCTCCTCAATCCGAGGTCATATCACAATAAACTTGAATCTTTTTATTTCACTGTGTGATGGTATAGGTCGCATTTATATACTGACTAAAAGACTTATTTTCAATAATAGATTTACAAGAATCATATCTATCACCAACCAAGACTGAAATAGCTCCCGAAACTAATCGAGATCAGGTTCAAGTGTATTTCTTAGTATCAGACACATGAGCTCAAAGAACTAAAGTATTATTCAAGATATCAATTTGTGATAGTCACTCAATATTTTGTATTGGAGTACTGAGGGTGCTTTCATCTTTAGAAACTAAAATTCATAATTTCTTTCCGTATACTTTTGGATATCTACTACTATAATCAAGAGCAAAAGATTTATTTATAGCTATTGGCTTGCTTAAAAATCTGTTTTGTGCGAGAGAAGATTTCTCTTCCATGAAAGCCATGAGTTGAAAATTTCTTCTATCACTCATAAGATAATACGTAAAAAATGTGCCATCCTTTGGATCAATTCCTCCATTAGTATACTCTAAAGTTTCAAGTATTTCTGTTGAGAGATATCATTGGTATGAGATAATATTATTGGCTCAACTTGCGCTGATAGTAACAGCATCTGTTGGAAGAGGAAGTTGACGTCGAGTAGAATATAGAAGGAGAGAATCTGAGAGATTTGTTATTTGAGATATTCTATTAGAATCTCGAGATGATGTGAGATAATTCGTATAGGAAACAAATCACACAGTAGCTAAAATTCATAGAATTGTTATAACAACGATAAGCTCAACTAAAGTAAATGCTTTGAAAGGATATCTCATTTCATAAAGGTTTTAGTATAATATTATGAAACAGTGTAAGAAGTTTTTTAAATTTAAAAAGCAGAATCACTTGATTCTGCTTTTTAGCAATGTATAGTATTATATTGTTTATTTCTTTTTTCTAAGAAAACTTGGAATATCAAGATCCTCTCCATCTCTCATATTACCAGCTTCTGGTTTAGATTGAGGTTGAGCTGGAAGCACTCGTGAATCTGAAACACTTCTTTTTCCAAATCACCCACCTGAACTATTTCCTCCTCTTGTTTGTTCTGATTTTTGTTCGAGGTATTTTTTATTAGATGTTTCATCAAATCCAGTAGCAACTACAGTGATTTTTATCTCTCCTTCGTAGTCTTCTCGAATAGTAGCACCAAAGATTATATTTGCGTCTCAGTCAACTGAATCAGTGATTACTTTTGCAGCTTCATCAACCTCAAACATAGAAAGATCAGTTCCACCAGTTATATTAAAGAGAAGTCCCTTTGCTCCTGCAATAGATAAGTCTAAAAGTGGACTATCAATAGCACTTCGGGCTGCTTCAACCGCTCTATTTTCACCAGAACCATATCCAATTCCCATAAGTGCTGAACCTGCTGAGTGCATTACAGCTCGTACATCGGCAAAATCGACATTGATAAGTCCTGGTTGAGTAATAAGGTCAGATATTCCTTGTACCCCCTGATTAAGAACCTCGTCCACGATTGAAAATGCATCAAGAAGTGGAGTTTTTTTATCTATAATAGAAAGGATTCTATCATTTGGAATCGTGATAAGTGTATCAACTTTTTCTTTGAGTAAATCAAAACCATCCATAGCCTTACTTGATCTATTGTGCCCCTCAAAACTAAATGGTCGAGTAACAACTCAGATGGTAAGTGCACCGAGTTCTTTTGCTACTTCAGCTACAACCGGGGCAGCTCAGGTTCCAGTTCCACCACCAAGCCCGCAAGTGATAAATACCATGTCAGCCCCTTCTAGAAGTGATTTAATTTCTTCTCGAGACTCTTCTGCTGCTTTTTTCCCAACATCAGGACTGCTTCACGCTCCAAGTCCACCAGTAATCATTTTACCGAGATTAAGTTTGTTGTCAGCAAGTGAACTATACAGTGCTTGAACATCTGTATTCATTGCAATAAAATCAACTCCTTCAAGTCACGCTTCAATCATTCTGTTTACAGCATTGTTTCAACCACCACCAACTCATACTACTTTGATTTTAGCAACTGGTGAAATAGAACCTGAAATTTGAACTTCTTCTGGTCAAGATTGAGTATTTTTTTGTGGTTTGTTTGATAGTAAATTTTTTAGTTTATCATCTCTTTTAACTGGCATGGGTATATTGTATAAAATGTAAAATATTGTAATAATAATGGACTTAAGTAAGAATTATGGAAGCATTTTCTTAAATACTTTCACAATTGACGAAAAGAATCAGCTTATATTCAAATTAAGTGGAGATCTTCTATAAGAATATCTGTTTCAAAGTATAAGACTTCATACCACTCATGAAAATACTGGATCACTAATAGAGGTTTCTGTGAGTGACTCTTTTTCAACTGGGAGACCTATGAATACAGGAAGTCGTAAAGTTTTTTTAGCTATCTCAATTATCCCCTGCTGTTTTACAGATCCACCAACTAAAATTGCTCATTCTGGCAACATTCCATCTCTTCAAATTCTTTTAAGTTCCTGAGAGATAAAAAAGAATATTTCTTCATATCTTGCAGTAACTATTTGTGAGAGATATATATTTGTGATAGATCATTCTTCTGATGAAGAGATATCCTTCATCATAATTTCTTTTTCTTTGGTTCCAGCTTCGTCGAGTCAAATTTGAGAATGTTGAATCTTGAGTTTTTCAGCTACATCTATTGATGTTCGAGCTCAAAGTGCAATATCATTCGTAACACTATCTCATCCTATTGGTATCACTACTGAATATTTTAATGAGCCTTCTTCATAGACTGTTATCCCCGTTGTAGAAGCTCCCATATCTATACAAACAACTCAAAGCTCTTTTTGTCTTTTTGTGAGAACTCCTTCCGGAGCAGAGAGGAGATTTGGATACATATCATGTATTTCTATCCCGACATCAGCCACTGCTTTTTTAATATTTCAAAGAATATTTTTATTCATTGAAAATATATGAGCGATAACTTCCAGCTTACGAGCTGACATCCCAATAGGATTTTTAACCCCTTCTTCTAAATCTACTATAAAGTATTCAGGAACAACTTTTAATATTTCTCTATTTGGAAGATCAACTCCATTTCTTGCCATATCAAGGACCCTATCTATATCTTCTTGAGATATTTCATCTCATGATACTGCAATAATTCCTTTACTCGTTATAACATCAAATGATGATGAGTTAAAAGAAATATTTACTCAGGTTACTTGTTCCCCTGACATTTTTTCTGCTTCTTCTAGTGAGTTATCTAGATTGGATTTAAATTCTTCCATATCTAATATGTTTCATTTACGAATTGCGTGTGAGTTAGAAACTCATACTCCAAGTACATGGAAGTCTCGAGATTTTTCTTCTGCAAAACTTCAAACCAATGTTCTAATTTTTGAACTTCCTATATCTATGGAAGTGATTATGTTTTCCGATGCCATAAAAAAATAAATATTAATGTGTTTTTAAAATGCTTGTTCTCTTTTTTTGTACGTTTTGCGTCCCATAATTACAGGAATTTCATTAATTTATACTCTTGTAGTACCCTTAAATTATATTTTGATTTTTTTATGAATCAACGCTCGTTTCAGAAGTCGTGTTGAAAACAAAAAAGTAAGCCTGTTTTTTGCAATAAAATTAATTACGTGCTAGTATTTAATTAGTAGATTTTAAATATATATATGAAACTTCTCCGTTATCTCATAAGTATGTTTCTTTTTCTTGTTTTAGGAATAGGAATATTTGTGAGCTACATCATTGCCTGAGATATTGTAAATATGAGTTTTTTCTCATTTTTTAATATTTTTCTCATTGTACTTATTCAGTTTCTCATCATTAGAGGGGTGTTTTATCTCTTTTATGATAAACCAATCCTGGTACTCGAATATACTATTAAAAAGTTTCTCGTAGGGTCACTGAGGGACGAAGAAATAAGTTTTAAAAAAACAATTAACCCCCATCTTAACTATGTTTTATTCTTTTTTAGAAAGACGCTCAGTACACTAAAAAACATAAAATCAGAGTTTATTCACGGAAAGGAAATAAAATCTGAGGTCGATTTTGCAGCAGAAATACAAGAAAAACTGTTTCATAAAACTATTCCAGTTGTTCCACATCTAGAAATTGTCGCGAGATCAAAACCTGCAGCAGAAATAGGTTGAGATAGTTTTGATATCATTCCACAGTGAGATAACTATTATATATACGTAGGAGACGCGACGGGTCATGGGGTTGGAGCGTGATTTATTATGATGATGGTGAACGCACTCGTGTCTGGTTTTTCAATAGTAAGTCATAAATGAAACCAAATTCTTGCTCTTACAAATGATATCATTAAACCTCGAGTAAAGGCTAATCTCCTCATGAGTATGCTCCTGATTCGTTGGAACGCTGAAGAAAAAAGACTCTATATGACTGGAGCCTGACATGAGTATCTGATGATTTATAAAAATAAAAGTAACAAGTGTTTTAAAATAAAATCAGGATGAGTGGCACTTGGTATGACAAAAAATATACATAAACTCCTCAAAGAACGAGAAATATCCTTTGAAGAAAATGATATAATTATCCTCTACAGTGATGGAATCACTGAAGCGATTAACCAAAGCAAAAGAGATGGAAATGAAACAATGTTTGGAGAAGATAGACTTATAGAAGCAATAGAAAAAGCACCAGAAATAGGAACAATGAGACTCAAAACCGCACGAAGTGTATTCAAGAATATATCTATATCTCTTTCACAATTTATGTGATACAAACATCTTCAACTGGATGATATAACTCTCGTGACTATTCAGTATGTTTCAGACCGTTATAAAAAAGATGAGGATTGCAGTGAAATGATGTCAGACGAATTAATTACAGATTGGCAATGGAATAAGTAATACTTGCTTTTTCATATAAAAAAATAATTGTAAAGCATATATCGATTGCACTTCTTTACAAACGAGGGCTCTGGAGTACTATACTTTCTAATTTTTCACCCTCTAATCATCATTTGTGAATCGACAAGAAAAACTTATTGAACTCGTTTGAAAGAGATACACCTGAGATGTTACAGGTTTTTTACCATCTTGAAAAGACGAGTGAACTCCCAAAGACTCAAAAGACTGAAAAAAAATCTCCAACTCTGAAGAAAATAAAAATATACTCGCTGCTGAAAAAGAGTACAAAGAAGCTCTTGCCTACGTAAAAGATGCTATTTCACCAGCCTTTCTCAAAGTGTATCAAGATAAGATCAGAATAAATAACACCTTTGCAAAGACATTTTTTGTCTATTCATATCCAAATTTTTTAGAGTGAAACTGGCTTTCACCGGTTATAAACTGGGATGTGAAGTTTGATATGAGTTTATACGTCTATCCAATTGAATCAGCCTTTGTACAAAAATATCTCCGTAAACGACTCACTCAACTCCATTCTGAACGAAGTATCAATGCAGAGAAATGACTCATCAATGATCCAGGGCTTGAAGCTCAGATTCAAGACGTCGAAGAATTACGAGCTAAACTCACTCGTGGTATGGAAAAATACTTTCATATGGGTCTCTATATTACGGTGTACTCAGATACGGAAGAATCACTCAACAGAATTGGGAAAGATATAGAAACTATTCTCGCTGGTCGAAATGTCCTTCAGAAACAAAGTTTTCTGCGAGCAGAACAATGATTTATTTCTACAGGTCCATTTGCAAAGGATGATTTAGGAGTGTATAGAAATATCTCAACATGAGGACTCTCAACTACCTTCCCTTTTTCAAGTTCTACGCTCTCTCATGACGACTGAATACTCTATTGAGTGAATACTCATAATAATTCCCTCATACTCTACGATCGATTTAAATCAGAAAATGCAAATATGGTTGTATTTGCAAAATCTGGATCTGGGAAATCATTTACCGTGAAACTTGAAATACTCAGAATGCTCATGATGTGAATCGATGTCATAGTAATAGATCCTGAAAATGAGTATAGACCATTGGTGGATACCGTGTGAGGAAGTTATCTCGATGTGAGTCTTAACTCAAATGAGAGAATCAATCCCTTTGATTTACCACTTGGGATGAAAGATCATGAAGAAAAACCATGAGATCTTCTTAGATCATCAGTTATAAACTTGCTTGGTCTCATGAATCTCCTGCTTGGAAAAATGACCCCAGACGAAGAATCACTTATGGAAAAATGACTCATCACCACATACTCTCTTAAGTGAATTACCATTGAAGATGATAATATAGAGTGAAAAGAAGTGCCAATTATGCAAGACCTCAAAGACGTCCTAGAAACGATGGATGGTGCAAATTCTCTCGTAACCAGAATGGAGAAATATACGAGTGGAATATTTGCCTGAATATTTTCAAAACGAACCAATATAGACCTCAAAGAGTGACTCCAAGTATTTTCTGTTCGAGATCTCGACGATATACTTCGACCAACGACTATGTATGTAATCCTGAACCATATTTGGAATAAAGTACGTAGTTCAAACAAAAAACGTATCATGGTTATTGATGAAGCTTGGAATATTATGCAACACGAGGACTCTGCTAAGTTCTTGTTTGGACTTGTAAAACGAGCACGTAAATATAATCTCTGAATCACTACTATCACTCAAGATGTGGAGGATTTTGCAGCAAGTAGCTACGGAAAACCTATTATCTCTAACTCATCTATTCAACTCTTACTCAAACAATCAAGTGCTTCTATAGACGCACTACAAAACATATTTAAACTCACAGAACAAGAAAAATATATACTCCTTAACTCTGCTGTCGGACAAGGACTCTTTTTTGCTGGAGCAGAACATGTTTGAATCCAAGTCCTTGCTTCATTTTATGAGGAGCAAATTGTATCAACCAATCCAAATAGATAAGTTCTCAAATAAAGTTTTGAATGTTGATTGTTTAAACTTATAAATACTACAGACCTCATACATATTTTATGTATGTTATTATGTATATTTATTAAATTGTAATGCTATGTGGTATTCTCGATATATTCTCCTCGTGTCAGGAATTTTTTCTGTGCTCATCTCATCTCTTGTGAGTGCTATTCCTTTAGGATTTTATAATCAATGAGAAGTATCTGCCTTGTACCCAACATTTATCACTCCCGCAGCTTTTACTTTTTCAATTTGGGGACTTATATATCTCACGTGGATAGCATATTGAATATACGAAGCTTTTTTTGCAAAGACGAGTTTAGATTCAAAAAATGCCTACTTACTTGCATCAGCTCAAATCATTTCTTCATTTTGGCTGATCCCTTCTCAATATCTCTATATAGCTACGAGTTTGATTGTGATGTATGTTGTGTTGTATATCCTCAGTCTCAATTTTGTACTCTCTCGAAATGAAAACAAATATTTTAAATATATGCTCGATTTATTCTTAGGATGGATAATTGTAGCCTCCCTCGCGAACACTCATCTGTTCCTTGTAGCTAAAGATATGTATTTCAGTCCACTTGTACTCACGGTCTTGTCGCTTGTAGGTGGAACATTTGTTGTACTCTATCTCTATAAAAAGTATCTCAGTGTCATACCAAGTTTCGTTCTCATATGGGCACTCTTTGGTATAATATTTTCTGATAAACCCGCTGTTATTGATCAAGTATCTGCTCTGTGTATTCTCACCATTGTTTGAGTCCTTGTCGTTTCAAATGAAAAGTTACTGAACAGAATCATGAGAAAATCAAACTTAGAAAATCCTCAGAAATAATTTGCATTTTAACTGTAAATTTATACAATCAACCCGCTTCTCAAATCCTCTATCTTGTCATAGATACAGGTAGAAATACATATATTTGGGGGAAATGATATATACCCGTCAATCCGTCGTTTAAAAATATATATATTTTTCATTCAGATATGAGCTCATAAGAGCTCGATTACTTATAAATAAATAGAAATATTATGGCTAAAAAAGAAGTGAAAGGATATATAAAGTTACAAATCAAGTGAGGACAAGCTAATCCAGCTCCTCCAGTAGGACCTGCCCTTGGTCAATACGGGGTACCTATTCAAGAATTTACATCTCAATTCAACGAACGAACAAAAGATAAAATGGGAGTAAAACTTCCTGTTGTCATCACTGTTTTCGAAGATAGAACATTTACATTCGTCGTTAAACAACCACCTGCAAGTACTCTTATTAAAGGAAAACTTAATCTTAAATCAGGATCTAAACTTCCACAAAAAGAAAAAGTTGGTCACCTAAAATTTGATGATTTAAAATCATTGGCAGAAGAAAAAATGCCTGATCTTAATGCTTGGGATACTGCTGGAGCAATGAAAACTCTTATGGGTACAGCTCGAGCTACTGGTGTTACAACAGATATCGATGATATGACTCTCGAAGAACTCAGAAAAAAACTTGCTGCATAAGCTCATTTAAAATCAAGAGCTCAAACTCTTGATTTTTTTTCTCTTTATATCTCTTACAATATTGATATGGAAAAAACAGTAAATATAAACTGGGTCATAAGTATGATACTCTGGTTTTTCTTCGGTATGTTTGGAGTTCATAGATATTTCAATTGAAAAATCGTATCTGGAATTATCATGTTAATTACATTTGGTTGACTTTGAATATGGTGGCTCATTGATGGAATCGTCCTAGTATTAGGGAAATTCACAGATGCTGAAAATAAGTATGTTAAGATATATAAATCAGAATCTCCTACTTCAGTACAATTGTAAAGAAGGAAACTTCTTTCTTATGTTCTCATCGTCTAATGGTTAGGATGCGGCCTTCTCAAGGCTGAGATCGGAGTTCAATTCTCCGTGGGAATACCAAAAATTACATAATAAAAATAAAGCCCTATTGAAAGGGCTTTATTTTGTATATAGCGAAATCAGAGTTATAGTTCTATTAATATAATTTTCATAAATACCCTTTGAATAAAGAATTAGAAACAGAAGTTCAAGACTTTGAAACGATGAAAAAACTTTTATTATTATTATGACTCAAAATAAAAGCTTACCAAGAAATATATAGAGAAACATGGAAAACTCATGACTCTATATACTTTATGTTAGATGAATGGCCTGGTCTCAAAACATTTATAGAAATAGAATGAGCTGATAATGTACTTGTACATAAGTACTCTGAAAAACTAGGATTTAATCTAAGTGAGTGAATCTTTTGAGCAGTTTATCAATTATATTTTCTAGAACTTTGAATTGAACCCAAAATAATTAATTCTACTCCAGAAATTACTTTTTAAAATCCACCATCATTTATTTCTCAGGAATACTAAACTTGAAAATCACCAGTGAATAATTCAGCAAATTTTGATTTCCTCAAAGATTATGATATTATTGTTACATAATTTATGAGTTACATAATAATTCCTTCATATGAGTAATAGAACCGTTTTAATTATCGAGGATAATGAGGATATACAAGAAATATACAAGATACATTTTGAATCACAGTGATTTACAGTTATTTCTACACTCAATGGCTTAGACGGGATTATAAAAACCCTTGAAATATCTCCAGATATCATATTACTCGATATTATGATGCCGCAAATGGATGGATTTGAAGTCCTAGAAACTATAAAAAATCACTCATCTATTAACACACCCATTATAGTGTGTAGCAATCTTTCACAAGAATCAGATAAACACAAAACCTTTGAATTATGAGCACATTTATTCTTGGTGAAATCTGACTATACTGGGGCACAAGTAGTACAAAAAGTAATTTCATTTTTAGAAAAAAATAAGAGCTCATAGCTCTTATTTTTTGAAAGGAATATCAAAATAAAAAATACTTCCAGGATGATCAAGACACGGTTTCATATCTATTTTTCCATTCATTCATTCAATAATAGTTTTACAAATAGAGAGGCCTAATCCTGTCCCTTTTTGAGTTTTTTGTAAATAATTATCAACTTGTGAGAATTTTTTAAAGAGCTTATTTTTATTTTCTTCAGCAATACCTAATCACGTATCAGTAACACTGACTCTTAATATAGTATCTCACTCAAGTATTTCTGTTGAAATCATTATACTTCCTTGCTCAGTAAATTTACACGCATTTCCTACAAGATTATTGAGGACTTGTTTGATTTTTTGTCGATCAAGATAAACTTCTAGCTCTTGGCTTGAATAAGAAATACTAAGTCCTTTTGATTCACACATTCTTCTAAAAAATGAATATACTTCATCTATGAGGTCATGGAGAGAAAAAGATTCATACTCAAATGTAATTTTTCCTGACTCTAGTTTTCCTATATCCAACATATCATTTACTATATTAATGAGGTTATTAATATTAGATTCTATCCTGAGAAGATATTTTTTTTGTTGCTCTGTAATTTCACCAAATGACCCAGAAAGTAATAATTCATTATACCCATTAATAATTGTCATAGGGGTTCGAAGCTCATGAGAAGCAATGGAAAGAAACTCATCTTTCATGGCATCTACTTCTTTTTCTTTAGTAATATCTCGCTCAATCACTAAAAAAAATACTATAATATTTTGTGAATTAAATATTGGAGTAAATGATACTTCTGAAATAAACTGCGAACCATTTTTTCTTGTGGTGACCAATTCCTCTTGAATACCAAGTCCTTGTGTTTCTAAAGATTCATAAATATTTTCAATTTTGTCTCTTTTTTCATCTCTTCGAATGGTATCTCAAAGATTTTTACCCAGTACTTCCTCAACATCAAATCAGGTAGCTTCAAGGAATGAAGTATTCAAAATACAACTTTTTTTTCAAGATTAATAATTGAAATATAATCCGATGCATTCTCTACAGCTAGTTGAAATTTTTGTAATTCTATATTGAGTTTTTTGGTATCTTTTTCTTGTTGTATAATTTTTTCTATATTTTTTTTGTCTCTTCGAATGAGTTTTACAAGATAGGAAGTGAGTTCTGATATTTCAATATGTTTTTTCTTTTTAAAAGAAGATCAAGCATCAAGATTTGAGATAGACTCCAGCAAATCTTGAATAATAGTTTCATTTTGGAGTGCATTAATTTGAAGTTTTTCATTTTTTTCTTGCATCTCAGAGGAACTAATATCTAGTGATCGCTCCATGAGAATTCTATCATTTTCAAATGATCGATATGCGTCAGATATGGCTCAAAAAAACACGTCCATTTTACTCAGTTCTTCTGGACTAAATTCCGATAAATATTTTCATATTTGTCTCTCAAGTAAGGTTTTTAACATACAATATTATAGTTCTCAGAATAAAGTAAGTGTCATTGTTTGATTATGCAACTGGCAATCGAGAATGTCATGCTCAGAGGGTCACACTTCTCAATAGGAATAGAATCAACCTATAGCTACTGAGTTTCCGATGATATTACGAATAACTTCTATCTCTTCTTCACTTCTTTGTCAGAGCACAAGCTTTCTCCCGACACAACTTACTAGAAGAGCAAAAGATGAGTGTTTCATTCAAGTGATTCCTGTATCTGCTGCCTGAGCCGCTCACCCTATAATTCTATTAAAATTCCCTTTCATCAGTTGTGCGGTGTATCCTTGTGGTACATTTCAGGCAAAAGTAATACTTTTATCATCCTCATTGATAGAGAGCAAGGTTCGTACCACACTAGTATCAGATCATGGTTCATAAATATTAAGAGGAAAGAGTAAACCAGAACTTGGAAGGTCTTTTGCCTGATCTCATAAATACGTTTTATATAAATCTAACACAGGTTTTTCATCGAGCTCATAGACAATATTATCCTGAGATTTTGTGACTAGTCTTTTTTGTCCAAAACTATCCCAGCCTCCAACTGATCATTTACCAACCTGAAAATATTCTCCATAAAAACCAATAACTATTATCATTTTCTTTGAATTTGGTACTCTATTATGTGCAACAAAAGTTTCTTTGAAGTCTGCAGAATCACCAGCAAGTCATCCTGTTAACCCGATTGATGTTCACAGTATTTCTTTCATTCCTTGAATAAGAGAGGATCCATTTACCTGAAGTCCATCAGAAAAAACAATAACATGTCGAAGCTTGTCTCCTAGAAGTGACTGAGCAAGTTCTTGTCACTTACTATAACTCTCAGACATAGCATCTATTTCGGTTTCATGAACTACTATCTGAGTTTTTTCAAAATACAGTGCATTGACACACACGCTTTCATCTCGCACAAATTCCTTATATATTTCCCCAGATGTTGAGACTGTAATGATATGTGCCTGTGGGTATTTCGCTCTCACAAAATCATATATATCAGCATTACAAACCAGTGATGGAGCACTAAACACGAGTACTAATTGGCATTTATCTCGTGGAAAGCCAGTATCAGGACTCATATCCCAAGCTGCATCATGATATGATATTTGTTCTGTAAGCATGAATTTTTTTTTAAAAAACTAAAATATTGACTCGTTATGGTCTTCCAGTAAAATTCTTTTTATCTCTCTGATACTAACATATTTAAAATAAAATATCTAAAAATAAGTATGTATTATTAGAGTATTTGTGTTTATCTATATTTTGTTTTTACAGAGTGAGAAACTCTAAAATAGTTCTTTTTTGTAATAAAAATCACTCTACCACGTCATATTTGTAATAATATCTCCTCTCATCCGTCCTAATGAATAGAAACCATAATGAAATTATAAAAGAGCTCTATGAAAGTACTATTGATGGTCTCTATAGATTTGCGTATTTTAAACTCCAATCTCAAGAAGAGGAAATATTAGATTTAATTCAAGAGTCATTTTATAAACTCTCTCTCGAACTCAAAGCATGAAAAAAAATAGATAATATGAATGCATATATCTATAAAGTACTATGAAATAAAATTATAGATTACTACCGAAAACAAAAGTCTGTGTCACTAGATGAACATATAGATGTACACGGAGATACCTTTGAAGGAGGAAGTAATATAGAAGATATTACCCACGCAAAACTCGAAGTCGAAAAAGTATATAGAATACTTGCGTGACTCGATGGCTTTGAAAAAGATATATTTTTACTGAGATATGTTGAAGAGCTGAGTCCAAAAGAAATCTCTAAAATATATGATATCCCAGTAAATACGCTCACTGTGAGACTTCACAGAATAAAAGAAAAAGTAAGTTCACATCTTATTGATCCAAACGAAACCAATGAATAAAAATTTCCCACATATAAAAAAAGTTGTTCATTTAACTTCTGATAAAAAGGCTCTACTATGGCAAAATATATCAGAAAAAATAAATAACTCGAATAAAAATGTAATAACTTCTCCCCTCACACGTCATATAAATTGAGAACAAAAAAATGCTTCTCGATTTATATATGATAACAAGAAGACTATGATAGTTACAATTATTACATGAATATCACTTATTTTTGCATGAGGTGCATCATTTGCTGCTAATAGCTCACTTCCCGGTGATATACTCTATCCTATTAAAATACATGTAAATGAAAATGTAGAAAGTGCCTTCACTGTTTGAGCAGAAAATGAAGCAGAACTACAAGTTGAAAGAATCGAAGAACGAATTCAAGAAAGAAATCGATTGGCTGCAAAAGGAAAACTAAGTGCTATTATTGATTCAAAAATTAAGAACGATGTTTCACTCTATAACTCACAATACGAAGTTGAAAAATCTCATATGACTGACGGAGCAAGAAAAAAAACAAGTGCAAAATTTGATATAAAATTAAAGCAACTCATACAATCTCTTGAAATAAACTCCAATTGAGAACTTAATAGCGACGTTGAATCATCTGTTAATACGACTGGTTCAAATACTTCTGTAAACATGACTGGTTCAATTGATGCTATTACTAATCGAGAATCTATAGAAACTTCTGTTCAAGAAAATATTAATTCAAATATTAAATCAAACATTAATTCTACTATTGATACATGAGTAGAACTAGAATGAAATATAAAATCAGAACTTAATTGAAACTTAGAAACTCAGATCAACTGAATCTTAGATTCAACCATAAACACTTGAATTGAGTGAGTATCTAAAAGCTCTACTGAAGCAAATACTAATACTGAAGTGAAGACTGATACTGAAGTGAAGTCTAATACATCTACTCAAACAAATGCGAGTATTTGAGAAAATATAAATGGAAGTGTTAATATTGATACTCAGACTCAACTTAAAAACTGACTATCTATACAGTAAAAATTAGAAATATAAAAAAACTCATCATATTGATGAGTTTTTTTTGTGTGTGTGATTATCTTCTCCCTCTTCAAAAATTTCTTGGATTTTCTTTTCTATACGCTTGTTTTTTCGCTTCTTTTTCTGCGTTTATTTTTTTCTTTTCAGCATTTGAAATTGGTCCTTTGATTTCTACATGATAAGGATGTTTTTCCATTCGACGTATTTTTTGACCCGTAAGTTTTTCTATGTCCATAAGGTACTCAAACTCTTCTCTATCACAGAAACTGAGTGCTACTCCATCTTTTCCAGCTCTTCCAGTTCGACCAATTCTATGAACATATGTTTCTGGTTCATTTGGCAGCTCATAATTTATCACAAACATCAGTTCATCGATATCTATTCCTCGAGCAGCTATATCTGTTGCAACGAGCACTCGGATTTTTTCAGATTTAAAATTTTCTAAGGCTCTTTGTCTATTATTTTGAGATTTATTTCCATGAATAGCAGCAGCTGAAATTCCAGCAGCATCTAAATCTTTTACGACTCTATCTGCCCCATGTTTCGTTCTCGTGAATATAAGAACCGAAGTCATTTTCTCATTTTTAAGTATTTCTTGAAGCAAGAGTTTTTTATCTGACTTTTTTACGAAAAATACTCCTTGAGATACTTTTTCAGCTGTTGATGAAACAGGTGTTACTTCTACCTTTATTGGATTATGTAGGATTCAATCTGCGAGATGTACAATCTCTTTTGGCATCGTTGCTGAGAACAAAAGTGTTTGTTTTTTTGCAGGAAGAGCTGCGATAACTTTGCGTACATCGTTTATAAATCACATATTGAGCATTCTATCTGCTTCATCAAGTGTAAATATTTCAATATGTCTGAGATCTATGTACCCTTGTTGCATAAGATCAAGGAGTCGACCTGGAGTCGCGACCAATATATCTACTCATGATTTCAACTTCGCTACTTGAGAGCCTTGTTTTACTCATCCAAAAATAACTGCATGTTTCAAATTAAGATTTTGACCATACTCAACGATGTTTTCCTCGATTTGAATAGCCAGTTCTCGTGTTGGAGTCAAAATAAGTGACTTAATAGTTCTCCCTCTATTTTCAAGTCTCCCTTCTGTGGCAAGAAGCTGAAGAGTTGGGATGGCAAAAGCTGCGGTCTTACCGGTTCAGGTCTGTGCAGCTCCCATAAAGTCTTTTCCAGCAAGGATAGATGGAATAGCTTTTTCTTGGATAGGAGTCGGAGTTTCATATCCTTGTTTTGCGAGTGCTTGTAGTATTTTTGGGTGGATTCCCAGTTCTGAAAATAACATATGTTTCAACTATAATATAATTGCCACAGTATAGGCAAAAATGTAAATAATACGAATATAAAAAATAAGTGCTCATAGACTAAAAATATGAGTAAAACAGTCTTATATTACAAAAAAATACATTAAAAATGTCAGTATTTTGTGATTGATATATATATATATATATGGTATATTTAAAGATATTATCCTTGAATAAATCCTGTGCTTCTTAAACAAACAAAAGCATTTACCTTAGTTGAGCTTATCGTAGTGATTACGATACTTGCTATTTTATGAACGCTTGGATTTATAAGTTATGGTTCATTTCTGAAATGAGCACGAAACTCAAATAGGCTCTCTGATATGAAGATTATTGAAAAAGCTATGTGACTGTATATCACAACAGAAGCTATCTACCCACTACCTGATAATCCTATTCCCATTAATTATTCTTGAAGTCTTGCGTGGACTCAAGGAGTTATAGGAACTGGAGTACTCAACCAAATTAATAGAATTTCAAGTGTTCCAGTAGATCCACTCGTAGGAGCGCAATATAGTCTCTCGGTTCTCAACACTCGACGTAGTTATTCTGCAGCGTCTATAAAAGAAGAATGACTCTTCGCGTGAAATAATCCGATTATTGCAGAGTCATATGCTCTTTCATCTCAAGGTTTCCGCTCACTGGTTATAGGAAATTATTTATCCTACGATGTTTCACTCATCTCAGAAAATAATTGTTCCGTCATAACAGCTCCAAGTATTCTTCTCAGTGATATACCAGCAGGTGGAAATATAATTGATGGAGACTCTTACAATTATACCTTTTTTAATTCTTATAATATTCCTCAATCATATAGTGGGCTAGTCGATGAAACTGCATCGACTGAATCATTTCAGATGGTCGAAATACTCGATGTTTGTACTATAAGTAGCATAAACCAACTCAAACTCTACCTTGCAAAACTCGCAACCAACTATCAACCATTTGCAACAAAAGATAAATTTTCTGCTCTCGTATTTATGTCTAATACTCGAGAATTTCAACTCACAGCAGCCAAACTCCTTCAAGAAAATGGTATTAAAATTGAATCAAGTGTCCTAAATGAAATCATCTCTCCGACTCCTTTTGAAGTATTTATAGATACATTTTCTGATGTATCTGGGAGTGAGATTATAGGATGACATACAACAGATGATGGAGTGGGTGCTTGGATCGGACAAAATGCTGTCGCCTGAGATTATACCATCGAAAATAATAAACTCAGAAAAAATACGTCAGCAATCTCTGTAATCAGTCCTGACCCTTTTCCACTCGTGACTACTCCAAATTACACTATGTCATTTGAAGTAGATAACTTTTGAGCGTGAATGATATCTGCTTATCTTCGCTATACAGACCTAGATAATCACTATAAACTCGAAGTAACACAGAGTGGCTATGTAGTAAAACGAAGAGTTTGAGGGGTAGATTCTATCTTTTCAAACATTAACGACCCAATTAGTAATGGAAGTACCCTCAATTTCTGAGTTCAAGATGATACTATAACATTTTGAGTAAATGGAATTGAAAAAGAAAATATTGTCGCTGGCTGATTAAATACGCAGTGATTCCCTGCTCTTTATTTGCAAAATATTGGATCAGAGATAGATAATTATTCACTTACCTATAGATAATATGAGCGAATTTTTAGATTTTATTATTAATACTTGGTACGCTCTCACAAATTTTTTGCGTGATATGTGGTATCGTATTTTAGATAACATCGTCATATCTAGTATCGTCTTTGTTTGATTGGTATGAGTCACCTATGGTTCATATGTTTTTATTGCACCTAAAATTCAAGCTTCCTTAACAGATACAACTCTCACTCAACAATGAGAGAGTGCTGAAACAAGTGATACAAACACTCCAGATTGAATAGATTCACCAGAAGATATATGAGTAAGTTACGATGAAAACTGAGAAATTATTCCTCAGCTAGATTCACCAGAAATGGAAATACTCAAAGACATTAAACAAAAACAAGATGCCTGAGAAGTGCTCACAAAAACAGAACAAAACATACTAGATATAGTAGAAAAAAAATGAATTATCATCTCGCCCACATCTCCAAACACTCCTAAATCCCCAACAAATTCAGGCACACCCAGTAGTTGACCTGACACAAATACACCCAAAACTACAGAAACAACTCAAACTCCCAATACTATAGAAACAAATGATAGTACGGTGATTCCTGAACTCGTTATAGACACAGAATTACAAATACTCCTAGATACCTATAATCAGGAATTAATGATTCAAAATATACAAGAAATACCTGCAACTCAACTTGATCAAAATATAGCAACAAATGTTATAAATCCTACAAACCCTATCACTCCAACTCAAAATATTCCTGCAAGTACAAATCCTAATCCAAATAGTATCCCAACTGATAATAGTAATACATCTACAGCAGTAATATGAAATACAAGTTGAAATACTCCTGTTTCTTCTCCTTGAAATACCTGAAGTTCTACGACTGGAAATACCGTGGGAGCTAGCGGAAATACTGGAACAAGTTCTGGTACAACTACGGGAAGTACTCCAACAAATACATCCGGAACAACATCCTGAGCAAGTAGTGGAA